>DAIRTA010000001.1:0-92004 GCA_036804125.1 Hyphomonas sp.
AATGTGTAAACCA
Source organism: Hyphomonas sp. (assembly GCA_036804125.1). GTDB lineage: Bacteria > Pseudomonadota > Alphaproteobacteria > Caulobacterales > Hyphomonadaceae > Hyphomonas. The sequence continues at coordinate 14 of DAIRTA010000001.1, forward strand.
TGTGACCGGTATGGAATGTAAACCATGTGTCCAGAATGGACCCTTATCTCAAAGCCCGCTCGATTTCTTCAAGGGCTGCGTCAAACTGCTCTGGACCGGCCTTGGCCTGCAAAACCCTGCGGGCCGCTTCAGTGGCGGCGTCAGCGGCTGCACGACGCACTTCAGTTGCGGCTTCTGCCTCGGCCCGCGCAATACGGTCTTCTGCCTGGGCCTCCCGCCTTGCAATCTTCGCGGCAAGATCCCGCCGGGCCTCTTCAAGCATGGTTTTTGCGTCCTCGCGGGCGCGCTCAATGATAGCCTCGGCTTCCTTTTCCGCATCCTGCGCGCGCCGTTCGGCAAGAGCCAGCGCTTCTGCGGCTTTCTCGCGAAGCTGGGCAGCTTCATCGAGCTCAGACTTTATCCTGTCCCGGCGCTTGTCGAGGCTGCCGAAGATGAATTTGAACGCGCCAAGACGGCCGACAATAAGCAAGAACACCACCAGCGCCAGGAACGCGACATGCGTCACCGGATCGGTGAGTGAATAAACCAGCCCTTTGAGAAAGGCGTTCTCTGCATTCCCTGCCGTAGCCAGGGCCGGTGGGGCCAGGGCGGCGAGAATGATTACGCTGGGTCCGAGCCGGGTCATCATATCATTCCAGTACCGCATCGACGGCCTTCTTCACATCGGCCGCTGACGCCTTGACGCCGAGACGCTGGGTAATGGCTGTGGCAGATTGTGACGCAATTTCGCGGACATTTTTCATTGCTGCCTCCCGCAGGGCGTCAATCCGCTGGTCCGCCACATCGAGTTTGCGTCCCAGCTCCGCATCGACGCGAGCGCTTTCCTGGGTGATTTCCGCATTGGCCTTCTCAAGCGCCTTCTCGCCGGTCTCCCGGGCGCGCGCGCGCGCTTCGGCCAGCTTGCTTACAAGCGCCTTCTGGGCAGAGACGGCGTTGTTGTTCAGCCGTGCAGCCTCATCAAGATCGGCGGCAATGCGATTGGCGCGCTTTTCAAACGTATCCGCCATACGTGGCAGGATGAACCGCGAAAGCGTGATGTACAGCCCGCCAAACAGGATCGCCAGCCAGAACAGCTGCGAGGGCATGTGCCAGGTCTCGAAGGGAGGAAACGGATTCCCCTCAGCGGCGTCGGCAGCGCTTGCGAGCAAAGGGACAAGTATCACGCTCATGGAAATCCCTGTGGCGGAGGGCTGGCTCGGGCTACTCCGGAGGCCGCGCCAGCCGCACCTCAGTTGACGACGAACAGGATAAGGATCGCGACGAGGAAAGACAGGATCCCCAGGGCTTCCGACAAGGCCATGCCGATAAACAGGTTGCCCGTTTGCTGCGGAGCAGCGGAGGGATTGCGCATCGCGGCATCGAGGAACGAACCAAAGATGTTGCCCACGCCGATGGCTGCGCCAATCATGCCGAGGGTCGCCAGGCCCGCGCCAACATACTTCAGTCCGAGGGTGATATCGCCTTCCATGGGTGTCTCCTTTGGGAATGCTCGATTCTGTTACAAAGTGTCGCCCGTGAAGCGGCTTCGGTCGCGGGCGTCAAGGCGTTTGGTGCGGACGCGGTGCCGCACCGGCATGAGGATATCCCCGGTTCAATGGCTGGGGTGCAGCGCGTCATTGAGGTAGACGCAGGTGAGAATGGCGAACACGTAGGCCTGCAGGCCGGCAACCAGAAGCTCCAGCGCATTCAGGGCCACGCCCATCGCAAAGGCCATCGGGGCGAGCAGGATGTAGGCGCCGCCCGCAGCTGTCAGCGATACCGCAAAGCCGGCGAACAGCTTCAGCATGATGTGTCCGGCCAGCATGTTGGCGAACAGGCGAAGCGACAGGGTAAGGGGCCGGGCGATGAAGGAGATCACCTCGATAGGGATCAGGATGATGTAGACCGGCCACGGAGCCCCCGAGGGGGCAAACAGGCCGAAGAATTTCAGGCCGTTCTTGTAGAATCCATAGCCGATAACGATCAGGATCACCGTCATGGCGAGTGCCGCGGTCACGATGATGTGGCTGGTCGTCGTAAAGGCGTACGGCACCATGCCGATCATGTTGGCGAAGAAAATGAAGAAAAACAGGGTGAAGACAAAGGGAAAGAATTTCAGCCCTTCTTCGCCTGCGGCTCCGCGGACCATGTCTGCGACGAAACCGTAGCCGATTTCGGCAACGGATTGCAGGCGGGAGGGGACCAGATCAGCCTTGTTCGCCGCGAAGCCGAAAAAGGCGATGATCATCACTACGCCAAGAAGCATGAAGCCGGATGCATTGGTGAACGAGAGGTCTATGCCGCCAACATTAAGGTGCAGCCATCTTGTGATTTCGAACTGCTGGATGGGGTCATTTGCAATGCGCAGGGGGAGGAGGGTCATTCGTCCGTCTTTCGGTCCTGCGGAGCCTCGGGCTCCGTTGAGTTCAAGCGGGCCGCGGCATTCAGTTCGTGATACGCGCGAACCATGCCCCTTATTCCGGCCGCGACGCCGAGTGCGCCAACGCCCAGCAAGCCCCATGGGGCTGTGCCTGCGAACCGGTCAATCCAGTAGCCGATGAAGCCACCAACAAAGACACAGGCGACGATTTCGACGCCAAAACGCAAAGCGTAAGCCCCAGCCGAGACATTACCCGCACCATCATCCCTGTGCCTGCGCTTTGCTGCCTCTTTAGCTGCACGTGCCGCCTGTGCTCTGGCGATTTGCTCGCCGAGATCCTCAGGTTGCTCGTTCGGCATGGGGCAGGGGCTCCGCGAACGGGATGATGATCCTGAGGAAAAGCCCCGGAATCGCGCGCAAACTATGGGGCGCGCCATGGCAAGTCAACGGGAAACCATAATCATCAACCTCTTGTTTCCCTTTGATTTTTTCTGGATCAGAATGCGCTACTCCGCCGCAACCAGTTGTTCGGCACCTTCCAGATCGACCGAGACCAGCCGTGAAACGCCCTTTTCGCGCATGGTTACGCCAAACAGGCGGTCCACCCGGCTCATAGTTACAGCGTTATGGGTGATGACGATGAAGCGAGTGTCCGTGCGCCGGCGCATTTCGTCCAGCAGGTTGCAGAACCGGTCCACATTGGCATCATCGAGCGGCGCGTCGACCTCGTCGAGAACGCAGATCGGCGCCGGCCGTGAAAGAAAGACCGCAAAGATCAGGGCGGTCGCTGTGAGGGCTTGCTCGCCGCCTGACATAAGCGCAAGCGTGCCCAGTTTTTTCCCCGGTGGCTGGGCAAATATTTCCAGCCCGGCCTGAAGGGGGTCATCTGCATCGATCAGGCGCAGTTCGGCCTGGCCGCCCTGGAACAGGGCGGTGAACAGGGCCTGGAAATGGGAGTTGACTGTCTCGAAGGCGGCATTGAGGCGCTCGCGCCCCTCGGCATTGAGCGCCTGCACACCCTCGCGGAGCTTCGCGATGGCGGCCGCCAGGTCATCACGTTCGGCGAGCTGCAGGCCGAGGCGGCTTTCCAGTTCGACGGCTTCCTCGTCCGCATTCATGTTCACGCCGCCGAGCTGGTCGCGCTCGCGGCGGCGCTCGTCGAGGCATTTCTCGGCCTCGCGGATATCCATCGCATCGGTCATGCCGTCATCAAGACCGGCTTGTGCAATCGCCAATAGCCCGTCGGGCGCGCGCATGAAGGTGTGCCGGGCAAAGTCGATCACTTCGGCCAGCCGCGTTTCGGCTGTTTCGAGCTTGACCTGCCAGGCGGCGAGCGCTTCTCGGGCCTGTCCGGCTTCCGTGGCAGCTTTTCTGGCCGCGGCATCTGCCTCGCGTATCGTCGTCTCTTTCGCTGCGAGCGCATTTGCGCACTCAGTCCGGCGCGCCTCAAGTATCTCGGCTTCAGTAGCAAGGGCTTCGAGTTGCTCGGCCAGGGCCTGGGGCCGCTCCTTGGCTGAGATAGCCTGAGCGGCAATGTCTGCCCGGCGTTCGGACAGGGCCGCGATGCGGGCCTGAGTGGCCTCCAAACGGGCCTGCCATGCCTCGACATCCCGCATGACAGATGAGCGGCGTTCAGCGGCCTGTTCCCGCCCGCGGGCGAGTTCCATCAATCTGGATCGCGCCTCCGCTTCAGCGCTGCGTGCATCCGAAAGCCTTGTTTTGGCGGCATGGAGTGCCGCCTCAAGCCGGGCATCCTCCATGGCTTCCTTGCCGTCCTGAAGCAGCGACAGGGCCGCATCGACAACGGCAAGATCGGCCTCGGCGCGGGCAAGAGCGTCAGAATTCGCCTCGCGCTTGAGCATGGCGCGATCTGACGCCTGCGATGCCTCGGCTGTCCTGGCCCGGGCTTCGTTCAGGGCGCGTTGGGCCGGGCTGACCTGCTGCCGGAGATGGCGGGTCGTTTCCTCTGCGAGCTGCCGGGCCTCCCGTGCACGGGCCAGCGCTTCCGCATGTATCGTCCGCTCTGCCTTGAGCCGGTTCAGCTCAATCCGGGCCTCTTCGAGACGTGCCTGCTGCTCAAGCCTTGCTGCTGCAGAGACAGGTGCGGACGGCGTTCGCGTGAAGCCGTCCCATCGCCAGAGGTGCCCGTCCAAAGAGACGAGCCGCTGGCCCGGGACCAGCAGTGCGCAGAGGCGCTCTCCCTGCTCGGGATCGACAAGACCACACTGCGCAAGCCGGGCCTGGAGTTCTTTTGGGGCCTCAACATAAGCCAAAAGCGGCTCGGCGCCTTCCGGCAGTGGATTTCCCTTCGCCAGTGCGCCTGCCCAGAAGCTCGGCGCGGTCCGATCGGTCGGAGCATCGATATCGTCGCCAAATGCCGCTGCAATGGCTTTTTCATACCCTTTCCGGGTGCGGATCTGCTCAACCACACCGGGGTGCGACGAGCCTTCCTGACGGCGGAGAAGTTTCTCCAAGCCCGAAATCTCGGCCTCCAGCGCCCTGACCGCCCGGTCCGCTTCTTCAAAGGCGGGCTGTGCTGCCGTTTTTGCCCCACGTGTTGCCGTCAGTTCGGCCTCGGCATTCTCGGCAGCGCGCTCCGCGTCATGGAATGCCATCTCAGCCGCAGCGAGATCATTGCGGGCCTGCCGGAGGTTGAGGGCAAGGATAGCGGTATCCTCAAGCCCGGTCATTTCCGACTGAAGCCGGGCTATTTCTGCCTGTAGCGCTTCGCGGCGGGCCTGATGGGCGGCAGCGTTGTCCTCTGCGGCTTTTCTGCGGGCGCGCGCTTCCGCGAGTGCCGCCTGGGCGGTGTCGTGTTCATCTTCGGCAGCCTGCAAGGCCTCAGAGGCTTCATGCAGCGCGTTTTTCGCATCGTTCTCGAGGCGGTGTTGCAGCCCTTGGTTATCGCGCGGCAGGGCTGACAGATCGGCGCGTGCCGACTCAACAGCAGCTTTTGCTTCGGCCAGCGCGCCTGTCTCGCGCTCGAAGTCGAGAACGGCCCGGCTTGCTTCAGCCGACAGCCGCTCTTCAGCTGCGACGGCTGCCTGACGCTCGGTCTCAAGTCTTGCCAGCGTAATGCGGGCTTCACCCAGATGCGCGGCGGCCGACATTTCGGCTTCGCGCAGTTCCGCCAAACCTTCGGACGCATCAAGGCGGGCGCGCTCGCACTGGGCATCTGCACAGCTTGTCTGCTCGACCCTTTCACGAAAGCCATGAACTTCCGCACGCGCTGAATCTGCGGCCTCGCTTGCCTCCACCCAGCGCAAGTGCGCCAGCAAGGCTTCCAGCGAGCGAACCTCCTCTGAAAGCTTGCGGTAGCGGCGGGCTTTCCCGGCCTGCCGCTTGAGGCTGGTCAGCTGTCGTTCGATTTCTGACGAAATCTCGCTCAGCCTCTGAAGATTGTCTTCGGCTGCCGCGAGCTTCAGCTCGGCCTCATGCCGGCGGGTATTCAGGCCCGTTATGCCGGCGGCTTCCTCCAGGATGCGGCGCCGGTTCTGCGGCTTCGACCCGATGAGTTCGGAAATCTGTCCCTGCCGCACAAGGGCAGGCGAGTTTGCGCCTGTCGATGCGTCGGCAAAGAGCAGCTGTATGTCCTTGCCCCGTACAGTCCGCCCATTGATCCGGTAACTTGATCCCGCACCGCGCCGCAGGCGGCGTTCGATCTCGAGTACATCATCACCATTGAACTCAGCCGGCGCTGTACGCTTGGAATTATCGAGGACGAGGACAACCTCTGCGGTTTCCCGCGCCGGGCGGTGCTGCGAGCCGGAAAAGATGAGATCATCCATCTCGCCGCCGCGCATCGCCTTGGCCGAGCTTGCCCCCATGGCCCAGCGCAGCGCCTCCAGCAGGTTGGATTTCCCGCACCCGTTCGGGCCGACAATCCCTGTCAGCCCGGGTTCGATTGGGACGGTCTGCGGATCCACAAACGATTTGAAGCCGGCGATACGGATTTCAGTGATCTGCATGCCGGCTCCCGCTTGTTAATTGCTCTCGGACGCGGCCAGGAGCGCGTCGAGTTGCCGGGAAAAACCTTCCGCCGTCCTGTAGTCGCCCGAGAATTCACGAACCTGCCCGTTCAGCACGAAGGTCGGAGTGCCATTCACGCCATGTGACTCGCTGGCCTTTACCGAGTCCGCGATCCCCCGCCGGATATCGGCATTGGTGATACAGGCATTCACTGCGGCCTCATCGGCTATGCCATGACGCTGGGCGATGGTGGTCAGGGCAACCATTGCCGCGCCGGCTCCGACGGCCGAGCGAACACCATCCTGATTGGCAAAGAAGTCGTCGAGGACATCGAAGTAACGCCCCTCTCCGGCGCACCGCGCGAGGGCATAGGCGGCGACATCGATTTCGTTGAGAGGAAACTCACGGAAAATGTAGCGGACCTTGCCAGTGTCGACGTAGTTTTCATCGATCACCGGCTTGATGGTCTCGTGGAAATATTTGCAGACCGGGCAGGTTGGAGAGGCGTACTCAATAAGGGTAATCGGAGCATCCTCGTTGCCCCGTGCGAAACCGGGTTCGCCGCCAACCATGCCATTGGCGGGCGCTGCACCCGCTGTGTTACCCGCATCGCTGCAGGCGGCCACAAAAAGCGCCGTCAAGGCAGCCAGCGCTGCACGCCGAGAGATCCTAGCCATCGTCATAAGCCTCACGTTAAGAATTGAGTTGAGCCGGTTTCCAATTGGTTAAGGAAAACACCGCTCCTGTTTACTTTGCCGATAGCACAGCGTGACCAAGCGCAACAATCGAAGCCCGCAGACCGGGATCACGAATGCCAGCACACAAGGCCGTGATTTCTGCTGCTTCGGCCTCAGTGAGGGGGCGGCGCGGCCGCGCCTCCGGTACCCCGCCCGAGACCGGCCTGGCCGGATTGCCATGAATCAGGCGCAGGGCAACGATATCCCCCCCGGCTGCTACAGAGACCCGCTCCCGAATCGTCTCCGCCGCATGCTGGACGAGCGGGGCAGCCTGGGTGAGCACAACCAGGGTCAGTATCCGCCCGTTCTTGCCGGAAGTCAGCTTTTGCGGAAAGCTGTAGCGAGCCAAGGCCTCTCCGACGATTTCGGCCCATCTCAGCTGCAGCGTTTGCAGCGGCGGCAGACGTTTGCCACCGTCGCGCCGGCCAATCCGGGCAAAGACGGGCCCGGCCGGCTGAATGGCGACGCGCGCGGCGCGTGCCCGCCTGTAGCGTAGCTTTACAAGCGCCCTAGCTTCTTCGATGGGATCAGAGGATGGATCGTTCGACATGGCCGCAGCCTGCATCAGTTTCCGGGTCCGCGAAAGGCGAATATCAGCCGCGCATGACTGATCCTGCCGACATGCCGAAAGCCCTGCTGGCTTGGTTTGACCGCCATGCGAGGGATCTGCCCTGGCGCAGCGCGAAAGGTGAGGGCCGAGATCCCTACAGGGTCTGGCTCAGCGAGATCATGTTGCAACAGACGACGGTTGCGCACGCAGCCCCATATTACCGGCGGTTTCTTCAGCGCTGGCCGAGTGTAACCGCGCTGGCAGCGGCCCGTGATGAGGAAGTGATGCAGGCCTGGGCAGGGCTCGGATACTATGCCAGAGCCCGCAACCTTCTTGCCTGCGCCCGAGCAGTCTGCTCGGCCGGCGGTTTTCCGCAGACAGCCCGGGACCTGCGAAAGTTACCCGGCATCGGAGAGTATACGGCGGGCGCTATCGCTGCCATTGCTTTCGGCGAGCGGGTTCCTGCAATCGATGGGAATGGCGAACGGGTCTTTGCGCGCCTGATGGCGCTTGATGCGCCGCTTCGCCAGAGAAAAATACAAATCAGGAGTCTCGCCGAAAGCCTCGTGCCTACCAACAGGCCTGGTGATTTCGCTGAGGCTTTGATGGATCTGGGTGCGACTGTCTGCACCCCGCGCGCGCCAGCCTGTGGCGCCTGCCCGCTTGTTCATCTGTGTACGGCGCATGAATACGGGACGCCGGAGGCCTACCCGCCGAAAGTGCAGAAAGCCCCGTTACCAGTTCGCTACGGCCATGTGTGGGTTCTGTTCCAGGGCACAAGTGTTCTGACCGAGCGCCGCCCGCCTGCGGGCCTGCTCGGAGGCATGCTCGCACTTCCGACCGGAGCGTGGATGGAAAGCCTGCCCCCTCCGGAGCCGCCGCTCAGCGCGCCCTGGACGGATCGCGGCGAGGTTCGTCATACATTCACGCATTTTCATCTCGTTCTGACGGTCTGGTCGGCCCAAGCAGGGCCTGACATGAGCCCCGGAGCTGCGTGGTCCGGGCCTGAGCGCACGAGCGGGTTGCCGACTGTGTTCCGAAAAGCCCTGGCGCTGGCGAAATCCTGAGTTCAGCCGCCTGGCCGAGAGACGACCAGCGGGAACGCCAGAATGTTGATTGAAACACTCATCCAGAACACGGCACGGAAGCTTCGTTTGCGGGTTTTGTGCCGGAAGACTTCCTGAGCCAAGATCGCGCCCGGCCAGCCGCCGACCAGGCCGAGCAGGATAAGGACGGTCTCCGAGATCCGCCAGTTGCCCGCGAGGGCGGCCTGTTTGTCGAAACCATATCCTGCAAAGCACAGCGCACTGGCAATGACATAGACATACAGAATGGCGGGCGGGATGGGTTGCACCTGCCAGACCGAGCCGACCAGGATCGCGAAAGCGATAATGACAAGGTAGCGAACCGAACGCTCGACCGGATTAATCGCCGGCGACTCGGCCGTTTCAGCCTGAAGCGTGCGGACATGCTTGGCCCGTCTGCGCCCCTGCGGATCGAGAGCCAGTTCGAACGAGTAAAGCTGGCCGATCTCGATATTGCGGCCTTCCTTTATGAAGTCACGGACATGAACGAAGACGTCGCCTGAATCATCTTCCGGCTGAAGAAAGCCATACCCCTGATCGGCTTTCCAGATGCTCAGCCGGCCAAGCATGCTAACAGCGTGATCAGAGCGGGCTTCCTGACCGGCATTCCCGTTCACGCATCCGCTCCTTTGTTGACACTTGCTGCCAGCGCCGCGCCGAGGAAACGGTCGATGTCTCCATCGAGGACCCCGTCCGTGTCCGAGGTTTCGACATTCGTGCGCAGATCCTTGACCATCTGATAGGGTTGAAGAACATAGGAGCGGATCTGGTGCCCGAAACCGATTGCGCTTTTTCCGGCATACTGCGCATCGGCTACGGCTTTCCGCTTCTGCAACTCAAGCTCATAGAGCTTGGACCGGAGCATGCGCCAGGCTTCGTCGCGGTTCTGGTGCTGTGACCGACCGCTCTGGCACGCGACCACAATCCCGGTTGGCTCATGGGTGAGCCGAACAGCTGAATCGGTTCTGTTGACGTGCTGCCCGCCAGCGCCTGAAGCGCGATAGGTATCCGTTCGCACGTCAGACGGATTGATCTCGATCTCGATGCGATCATCGATGACGGGTGAGACGCTCACGGAAGCGAACGATGTGTGCCGCCTCGCCGAGGCATCAAAGGGCGATATCCGGACCAGCCGGTGCACGCCCGTCTCGGTCTTCAGCCAGCCATAGGCATTTTCGCCCCTGATCTGGAGTGTCGCGGATTTTATGCCCGCTTCCTCGCCTTCACGCTCATCCAGTGAATCGACCTGATAGCCCTGCTTCTCGGCCCATCGCGCATACATGCGCCGCAGGATAGAGGCCCAGTCCTGGCTTTCGGTGCCACCTTCGCCCGCATTGATCTGGACATAGCAGTCATTCCCGTCCGCTTCACCGGAAAGCAGCGTTGCAAGCTCAGCGGCTGAGGCCCGCGCAGCCGTGGATTTCAGACTGGCTTCGAGATCGGAGAGCATTGCAACGTCGCTCTCGGCGAGCTGCATCAGCTCGGGCGCGTCGGCGGCCTCGCGTTCCAGCATTTCGATCAGTGCGATGCCATCAGCGAGTTTCTGGCGTTCCCGCATCATGGCCTGGGCCGAAGCGGGGTCGTTCCAGAAATCCGGCCGTTCGGAGAGCGCAGTCAGTTCGTCAAGACGCTTGGTTGCATTGTCCCAGTCAAAGACGCCTCCGCAGCAGGGATGCAGACTGATTTATCTGGTCAATAAGCGAACGGATTTCTGCAGACATCATTAAAACCCTGTAGTGAGCCCTGCCGGGCTTTGGAAAGTGGCTATATCGGCTCGAGCGTGCAGGGTCAAAGCCGTTGGATGTCAGCGGCGCTGCAGGATTGTGACGGGCCGGGCGTCAGTAGGTCCCGTCGAGCGTGTCCTGCGCAACATCATCGTCGTCCGGTCCCGCCTCATGCGGAGCCGGCCCGCACGAACCGGAAATGGACAGGCATTCGTCTATGCTGGCTAGCGATTGCGAGGTGGGTTCGGTGCCGGGGCGGAAAGCCTCGTTTATGGTGCCGCTCATGTCCCCGCTGGCGAGGGCGCCCGTTGTGGCATTGACTCGCACAAGCCTGACACCCGGCGGTCTCCGGAAGGGGGTAGGGGGCTGCCCCTCAAGAGCCTTTTCCATGAACTCAGCGAAGATCGGCACGGCGAGTGAGCCGCCTGCCTCGCCTTCGCCGAGGCTGCGATTGTCGTCAAAGCCGATGCGGATAGCGACAACAAGATCAGGTGAGTAGCCGACAAAGATGGCGTCACGATAATTATCAGTCGTTCCGGTTTTTCCCGCCAGCGGCTTTCCGACCCGCAGCGCGCGCCGCGCCGTGCCTCTCTCGACAACACCCTCGAGCATGTGTGTGACCTGAAAGGCAACAATCGGGTCGAGAACCTGTTCCCGTGTGTCGGCAAGCTGGGGTGGCTGGCCGCCATCCCATTCGGGGGGATGACAGTCGGTACACTCGCGTTCGTCATGACGGAACAAGGTGCGGCCGTAACGGTCCTGCACCCTGTCAAGCAATGTCGGGCGGATTTTCTTGCCTCCGTTCACGAACACCGCGTAGCCACGGGCGAGGTCGAGGAGTGAGGTTTCGCCCGCGCCGAGCGACATGGCCGCGTATGGCGGAAGCCGCTCATAGACACCCGCGCGTTCGGCAAGGTCCGACACGGCTGGCATCCCGATATCCTGCGCAACGCGCGCCGTGACCATATTGAGGGACCGTTCAAGGGCAGACCGCATGGTGACGAGGCCATAGGACTGACCGGCCGTATAGTTCTTCGGCGACCAGTATTTCTGGGTCGATGGGTCGTACGAGACGAAAGCCGAATCCAGGACCCGGTCGACCGGGGTATAGCCGCGCTCCAGAGCAGCAGCATAGACGAAGGGCTTGAAACTTGATCCGGGCTGACGCCGCGACTGGGTTACCCGGTTGAAACTCGACCTGAAGAAAGAATAGCCGCCCTGCATGGCGAGGATACGGCCGGTATGCGGGTCTAGCGCAACGAGCGATCCGTCAACGTCCGGGACCTGGCGCAGCGTGGCAAGACCCGTCGGTACCATCAGCGTCGTGGCTGGGACAAGCGAGGCACCCTCACCCGCTTCATCTGAGTCATCGGGCTGATCAGCGTTTGGCGTCGAACCCTGACCGTCCTCTGCGGGGACACGCCGGAACTCGGCCAGAATGACGTGTCCCGGGCGCAGTCCTGCAGTCTCGCCCTCAGGCCGATAGGTGCGGGCCCACTGCACTTCGTCGGCCGGAAGCCGGATCTCGGCCCCGTCCGTCAAAAGCAGGTTGGCCCCTGAATCCGTCACGCGCGTGACCAGCGCTGCTTCCCAGCTCCCGTGGCCGCTGGGCAGAGTAACCGACCTGAGCGCCTCTGCAGCCTCGTCATTGACCTCGAGCCTTGTCAGCGGCCCCCGCCAGCCATGACGCCGGTCATAAGCGATAAGCCCGTTTCGCAGCGCTTCCTGGGCCGCAAGTTGCAGCCGGGAGTCGATTGTCGAGCGAATTGAAAGACCGCCCCGTTCCAGCGTGCTCTCGCCAAAAGAGCCTATGAGATCACGGCGCAGCTCCTGAACGAAATAGGTGGCTGCAGCATATTCCGGGCCGCGGAGACGGCGCGTTGTCGACAGGGGGCTGGCGCGGGCGGTGGCGGCCTCTTCTTCCGAGATGTAGCCATCATCCAGCATCCGGCCGATAACGTAATTTCTCCGTTGAAGCAGCCTTTCCGGGCGGCGGTAGGGGTTCACTGCTGACGGAGCCTGAGCGAGCGAGGCAAGAATTGCGGCTTCCGAAAGGTCCAGTTCCGGCAGGGACTTGTTAAAATAGTTCAGAGCCGCGGAGCCGACGCCGTAGGAGCTTCCGCCGAGGTAGATCTCGTTGAGATAAAGTTCGAGGATCTGTTCCTTGCTGAACTCCCGCTCGATCCGGCGTGCCAGGATCGCTTCCCGGGCCTTGCGCTCAATATTCTGGTCACGGGTCAGCAGCATGTTCTTGGCAACCTGCTGCGTGATTGTGGACCCCCCCTGCAGCCCGCCCGAACCGGTGATCTGATTGCGTGCCGAGTTGAGGGCTCCGCGCAGTATCCCCGTATAATCAAGCCCCTCGTGCTCGAAGAAGCTCTTGTCTTCAGCGGAAACAAACGCCTGGACTACATGGATCGGGATTGATTGATAGGGCACGAAGACCCTGTGCTGTTCAGCAAACTCGGCAATCAGGGTGCCATCCCCGGCATGGACGCGCGATGTAATAGGGGGCTCATACTGCTTGAGTGCGGAAACCGAGGGCACGTCTCTCGAAAGCGCCGCGAAATAACCCCACAGCGCAATGAAAGTGATCACGCCCAGAACGAGCACAAGGATCAGCAGCCGGCGGATCCATATCAGCCAGCCGGGACCGCGCCCGGGCGATGGCTCGAAAGTCGGAGGCGCTTCAGTCATGCCTTTATCCTGTACTGCGATTCCTGTCCTGCCTTGCGGGGTATGCGCAGCAGATCAGGAACTTCGAAGTGTATTGTAAGACGCCGCATTTGCCGGTGAAAGGGCCACAACTCAGATGCCCCTGCGAGTGACATTCTCTTCATTTAGGGAAACGTCTGGTAACGGACGTGTCTCGGGTGCAGGCCCGGACAGGCCTTCCTGCAATTTCGTCTCGATCTCAGCCCTGTCGAGCGCCGGGGGGTGATTCTCCAGCGCCCGAGCCCATGACTCCCGCGCAGCTGGCTGATCACCGAGATGCCAGTAAATATCGCCAAGATGATCCTCAACTTCCCAATGCATCTGCGGCTTCATCTCTTCGCGCGCGAAACGGATGAGGTCCCGCGCCGGCACAAGATGGCCGAGCTTGTAGAGCGCCCAGCCAAGCGAATCAGAAATATAAGGGTCATTCTCTGCAAGCAGGTGCGCCCGAAGGAGCAGGCGATACGCCTCTTCATAGCGGTCGGTTCGGGTTACGAGAAAATATCCGAGTGAATTGAGCGTGTAAGGGTCATCTGGCCGGGCCAGGCGTTCGGACCGCAATAGTCCAAGCGCTTCGGTAATTTCGCCTTGCTGGCCGAGAAGATCGGCAAGGCGAATGCGCCGGCTGTGGGTGTCGTCGAGCCGCCGGGCTTCCCTTGCATGAAAAACAGCGCGGTCAAGTTCGCCGAAATGCCCGAAAGCGCTGCTGACGATGGCGTGGGCCGCAGCAAGTTCGGCGGGGTTCTCTGCCGAGGCGATTATTTCAGGTATAATGGCTTCAGACCCCTCACGGTCCCCCAGTAGTGAGCGCAGCTGCAAGGCGCCATAAAGGGTCTGCAGCCGGTCGTCAGGCCCGGTGATCTTGAGCGCCTCGTCAATCGCGGTTTTGGCGCCGGCCTCGTCGCCCGACATGAGGAGGGCCTGTGCTCCGGACATCCAGAGTGAGGGGCGCTGATTTGGGGCCGAAAGGGCAACATGGGCTGCCCCGTCGTAGTGGGCCTGCGCATACAGCGCGCTGACTATCGCCGCGCGCAGGTTGTGATTGTCCGGATCGATCAGCAGGGCCACCAGATCGAATGCGGCGCGGTCCTCATCAAAACCTGTCAACCGCACTCCGATCAGGGCTGCCCGGATGTAGCGCTCTTCCTGCATTGCGTGGGAGACATCCGAAAGGGCCTGCGCAAATCCGCTGCGCAAGGTCAGGGCCTCGTTGTCCAGATTACGCCTGCTTTCAAGGCTTTCGATCGCCGCTGTGTAACTCGTTGCCTCTTCAGGTTCAGCGGCAGCAAGCCGCTCATAAACTGCCTTCGCATCTTCGATCCGGCCGAGACGTTGCAGCAATAGCGCATGACGAACGATCACCGTGCGCACATGGTTGAAGACGATGCCGCGAGGGTCGAAGGCGTGCTCTGGCGCCTCGATACGCGAAGGGGTGAGCGCCTCATATACGGCGAGGGCCTCCTCGGGCCTGCCGAGCGCATCCAGCATGGCCGCCAGGGAGAGCTCTCCGGTTACGCCGGGCATCGAACCCGCGACTGCGCGATGGCGCTCGAGTGCCCGGCCTGCCTCGCCTTCCATGGCGAGCATCCAGGCGTCGATCCACACATGCAGCCCGGGCGCCTCCTCGGCAGAGGCGTCATCCTCGACATTGAGATAGCGCCGCGCGGCGCTGAAATCGTCTGACGCAATGCGATCGATCGCCAGGAAGGCCGCGGCATAGCTGTCGGTTTCCTTCTCTGCCGGAGTCTGGTTCGACAGAGCGCGCAGCAGACCCGCCGTATCGCCGGCAATCAGCGCTTCCGAGCGGCTGGGATAAGCCTGTGGCTGGCCATCAGCGCCTCGTCTGGCCATGGCTGCCGCAGGGGCTGAAAACTCAGCTGTGGCTTCACTCGGCGTGGCCTGGACGCCTTGCGGCTGCGGGGAACCAGCGCAGGCAGCCGGGCTGAGAAACAGGGCTGCGCAGAGCAGGGTTACGCGTTTCAAGGTCATCTGCCGATCTCCGCATCCCACCCGGTTAAAGCCAGTCAATCAGCGCAATCAGGCGAGCGCAAGGCGCCATCAGGGCAGTTTCACATATTGGAATAGGCCGGTCCGCCGCCGCCTTCCGGCACGGTCCAGTTGATGTTCTGGTTCGGATCCTTGATGTCGCAGGTCTTGCAGTGGATGCAGTTCTGGGCGTTGATCTGGAAGCGCTTCGATCCTGTGCCGTCATCGACCCATTCATACACACCAGCAGGGCAGTACCGGGCCGATGGCCCATCGAACACGCCTAATTCGGACGATTTTTGCAACGCATCGTCCTGTACCTTGAGGTGAACGGGCTGGTTTTCTTCATGATACGTATTGGTAAAGGCGACATTGGTGAGCTTGTCGAAGCTCAGAACGCCATCGGCTTTAGGATAATTCACCGGCTTGAACTTCGAGGCCGGTTTCAACGCGGCGGCATCAGTCTTGCCATGTTTCAGGGTCCCGAATAGCGAAAACCCTCCCGTCAAAGTAGAAATCCACATTTCGAGGCCGCCCATCGGGATCCCCAGGCTGGTGCCCAGCCTGGACCAGAGCGGCTTGACGTTACGGACCTGGCGGAGCTCCTTGTAGACACTGGAGGCTTCATAGGCCTCCTCATAGGCGGTCAGGACGTCGCCCGAACGCCCATCGCTGATTGCGGCAAAGGCTGCTTCGGCGCCCATCATACCGGTCAGGATGGCGTTGTGGCTGCCCTTGATCCGCGGAACGTTCACGAAGCCGGCAGCGCATCCGATCAGAGCGCCGCCAGGGAAGGACAGTTTGGGCACGGACTGGAAGCCGCCCTCTGTAATGGCCCGGCCGCCATATGCGATACGTTTTCCGCCTTTCAGGAAGGGCGCGATGGACGGATGGTGCTTGAACCGCTGGAACTCGTCATAGGGAGAGATGTAGGGATTTTCATAGTTGAGGTGCACGACGAAGCCGACCGATATCAGAGGCTCTCCGCCATCCCTGAAATGGTAGAGGAAGCTGCCCCCGCCTGTGCGGTTGTCAAGCGGCCAGCCCATGGTGTGCTGGACATAACCTTCGCGGAAATTGGCCTCCGGAACAGACCAAACCTCCTTCAGGCCGATGCCATATTTCTGTGGTTCGCGGCCTTCATCAAGATTGAACTTTCCAACAAGTTGCTTGGTCAGTGAGCCGCGCGCGCCCTCTGCAAAAAGGACGTACCTGCCGAGGAGTTCCATCCCCGGCTGGTAGTCATCCTTCGGCGTGCCGTCGGCCCCGATGCCCATCACCCCGGCCACGATGCCCCGGACCGACCCGTTGTCACCATAAACGACCTCTGAAGCGGCGAAGCCTGGAAAAACTTCAACGCCCAGCTTCTCGGCCTCCTGGCCGAGCCAGCGTGTGACATTAGCCAGCGAGCCGGTGAAGTTGCCGTGGTTTTTCATGAAGGATGGCATCGGCAGCCAGGAAATATCAGCCGCCCCGGATGGCCCTAGGAAGATAAACTTGTCGGCTGTGACCTCGGTCCTGAGCGGGCAATCCGGCCGGCTTCGCCAATCCGGGATGAGCCTGTCGAGGCCAACCGGGTCCATCACAACGCCAGAAAGGATATGCGCGCCGATTTCTCCCCCTTTTTCGATCACGACGACGGAGACATCCTTGCCGGCCTCGTTCGCCAGCTGCTTGAAGCGGATGGCGGCTGACAAGCCCGCAGGGCCACCGCCCACGATGACGAGATCGAATTCCATCGATTCGCGTTCTGGCGCCGTGTCGGCCATCCTTGCTCTCCCTGATCCGGCTTTGTGCTTAAATCGCTATGCCTTAAGGACTTACAGCGAGATTCGTTAAGGTCCAGACTGCGAACCATGCCCTCCCCTGCGTCAAACCGGCCAATCGAAGTGCTGACCAGCTGGTGGACGGCCATGGGTGTGTCCGTAGATACCGAATGGGTAAAGGCGCTGACGGCGCAGCGAGACGGCCCTGAATCGCGCGATACCCGCCCAGCTTCTGGCGATTTGCCGCGTGCGACCCGTCGGCCCCGTTCGATTGAAGAATGGGTTGAGCAGGCACGGGAAACCGCTGCTGGCTGCGTCAGTCTTGAAGCGCTCGCTGAGGCGATTCGCGCCTATCGCGGAAGTCCGCTGCATTCGGGGTGCGAGCAGGCCGTAGTTTTTGACGGCGCCGTTGGTGCCAGCCTGATGATCATCGGAGAAGGCCCCGGCGCTGAAGAGGACCGGCAGGGCAAACCCTTCGTCGGACGGGCCGGGCAGCTTCTCGACAAGATGCTGGCGACCATTGGGCGGAGACGGTCTGAAAATGCCTTTATCAGCAATGTAAATTACTGGCGCCCACCGGGAAACCGGAATCCGGAGCCGGACGAACTGGCCGTTTGCCGGCCGTTCGTTGACCGGATGATAGAGATAGCCAGACCAAAACTCATCATTGCGGCCGGGGGCGTGCCTGCCGCCGCCCTGCTCGAACGCCGGGACGGGATCATGCGGCTGCGAGGCCGCGAATTCACTTTCAGCACGCAGGGGGGGTATACTGCGCCGCTCATGCCGATGCTCCATCCCGCTTACCTTCTCAAGCGCCCGCAAGACAAAAGCCGTGCCTGGCGGGACCTGCTGCTGATCGAGCAGCGCCTGAGCGCGCTCGAGGCCTGATGCCCGCGCCTGTCTCCATCATCATACCGACCCTGAATGCAGCACAGGAACTTCCGGGGTGCCTGGAAAGCCTCATGCCAGGACTGGAGGCGGGTCTGATCCGGGAAGTGATAGTCTCAGATGGCGGCTCTACGGACCTGACCCGGGAGATTGCCGAGGCGACGGGTGCGACGGTCATCACCGGGCCCGCTGGCCGGGGTGGCCAGTTGCAGCGCGGGGCTGAAGCTGCGCGTGGTCAGTGGTACCTTTTCCTGCATGCCGACACGCAGCTTTCCTCGATCTGGGCCGAACGGGTCGGTGAGCATATCGATTACCGTCCCGGCCACGCCGCTGCATTCCGCCTGAAATACCGCACTGATGCGTCCGCCGCTCGATGGCTGGAAGCCCGCGCTGAACGCAGGGCTCGCTGGTTCGGTCTGCCTTATGGTGATCAGGCCCTGCTGATCGAGCGTAATCTCTACAATGCCTGTGGAGGTTTTCCGGATGTCCCGCTGATGGAAGATGTCATTCTTGTGCGGGCGATTGGAAAGCCGCGCCTGATCATCCTTGATGCCGAAGCGCGGACATCTGCCGCCAAGTATGAGCGCGATGGCTGGCGCCGCAGAAGCTGGCGCAATGCCTGGCTGCTTGCCCGTTTCCTGCTTGGGGCGAGTCCGGAGACACTCGCCAAAGCCTATCGATGAAGCGGGAAACCCTGATTGTCTTCGCCAAGCCGCCACGAATCGGACTGGCGAAGACTCGTCTGGCGAGGGGGGTAGGGAAAGCCGCCGCCCGGCGGATCGCACATTTCACGCTCATGCGGACCCTGCGCGCCGCGCGCGGCTCAGGCTGCAGGACGATCATCTATACGAGCCCGGACTGTCTCGTCAGCGCAACCACGCGGGCCGATGTTTTCAAGGGCTTCATTCTAAGGCCGCAAGGGCCGGGCACATTGACCGACCGTCTCGATCGTGCCCTGCAAGAGGCACAGCCCGGTGGTATTATCTTCATCGGATCCGATTCTCCTGATCTTTCCGCAGGTCTGATCGTTGCGGCCTGCCGGGCGCTCAGCCGTTCTGATGCTGTCTTCGGTCCGGCCCAGGATGGCGGTTTCTGGCTGTTCGGAATGCACAAGGGCCCGAACTGCCGGTCACCGTTCCGCGGTGTGCGCTGGTCGAGCCCTCATGCCCTTCAGGATGTACGCGCGGGACTGCCAGAAGGGGCGCTTGTCACTTATCTGCCGGTCCTCATCGATATTGATGAAGCCGGGGACTGGAGCCGCTGGAGCGCATCAAGACACTGAATTTCACAACTTCAGCAGATAATGTTCTTGAAATGTTCCCGGCGTTATGGCTCCTTCCTGTGATGAGGTTGAGACAAAAGCTTAAGGCGAAAGGGCGTGTGACCCTGCTGGATACTCGCCAGGTCGCGGAGCGTTTCGAGCATCGCGGGCGCGGCGCGATTTCCAATCAATCCGGGCGCTACGAGCCAGAGGTGAGGTTTGCCTTCGATGATGGCTGGGACACGGTTGAGGAAGCGGCGCCGCGTCTTGATACGATCCTCGCAGATGATCACGCCAGGACGATCATCACTTTCAACACGTCTCCAGACATCTCGTTCGACCGGACGATCAATCCCTATCGCGGCTGTGAGCATGGCTGCATTTACTGCTTCGCCCGGCCGACGCATGCCTGGGGCGGGTTGTCGGCAGGTCTCGACTTCGAGAGCCGCCTGTTCCGGAAGGCAAATGCGCCAGCGCTGCTCAGGAAAGAGCTTGCCCGGCCCGGCTATGTGCCGCGGCCGATTGCGCTGGGGATGAATACGGATGCCTATCAGCCTGTCGAGCGGCATGAAGAACTGACCCGCGAGTTGCTGAAAATTCTGTCCGAGCACAATCACCCAGTCAGCCTGCTGACAAAATCGGCCCTAATTCAGCGAGATATTGATATTATCGCGCCCATGGCAGAGAAGGGCCTTCTGCGCGCAGGCGTTTCGATCACGACGCTCGATCGGAACCTTGCGCGAAAAATGGAGCCGCGTGCAGCAACGCCGCAGCTTCGCCTTGAGACCATCCGTGCCCTTACGGACGCAGCCATCCCTGTGACTGTGATGACGGCGCCCATCATTCCCGGCCTGAACGACCATGAGATCGAGGCGCTGCTGGAGACTGCCGCTGCACATGGGGCGCGCAGCGCGGGATATGTGGTCCTCCGCCTGCCTTATGAGATCAAGGACCTGTTCCATGAATGGCTGGCGCAGCATGTTCCTGATCGCGCCGCGCGGGTCATCAATCTGGTTCGCGAAATGCGGGGAGGAAAGGATTACGATGCGAAGTGGTTCGAACGCGGACGCGGGCAGGGCCCTGTTGCTGACCTTATCGCCCGCCGCTTTCATCGTGCGGTGTCCCGGTTGGGCCTGAACCTGCCTCGCCCCGCGCTTCGAACGGATCTCTTCACTGTCGCAGCAACTCCCGAAAGCCAGCTGTCCTTCCGCTTTTGAGCCGGGCGGCTATCCTGTGTCGGATGCTTCCGCTGTGTCGTCTGCGTCGGTCGGGCTTACGGGGCTGGCCATGAGATGTTTCCACGGCGCAAGCCGCCGTCCGGCCTTGAGCGCGGCTGCCGCGATACGGCGCAGGCGCCGGGCGTGAAGAAGCGCGGCCTCCATTTCCGCCGGGTTCACTCGACCCGATGCAGCCGCGGACAGGAGGCGTGCCTTTATCGCCTCGTATGCTGCATCGGTCTCAGCATATTCGCTGTCGTATTCAGCCAGATATTCCCGTTGGTTTCGTGCGCTGGTTCTAAGTGAATTTGCGACTGACGCATTGAGCCTATGCCACTGTTCATCAGGGATATTGGTGCCGGCCTGCGGCGGCGGGTCGGACAGTTCGGCGAGTTCACTTCCGAGTTCATCAATATGATGTATTGCGCGAATGAGATCCGGCAGCGCATCCACCGTTTCGGAGGGAAGCGGTGTTCGGCTCAGGCGGCTGATAAAATCCCGGATGGCCTGGCCAAGCCCGGAGAGGGCCGCAGGTGTCGTGGTGTCCTGATGATGTCGCGCATTGCCGGCCAACCTCTGTTCGGCCTTGCCAAAAGCAAGGTCCATCAGACGAGAGATTTCCAGGACGAGACCGCGGAGGGCCAGCGCGGGAACCTCGGCAAGCGTCGGGTCAAGATATCTTGGCCGGGCGATCATTTCATCCTGCGTCACAAACATCGTTTGAAGCCTTGCGACAAGGCGGCCAGCCAGCGGCCAGACCGCCAGCACGCCAAGGAGATTCACGATGGTATTGAAGAATGCCAGGGTCAGCGCTTCATCAGGGCCGGTCAGCAGATAGTCTGCAATCGCATGGCTCACGCCCAGCAGGACAGGCAGCAGAAGCATCGCAATAGCACCGGCAGACAGATTGAAGATTATATGGGCCGCCGCGACGCGCCGGGCGGGGGGTGTCGCGCCGATCGACGCAAGCGCCGCCGTTGATGTCGTGCCAATGTTGGCTCCAATCACAGCCGCGGCGGCGAGGTCGATGGCCAGGCCGCCACCAGCATTTGCCGTAAGGATCAGCGCTATGGCCGCGCTGGACGATTGGGTGAACACAGTCAGTGCAGCGCCCAGGAGCACAAAGAGCAGCGGCGCAAGGAGACCAAGGGCGCTGAAGTCGAATTGTGAAAATACCGGGAGCAGCGCGCCAAAGCCATCACGCAGGATGCCGATCCCCAGGAAAAAGAGACCAAAGCCGGCAAGCGCTTCGCCAATGCCGCCAATACGCGGGCGGCGGCTCGCAAAAGTATGCAGCACCGCGCCAATGCCCAAAATGGGCAGCGCAAGGGCACCAATATCTACTTTGACACCAATGCCGGCAACCAGCCATCCGGTCATTGTGGTCCCGACATTCGTGCCGAAAATCAGCCAGACCGCCTGGCCAAGCGTTAGCAGGCCCGCATTGACGAACCCGATGGTTGCGACGGTGACAGCGCTGGACGATTGGACAACGCTTGTGACGAGTGCGCCAGCGGCCAAGCCTCGCAGCGGTGAACGCGTGCTGGCGCGCAGGAGAGAGCGCAATCCCTCGCCTGCAGCAATCTTGAGGCCTTCGGTGAGAAGACGCATCCCGATGAGAAAGAGCCCAAGGCCGCCAAGGAGCGTAAGGGCCGTCAGCATTAATTCATCTCCAAGTATGGGTGCTGTCGCAAAAAATACACAATAACACGAGTCCGGCATCCTGTTTTCACGGGTTCCGGCGCCTGCAGGTAACCAGACGCTAACCAGCGCAGTCCATGCGTGCTTCTCAGAGCATCACTCCAGTAGCGTATGAGACCCGCCCATGACCCTCCAGCGAAACCGCATCCTGCAAGGCGATTGCCTTGATATTCTGCGGCAGCTTCCCGACAGGTCCGTCGATCTTGTCTTTGCAGACCCGCCCTACAACCTGCAACTCGGCGGCGGCCTGACGCGGCCAGATCAGTCTGTTGTCGATGGTGTTGATGATGAGTGGGACAAATTCAGCAGTTTCGATGAGTACGATCTTTTTACGCACCAGTGGCTCGAGGAAACCCGCCGGGTCCTCAAGGACGACGGAGCGATCTGGGTTATCGGATCCTATCATAATATCTTCCGTGTCGGAACAATCCTGCAGGATCAGGGTTTCTGGATTCACAATGATGTCATCTGGCTGAAGTCGAACCCGATGCCGAACTTCAGGGGCACGCGCTTTCAGAATGCACACGAGACACTTATCTGGGCAGGCAAGTCAAAGGACAGCCGGGTCACGTTCAATTACGATGCACTGAAGGTCTTCAACGACGACAAACAGATGCGGTCTGACTGGACGATCCCGCTCTGTACCGGAGCTGAGCGAATAAAGGATGCAGGCGGACGAAAGGCGCACCCAACCCAGAAGCCCGAATCCCTGTTGAGTCGCATTTTGCTGGCTACAAGTCATCCGGGCGATCTGGTGCTCGATCCCTTCTCGGGTACGGGAACAACCGCTGCGGCCGCAAAACGCCTGGGCCGGGACTATATCGCTATCGAGCGAGAGGAAGCCTATGTCCGTCTTTCGCGGGCGCGCCTCAAGGCCATCACACCGCTGGAAAGCGAGGTGATTGAGACCGAGCGCAGCAAAAGGTCGCTTGCCCGTGTGCCCTTCGGCGCCTTGATCGAAACTGGCTGGCTGAAGCCTGGTGACAGGCTTTATTGTCCCCAGCGGCGTCATCAGGCGCGTATCCGGGTTGATGGCTCGCTGACCACGGGCAGCGTGACCGGTTCGATCCATCGCCTCGGCGCCCATGTTCAGCAAGCCCCAGCCTGTAATGGCTGGACATACTGGCACTATGAAACCGAGAAGCGCGGCCTGGCCCCGATCGATCTCCTGCGCCGCCGCTACCGAGACGAGATGGGGCTCAACTGAACCTCAGCCGTAAGCGAGCAGCACTTCGTCTACAGCGCGCTCGAGATCCCTCAGATTGGCGACATGGCGCATTTGCGCGCAGTGTGGCGCGTAGCGCGGTATGACGCTGTCGCCGGTACCCCAAAGGCCTGGCCCCTCCGGATTGAGCCAGACTATCCGCTTGGCTCGGGCTGAGAATGTCTGGAAAAGGTCCAGCCGCGGATCGCCATAATTCGATCGTCCATCGCCAAGGACGATGATTGTTGTCCGCCGATCAACTGTATCCAGATGGCTTTCGCTGAAATCGGACCAGGCTTGTCCATAGCTGCTTGATCCAAGGCCGATCTCCCGGATGATCGAACTCATCGCACTCTCAAAATCGTTTTCGTCGAGATAGTGATCGACGCACCGCAGACGAAACGAAAAAGCGAATGTCCGGATCTCTGGAACCGTCTCGCGCATGGCGTATAACAGCATGAGCAGAAACCGCACATACGAGGCGACAGAGCCGGATACGTCGCAGACCGCAACAATTTTCGGCCGATCCTTCTTTTTCCGGCGCCAGATGATATTGAATGGGATATTGTCAAACGCAACATTCGCACGGATGGTGCGCCTTATGTCGAGGGCGCCGCGTGTGGTGCGCCGCAGGCGGAGCGAGTGTTTAGCGGCGAGGCGCTTTGCAATCCTGGCTACAAGCAGCTTCATCCGGCTCATATCCCGCATCTCGAGGGCGGAGAGTCGCTGTGTAGCTACAATTTCGTCCCGGAACCTGTCTGTTTCGCTTTTTCCGAAGACTTCAAAAGACTGCTGAGCCCGCTGCCGGGCAGCCGCCATGAGCTGCCGGCGGACTTCTATCAGCCTCTGAGCTTCCGCCTCGCCCTGCGTCCCTCCACGTTTCAGGGCGTCGAGCAAGGCTGCCTGAAGGACATCGCCGCCGAGACTACGCAGGATTTCCTGCGAATAATAAGCCACCTGTGTCGAAAACCGGATAGAGTCAGCACCGGCAGTCTCTGCCGCGCGTTCGATCGCCGCCGCCAGTTCCGCGCTCTTTTCAGGACGCACAATCGCTTCTATGGCGGCAATGCTGCCTATATCGTCAGTATTCTGATCATTTCGTTCAAACTCTTCCTTCGTAGAAGTTTGGGGACGAGTGAAAAATGCCTCAAACAGCTCGTCATGAGTCATTTTCTCGTGCTCAGACTTTGCCAGGATGCACCCGAGCGACGTTTTCAGGAGCTGGCGATCAGCATAGCCGGTCAGCGCTACCGCCCGGGCGGCATCAATAGCCTCGCCGGTCGAGACGGGCACATCTGCTGACCTGAGCGCCCGGATGAAATTGGTCAGCTGACGTTCCATTGTGGTGTCAATCCATGGCCTGATTACAAGTCAGGATACCCGGCAGGCCGCTGATTTGTGCCGCCTCCTTGCGCAACCCGGACCAGCTTTGGCACCTCAGGTGATATAGTTGCTATATCAATCTCGTGTTTAAGCAGAACATTCAGTGTTCTGTGCACATAGGATTCGTCGAGAGAGGTCGCATGAAGCAATAGCAAAGTGCGTGCCCAGTCCACAGTTTCTGCAATCGATGGCTTCTTGCGAATGTCGGTCTCACGGACCGATTGAACAAACTGCACGAGCTGGCCCAGCAGGCGCTCGGATATGCCTTCCACGCGCGCCTGAACGATTCTGCGCTCCCGCTCATGATCGGGAAAGCCAATGTGAAGATGCAGGCAGCGGCGCTTCAGAGCATCGCCCAGTTCACGGACATTGTTCGATGTCAGGATGACGACTGGCGGCACCTTGGCCACAAGCGTGCCGATCTCAGGTATACTCACCTGGTAGTCCGCCAATATCTCCAGAAGAAATGCCTCGAAGGCCTCGTCCGACTTGTCGACTTCGTCGATCAGCAGGACCGACCCAGCCGGCTGTCGCATGGCGGCCAGAAGAGGGCGCGGCTCCAAGAACTGATCGGAAAAGAAAAGGTCGTCGAATCCCGCAAGCTGGCGGAGCGCATCATCAAGGTCCTCCGCAGG
Organism: Hyphomonas sp.; assembly: GCA_036804125.1. GTDB lineage: Bacteria > Pseudomonadota > Alphaproteobacteria > Caulobacterales > Hyphomonadaceae > Hyphomonas. The sequence continues at coordinate 25,194 of DAIRTA010000001.1, forward strand.
CCCAATCACTTCGTTCAGCTTTTCCTTGAGCAGCTGCGTGTAAAGGAGTTGCTTGCCATACTTCCACTCATAGAGCGCCTTGCCCTCGTCCAGGCCTTCATAGCACTGCAGGCGAATCAGCGGCACAGCGAGCCAGGCTGCCAGGGAGACCGCCAGATCGGTTTTCCCGACACCGGCCGGTCCTTCAATGAGGATGGGTTTTCGCAATCCATGGGCGAGAAAGATCGCGGTGGAAATCTGGCTTGTCGAAATATAGCCGGCCTGGGCAAGGCCTGCCGTTATCGCATCGATGGAGGTGAGCGGCTCGTAGCCGGTGGGGGTGTCTGTCGCCATTCACCTGACGGAGTAGGGGCGGGCGTCCGTACTGACAAGGCGTGACGCCACGAAAGGAGACAGATACAGCGGACCTTATGGCGATTGCCCGTGTTCTGCTTCCTTTACCGCTTCCGGAGCCGTTCGATTACTCGGTGCCTGAGGGCGGCGCGTTAGAAGCCGGGGCCTATGTGTTGGTGCCCTTTGGTCCGCGCGAGAGGGTTGGCGTGGTCCTCGAAGTGCGCGCGGGCGCCGCTGGAGACGATAGGCCTCTGAAAGCCATCACAACCATATATGACGTCCCGCCAATGCCAGGCCCCATGCGGGACTTCCTGTCATGGGCGGCCCGGTACACGGTCAGTCCGCCCGGGCAGCTTCTCGCCATGTGCCTGCGTTCGAGCGAGGCGCTGCTACCTTCCCCAGTGGAAACACGCTACAGGAGCAGTGGCACTCTGCCGTCACGCCTTACAGATGCCCGCCAGCGTGTTCTGGCCGCAGCGGCCGGCCCTGAAGCCCGCAGCGCGGCTGATCTCGCTTCATCCGCTGGGGTATCGCTGGAAGTTGTCCGAAACCTCGCAAAGGCCGGAGGTCTGGACAGGGTCTTCATGGATACGGATCCCCCCTATCCTGAACCGGACCCGAAGCGGGAGGGCCCCAGGCTGACGATGGAGCAGGCCAAGGCTGCAGCTTGCATGAGGGCCGGGATAAAAGCGGCAGGATACTCGGCCTTCCTGCTGGATGGGGTCACGGGATCCGGCAAAACCGAGGTCTATTTCGAAGCGATTGCGGAAGCACTGGCATCCGATCCTGCGGCCCAAATTCTCGTTCTGCTGCCTGAAATCGCGCTGACACAAGCCGTGCTCGGCAGGTTTGAAGCCCGATTTGGAGCGCTCCCGGCCCAATGGCATTCGGGCCTTGGCCAGAAAGACCGGCGCCGCGCCTGGCGCGAAGTCGCCCATGGGCGGGCCAGGATTGTGATTGGAGCCCGTTCGGCCCTGTTTCTGCCCTTTAGGAAGCTGCGCCTCATCATCGTGGATGAGGAGCATGATGCGAGTTTCAAACAGGAAGACGGGGTCACGTATCATGCGCGTGATCTCGCCGTCATGCGCGCCAGGTTGGAGACTGCACAGGTCGTTCTGGCCTCGGCCACACCGTCCCTGGAAACGATGGTCAATGCGGATACCGGCAAATACCGGCGCCTGAAGCTGGAAGCGCGCGCCGGTTCAGCGCGCCTGCCGGATATCAGCCTGATCGACATGCGCGCAGCGCCGCCCCTGAGGGGTCAATGGCTGTCAACGGCCATGAGCCAGTCGCTGACAGATACGCTGGCAGCCGGAGAGCAGGCATTATTGTTTCTGAACCGGCGCGGCTACGCTCCGCTGGTTATCTGCAAGGCCTGCGGCGAACGGCTGAAGACCCCCGGAACGGAAAACTGGCTGACCGAGCATCGCTATACAGGACGTCTTGTGTGTCATGTCACAGGTTATTCGATACCCAAGCCCCTGAACTGCCCTCATTGCGGGGCTGCGGGTTCCTTGATCGGTGTCGGCCCCGGTGTGGAACGTCTGGCCGAGGAGGTCCGGACAGCTTTTCCGTCTGCAAGGCTTGAAGTGTTTTCTTCGGACACGGCCCAGGGCGGTGAGGCGAGCCGCGGCATCATTGAACGGATGGCTGCCGGGGACATCGACGTTCTGATTGGCACCCAGATCGTCGCCAAGGGGCACAATTTCCCCAACCTGACCCTCGTTGGCGTAGTTGATGCCGATAGCGGCCTCAAGGGAGGGGATCTGCGCGCCGGCGAGCGAACCTTTCAGCTGCTCAGCCAGGTATCAGGCCGGGCTGGCCGGGCGGAAAGGCCGGGCCGGGCTCTGATCCAGACATGGGATCCGGAAAACCCCGCGATGCAGGCGCTCGCTGCAAATGATCGTGACGGCTATCTTGAAATAGAGCGATCGGTCCGTGCGGAGCTTGGCTTGCCACCCTTCGGGCGTCTCGCTGCTGTCATCATCTCTGCTCCCACGGCGGAGGGTGTCGAGGCGGCGGCACGAGAGGCGCTTGCATTTGCGCCGAACGCTGAGGGTGTGGAGGTCTTCGGGCCTGCCGTTGCGCCGATAGCCGTTCTGAGAGGCCGCCACAGGCGGCGGCTGCTTGTAAAGAGTGCCCGCGCCGTCGACTTGTCTGCATATATGGGAACCTGGATGGCGCGGTTTAAACTTCCATCCTCCGTGCGCCTTGCTGTCGATATCGATCCTTATTCATTCCTCTGAGATGTTGCATGGGCCGGCAGTCAGGGGCCTGGCAACCCTATTCAACGCAGAGTGGTGCCCAGGGTCCGGCATTGATCTTCCTTCTCTTGGCCTCCTGCTGCAGGCACGACAAAATGCGGGTCAGGCTGAGCCCATGGAGAAGGCTGGCCAGATGACCGACACGGGTGTCTTTTGATAAGTGGTGGCAAGTTTCGACCACAACAGAAGGCGATAAGGGCGAACTGCCGGTTTTCGCTGACATTCCCGCGACCATTTCGCCGCACAATGCGGTGGGGGAGAGCGTGTTGTCACACCTCTTATCTGGTGATAAGCGCCGCGCAATCTGTATGACTGCACCGGCTGGTGCCAGTTACATGCAAAAACGGTCTGGCGTTCGCGCCCCTGAAGTGACGGATCATCGAGCTTGACGGCTAACAGTGTGCCACGACCCAGCGAAGCGGCGCAACGCTACGCAAACGCGCTTTTCGGCCTTGCACAGGACAAGGGCGCGCTCGCTTCTGTCCGCGAGGAATTCAAGGCTTTCGTCTCGTTGGTGAATGCGTCCGAGGATCTGCGGAGATTGCTCGCGTCACCGGGATTTTCGAGAGACGCGAAGGTCAGCGCTCTCGGGGCCATTGCAACCCAGGCCGGCTATTCGGCGCTGTTCGGGAAGTTTCTTGGCGCGATGGCAAGTAATGGCCGGGCGTCAGATATTCGCGGTGCTGAGGTCGCATTTGATCAGCTTTATGCCAAGCAGCGCGGCGTCAAACGGGTGAGAATCCGGACGGCAAGAGAGCTCGACTCGGCGCAACGGGAAAGCGTTACCAAGCTGATCAGCAAGATCGGCGGCGGCGAAACCGAACTTACAGAAGAAATCGATCCGGCCCTGATCGGCGGGTTGCAATTGCAAATAGGCTCGCGGCTGATCGATGCGAGCCTGGCAACGAAACTCAACCGCCTGAATGCCGCAATGAAGGGAGCATAAGCGCTCAATGGATATCTCACCCGCAGAAATCTCTGAAATTCTCAAGTCCGAGATCGAAAACTTTGGCGCTGAGGCCGAAGTCTCCGATGTCGGCCAGGTGCTGTCAGTCGGCGATGGTATCGCCAGGATTTACGGCCTCGACAGTGTGCAGGCTGGTGAACTTGTGGAGTTCGATGGGGGCATCAAAGGGATGGCCCTCAATCTTGAAGCTGACAATGTTGGCGTCGTGATTTTCGGCGACGACAGGGGAATCAAGGAAGGCGATACCGTCCGGCGAACGTCAGAGATCGTTGCGGCGCCTGTCGGCAAAGGCCTGCTTGGGCGGGTTGTGGATCCGCTCGGAGAGCCGATCGACGGCAAGGGCCCCCTGAAGGACGTTGCCGAGCGGCGCCGTGTCGACGTCAAAGCCCCCGGCATCATCCCGCGTCGTTCCGTGCATGAGCCCATGATGACTGGCATCAAGGCGATCGATGGCATGATTCCTGTCGGCCGTGGGCAGCGCGAACTTATCATTGGCGATCGCCAGACCGGCAAGACCGCCATCTGTATCGACACGATCCTGAACCAGAAGCCGACAAATGATGCAGCCAAATCGGACAGCGAAAAGCTGTTCTGCGTCTATGTCGCCATCGGTCAGAAGCGCTCAACCGTCGCTCAGGTCGTCAAGATCCTCGAAGAGCGCGGCGCGCTTGACTACACGATCGTTGTCTCAGCCACGGCATCGGAGCCAGCCCCGCTGCAATATCTCTCGCCCTTCACAGGGTGTGCGATAGGCGAGTGGTTCCGCGACAATGGCATGCATGCCCTGATCATCTATGATGACCTGTCCAAGCAGGCCGTCGCCTATCGCCAGATGTCATTGCTGCTGCGCCGTCCGCCGGGTCGCGAGGCCTATCCCGGCGACGTTTTCTACCTGCATTCGCGCCTTCTCGAGCGCGCGGCGAAGCTCAATGCGGATAATGGGTCGGGTTCGCTTACGGCCCTGCCGATTATTGAAACGCAGGCCAATGACGTGTCGGCCTATATCCCGACCAACGTTATCTCGATCACCGATGGCCAGATCTTCCTCGAGACCGATCTCTTCTACCAGGGCATCCGCCCGGCCGTGAACGTCGGCCTGTCGGTCTCGCGCGTCGGTTCGGCAGCCCAGACAAAGGCGATGAAGAAAGTCGCCGGCTCAATGAAGGGCGAACTCGCCCAGTATCGCGAAATGGCGGCCTTCGCGAAATTCGGCTCTGATCTGGACGCTGCAACCCAGCGCCTTCTGAACCGCGGCGCGCGCCTTACAGAGCTGCTCAAGCAGCCGCAATACTCGCCGCTTCTCATGGAGGAGCAGGTGGTTGTGATCTATGCTGGCACGCGGGGCTATCTCGACAAGATCGATATCAAGGACGTAACCCGCTACGAGCGTGAGCTTCTGACCCATGTCCGGGGTGCCAAGAAGGATCTCCTCGCCAAGCTGCGCGATAAGCGGGAACTGACCGAGGAAATCGAGGCTGAACTCAAGAAGACCCTCGACGATTTCACGGCGAAGTTCGCCTAGTTGCACCGTATCGAAGGTTTATCCGTAACATCATGCCCAGCCTGAAGGACCTCAAGAACCGGATCGGAAGCGTGAAATCCACGCAGAAGATCACCAAGGCGATGCAGCTTGTGGCGGCGGCCAAACTGAAGCGGGCTCAGGACGCTGCCACCGCCGCGCGTCCCTATGCCGAGCGGATGGCGGCTGTGCTCGCGAACCTCTCCATGACGGCGGGAGAATCGGGTCCCCCGCTGCTGTCAGGCACCGGCCGGGAAGACACTCATCTCCTTGTGGTTCTTACGGCAGAACGGGGCCTCGCGGGCGGCTTCAACGCCAATGTCGTAAAACGCACGCGCCAGCTGGTCGAGCAGCTCAGCAAGGATGGCCGGACCATCAAGATCCTGACGGTTGGCAAGAAAGGCCGGGAGGCTCTTACCCGCGATCTTTCCGCCAGCCTGATCGGTCATATCAGCCTGTCTGATGTAAAGGCGAATGACTTCACCGCTCCCGCCCGGACAGCGGGCCAGATGCTTACGGACGGCTTCGAGGCGGGTGAGTTCGATGTCGCCACGCTCATCTACTCCCAGTTTCAGAATGTGCTGACGCAGGTGCCGACCGTGCAGCAACTGATACCGGCCAAGGCGCCCGAGGGCGCGCCGGTAGCAGAGATTGGTGGGGCACGATATGAGTATGAGCCATCCGAAACAGCCATCCTCGAAACGCTGCTGCCGCGGTATATCAACACACAGATCTTGTCCGCGATGCTGGAAAGCGCGGCTGGTGAGCAAGCCAGCCGCATGACAGCCATGGATAACGCAACCCGCAATGCCAAGGACCTGATCGGAGCCTTGACGCTGAAATATAACCGCGCCCGCCAGGCGCAGATCACCAAGGAACTCATCGAGATTATCTCGGGAGCCGAGGCCCTGTGATCACCGAAGCAGATGAAGTTGGAATGTCGCTCCGAAGGAGACGGATAAGATGAGCAAGACAGCGAATGCAGAAGGGCGCGTAGCGCAAGTGATCGGCGCCGTCGTGGACGTGGAATTCGATGGCGAGCTGCCGTCAATTCTCAACGCACTTGAGACCGACAACAATGGCAACCGGCTCGTGCTGGAAGTCGCCCAGCATCTCGGCGAGAACATTGTGCGCACGATTGCCATGGACTCGACTGAGGGTCTCGTCCGCGGCCAGGCGGTAACCGATACCAGCAAGCCGATCATGGTTCCTGTCGGTCCTGCCACGCTTGGCCGGATCCTGAACGTGATCGGAGAACCGATTGATGAGCGTGGCCCCGTGAAGGCCGATGAAGTGCGTCCGATACACGCCCCGGCGCCGGCCTTCGTCGATCAGTCCACGGAGTCGGAAGTGCTCGTCACGGGTATCAAGGTCATCGACCTGCTTTGCCCCTACGCGAAAGGCGGCAAGATCGGACTGTTTGGCGGCGCCGGCGTTGGCAAGACGGTTCTGATCATGGAGCTCGTCAACAACATCGCAAAACTGTTTGGCGGATACTCCGTGTTTGCCGGCGTTGGCGAGCGCACGCGTGAGGGTAACGACCTTTATCATGAGATGATCGAGTCCAAGGTGATCGACCTTGAGGGCGAGAGCCGCATGTCTCTGGTCTACGGGCAGATGAATGAGCCCCCGGGTGCGCGCGCCCGCGTCGCCCTGACGGGTCTGACCCAAGCGGAATACTTCCGTGATGTCGAGGGCAAGGACGTACTGTTCTTCGTCGATAACATCTTCCGCTTTACCCAGGCGGGTTCAGAGGTGTCGGCCCTGCTCGGTCGTATCCCGTCTGCCGTGGGCTATCAGCCTACGCTGGCGACAGACATGGGTGCACTACAGGAGCGGATCACCTCTACCAACAAGGGCTCCATCACCTCTGTGCAGGCCGTGTATGTTCCTGCTGACGATCTCACGGACCCGGCGCCGGCAACCTCCTTTGCCCACCTCGATGCAACCACGGTTCTCAACCGGGCGATATCCGAGAAGGGCATCTACCCTGCCGTTGACCCGCTCGACTCGACGTCACGTATTCTCGACCCGATTGTTGTCGGTGAGGAGCATTATAATGTGGCGCGCGGGGTTCAGCAGATCTTGCAGAAATACAAGGAGCTGCAGGATATCATCGCCATCCTTGGCATGGACGAGTTGTCGGAAGAGGACAAGCTGACGGTTGCCCGGGCCCGCAAGGTCGAACGCTTCCTGTCACAGCCGTTCGACGTGGCGCAAGTGTTCACCGGCTCGCCTGGCGTCCAGGTCAAGCTTGAGGACACGATCAAGGGCTTCAAGGGGCTTATCGGCGGTGAGTATGATCACCTGCCTGAGCAGGCCTTCTATATGGTTGGAAATATCGAAGAGGCCAAAAGCAAGGCGGCAAAACTGCTCGCTGACGCGGCCTGAGGACGGGGCTGAGTACCGGCGATGCCTGACAAGCTTCATTTCTCTCTCGTATCGCCTTCCCGGGAACTTTTCTCCGGCGAGGTCGACCATGTTGTCGCCCCCGGTATCGAAGGCGAGTTCGGAGTGCTGCCGCTGCATGCCCCCGTTATGACATTACTCAAGAACGGCGTCGTTCGCGTGCTCGAAGGAAACGAAGTCCGCATGCGCATATACGTGCACGGAGGGTTTGCGGACGTGACCCCGCAGGGGCTCACAATACTGGCCGAAGCCGCGCGTGATCTCTCGGAGGTCAGTGCGGGCCAGGTTGATGCCGAGATTGAAGAGGTGAAGCGTAAAGGCCTCAGCCTTGACCCCAGCGATCCTGCTCAGCATACGCTGGCCGCGCATGTGGCATTCCTTGAAGGCCTGCGGGCCGCTGTAGCCAACTGACGAGCCGGAAATCAGCGAGGGCATGAGGCTGGTTTTAATCGAAAATCGCGATCGTCTGCCGTCCGGTCATGATTGGTCGATGATTGCTGTTCCAGATCGTCATGGCCTGACTGGAATAGCCATCCATCGCGGATTGTCCTGTGTGACGGGCAAGATACCATCCTTCCTCCGTAGTGAGGTCACTGGTCAGAAACTCAGCCGTCCAGGTCATTGAGCTGATTCGCGCCGGGCCTTTGAGCAAAGCCATAGCTGCTGGAGGTGGGGCGTCGGCAAGGGCCATCAATGCCACAGAGGTAGAGTCGGCCTGGGTATCACGGTGGCGCATCCAAAGGCTGAGATCAGCCTTGTCGGAAGCCGAAAACGGCATGGCACCGCCTGCAAGCAGGATGTCAAAGTTGGCAGCAAATGCCGGCGCTAGCGCTCCTTCCCTGAAATATGCTTGCAGACTGTCCCGGTGAGGTATTTGCGGTGGCGGAAAATCCATGAAGCTGAGGCTTGATGCCCGAGCGGCGCCAAAGGCAATAATGGCCTCTGCCAGGACTTCCTCTGCGGAGGTCATCCTTACCCGTGTCAGGGTTGTGTTCTTTCCTTCTCTCAGAAGCTCCGCCGTACAGCTGACCCTGCCTGAAACCGGACCGACAAAGGCGATCTGGACGCAGCGAACTGGCTTAAGCCCCGACAGCGGAATCGCCGCATCCAGACACAACGCGGCAGTCAGTCCGCCATAGGCTGTTCGGCCTTGCATCCAACTCTCGGGAATAGCGATTCGCGTAGTCCCTGTTGCTTCGCGCTCTATTCCTGCGAGCAGTTCGCTGAAGCCAACCACAGTTTCAGTGTTGGCTTTCAGGCGTTGTTACGCGCAGCCCGTCCAGCACATCCGTTATCTTGATCTGACAGGAGAGCCTTGAGTTCGGCTGGACGTTCTCAGCGAAGTCGAGCATGGATTTCTCCATCTCCTGCTGCTCGCCAGTCACGCCGAGAAAGACCTCGTCGACATAGACATGGCAGGTTGCGCATGCACATGCGCCTCCACAATCGGCATCAATGCCCGGAATGCTGTTCTTTACGGCTGTTTCCATGACAGACTCGCCGATGCGGGCCTCCACGGTTCTCTCCGTCCCGTCATGGGCTATGTAAGTGATTTTGGGCATCAGGCTTTCGTCTCCTTCAGGCTGCGATCTGGGCAGCGATGTCTTTCATAGAAATCGATTTATCGCCAAGGACTTCCGGCGCAAGCTTTGCCCCTGAAACGATCAGCTTCTTTCCGGCAAGGAACTCGGCAGGACTGTTTATGGCGTCTACCGCCAGAAGGCGGCTGTTGCGCAGGTAGAATACGGCGAACTGCCGGTTTTCGGGTTCGCCCCTGACCACCAGCTCGTCATATCCATCATTCAGCCCGGCAATCTGGAGTTTGAGGTCGTATTGGTCCGACCAGAACCATGGGCAGTCTTCCGCTGGTCCGGGCTGGTCTAGTATTTCTGCGGCGACGAGTTTTGCCTGCTCAATGGCATTGTGCACACTCTCAAGCCTTCCTGACCGCCCGTAATGGATCAGGGGTCTGTGGCTGCAGTCACCGGCAGCAAAGATGCGTGGGTCCTGGGTGCGCCCATTGCGGTCAACGAGGATCCCGTTTGCCGAGGCAATTCCAGCGGATTTGGCCAGATCGTCATTAGGGACAACGCCGATTCCGGCCAGAACGAGATCAGCTTCGATACGCTGTCCATCAGCCAGCACAACCGAGTGGACCCGGCCCGCATCCCCTTCGATTTGCTGAAGCCTTGCGCGGGTCAGGACTTTGACGCCCTGCGCCTTATGCTCCGTCTCATAGAACCGGCTCACGACGGGGCTCGTAACGCGTGCCAGAACCCGATCGGCAAGTTCCATCACTGTCACATCAAGTTCCATCTGGCGCGCAACGGCTGCCGCTTCGAGGCCAATATAGCCTGCGCCGATGATGACAATACGGCGCCCGGCAACAAGCTGTGGCCGGATTCTCTCGACGTCAGCGAGGGTTCTGAGGTCATACACGCCATCAAGATCTGCGCCCGTGACCGTGAGGCGCCGTGGGCGGGCACCTGTCGCAAGTACGAGGATGTCGTATTCGGCGCACCCGCCGCTGTCGAAAACGACCTGCTGGCGCGCGCGGTCAATGCTGACAACAGTCGAGCCAAGCTTCAGCGACACCTGATTGTCTTCATACCAGGATGCCGGCCGGAAAAATAACCGCTCAGCGTCAAGTTCCCCCTTCATATAGGCCTTGGAGAGAGGTGGGCGCTGGTATGGCAGGACCGGCTCATCCCCGATGATGGAAAGCTCCCCGCGATAGCCGCCCTGACGCAGCGACTGGGCAAGCTGGGCAGCGGCCTGCCCAGCGCCGATCACGACAACACGCTTTGCGCCAGACTGGTTCAACCTCAGACCCATGCTAATTCGTGACGCTGGCGTCACGAATTAGTCTTTATCATCTGCCGGATAATCTGCAACCGCGCCAAATTGAAGCCATCTGTCTGAGCTGTTATGGCGCGAAGTTGAAACGGGGCAGGGCTCTTGGCAACGATAATTGATCTGACCACACAGGATGCAACGAACGCTCTCGGGCTCAGATTGGCCGGCGTACTCCGGCCGGGAGATGTAATCGCCCTGACAGGGGAATTGGGCTCTGGCAAGACGACGCTCGCCAGGGCCATCATCCAGAGTTTTCTGCCTGCCGAGATCGTACCCAGTCCGACGTTCACGCTTGTCCAGCCCTATGAAACTGCTGCCCTGACAATTTACCATTTTGATATCTATCGATTGACGACTCCTGCCGAGCTTGAGGAACTTGGCTGGGACGCCGCACAGTCCGGCGTCATGCTGGTCGAATGGCCCGAGAGGGCCGGCCACAGACTCCCGAATGATCGTCTGGATGTAATGCTTGAAATCCTTGGGGAAGGGCGGCGCGCAACACTGGCGGCCTCCGGAAAAGCTTGGCAGACTCGTCTCGATGATTTCTGAGGAACCCCAGCGCGGAGCGCAGATCAGCCGCTTCCTTGCCCAGCATGGCTGGGGTGAAGCAAGACTGGAGCCGCTTGCGCAGGATGCATCGACTCGGCGTTATATTCGGCTTCTTCGCAGCGATGGCGCCCGTGCATTGTTGATGGATGCCCCGCCCGTTGAAGACGATCCCTGTCCACCAGATGCCACTGCGGCAGAACGGCACCGTCTTGGTTGGAACGCGTTGACACGGCTCGCTTCCTCGCGTGTTGACGCCTTCGTGCTGATCGCGGGCCATTTGCGCCGATTGGGATTCCTTGCTCCGGAGGTTTATGCGCACTCTACCCCCTCAGGCTTGGCGCTGATTGAGGATTTCGGCGAAGGTCTGGAATTCGCCAGGCTGATTGAGCGTGGTATGCTCAACGAAACAGAAGCCTACACGGCAGCAGCGGCAGAGCTTGCCCGCCTGCACCGCGAACCTGTTCCAGACATTCTTGAAGCAGACGGGGAGCGCTGGCCCTTACTGGAGTTTGACGCCGTTGCGCTTGCAGCCAATGCAGATCTGTATGCCGACTGGCTGCCTTCGGAGGAAGGCCGCGGTCCGCTAAGCGGGAGCCTCAGACGGCGTTGGGAGGAAGAGCGCGATGCCTTGATTGCGGAAGCTGCCGGTTTCCCACGCGTCTTTACACTGAGGGATTATCATGCAGAAAATCTGCTCTGGCTAGCAGGGCGGGGCATAGGCCTGCTTGACTTTCAGGATGCTGTAAAGGGGTGGGACGCGTGGGATCTCAACATGCTCATTAATGATGCGCGACGCCCGGTTTCAGCAACGGCAAAAGAAGCCGCGCTCACAACATATATCGATCATACCGGTACGGATGTATCCGGCTTCCAGCGCCGCCTTGCCGTAGTGGGCGCGCTGAACGCGCTCCGCATTGCCGGTGTTTTTGCGCGACTGCGGCACCGCGACGGAAAATCAAAGTATGCAGCCTTTCAACCTCGCCAGATCGAGATTCTTGCTGCCATTCTGTCTGCACCGGAACTCTCATCGCTGCGCTCGCTTGTCAAAGAAGCGACACCATTCGTGTTCGAGCGAGTGGCATGAGTGTCCCGGTTCCCCATACAGCCATGCTCCTGGCCGCGGGATTAGGCACGCGCATGCGTCCGCTGACGGACAATTGTCCAAAACCTCTTATAAAAGTCCAGGACAGGCCTCTCATCGAATGGGTGATGGCGCCTTTGGTAGCCGCAGGTGTCAGGCGGATCGTTATCAACGTTCACTACCTCGCTGATCAGATGGAGGCGTATGTCCGTAACCGGGCTGGAATCGAGATCATCATTTCGGACGAGCGCGACGCTGTCCTCGAGACGGGTGGAGCGCTCGCGAAGGCCCGGCCCTTGCTTGGCGACGATCCGATTTTCGTTTTCAATACGGACGCCTTCTGGGCGCCCTCATCCCCCGAGCCGCTATTCGCGCTGGCAAACGCATTCAATCCGGACCGGGAAGATGAGCGCCTTGTGCTGGCTGATGCCGGGCGGAGCCTCGGATATTCTGGTCACGGTGATTTCTTCATGATGGACGACGGGAAACTGGTGCGGCGCGGAGAAGCTGAAAGCGCGCCCTGGGTGTATTCAGGCGCGCGGATCGTCAATCCACGCCTATACGACACACAGCGCATTGAGCGCTTTTCCGCGACGAGGATCTGGGATGCCCTCATTCCAGAAGGGCGGCTGACAGGCCTGCCTCTTGAAAGTTTCTGGTTGCATGTCGGCGATCCCGGAGCGCTGAAGGACGCGGAAATGTGGTTGGCGTGCCATGCCGGGTGATGCCCGGCCATTCGGAGCCGGCGCGCCGCGTCTCTGGACAATTCCTCCGGGTGCAGCTTTCCTTGGCCGGCTCGCGGCAGAACTGGCCCAATCGTTTGGTATTGGCAATCAGCCGGACGCGCTCAGCGACATGGTCATCTATTTGCCGAACAGGCGCTCGGCCCGCACTCTGTCTGTTGAACTTTTCCGGAAAGCTGGCGGCAATCCGGTCATCATGCCAGACATCAGAACCCTTGGAGATACTGAAACTGGTGAAACACCGGGCCTCATGGCGGGCATGCCAGCCAATTTGTTGCCCCCGCTTGATGAGACGGATCAGTTGGGTGTGCTGGTTACGCTGGTGAGGCGATACTATCGCACCGCCTTGGGTCAGACGATTCCGGCATCAATTGCCCTTGCTGCTGCGCGCGAACTGTCCGGTCTTCTCAACCAGGCCGTATTGGGAGAGGGCGCACAGTGGGCTGAACTGGAAGGCCTGGTCCACGCACCGGAGATGGCGGAGCATTGGGCGCGATCTGCTGAATTTCTGAGAATCCTGACACAGTGGTGGCCAGACTGGCTTGAAGAAAACAAGGTCTCAGATCCATTTCTATACCAGACAAGACTGGCGGAAGCTGTAGCCGAGCAGTGGCGACTTGCCCCGCCAACCGGACCTGTACTGATTGCCGGCTCGACCGGCGCAACACCCGCTGGGCGCATTCTCATGGCGGCTGCTTTGTCCCTCGATCGCGGGGCGGTTGTGCTGCCTGGCCTCGACAGGACACTTTCACCCAAGGCGCGGGAAGACGTGCTGAATGCGCCGAGTCATCCGCAGAACACGCTATTGATGACTCTGCGCGCCCTGGGCGCAGAGTCAGAGGAGGTTGCGGAGTGGCCAGGCCCCGCTGAAACACAAAATGCCAAGGCCCGTCGCCAATTGATCAACACAGCGCTGGCGCCGGCCGAGATGACCTCGGACTGGCGCGCAAAACTGGCGGATCTGGCCGGCGAGTGCATGGGCACGGATGAAAGCATCGCGGGCTACCTGGGCGCGGCTTTGTCAGGGCTAAGCTTGCTCGCGGTAGCGGACGAAGCTTCAGAAGCGCAGGCTGCCGCCCTGCTCATGCGGGAAACTCTGGAACACCCTGGCAAGACAGCCGCCCTCATATCGCCCGATGCCGGTCTGGGCAGGCGGGTTGCGGCCGAACTCGGGCGCTGGGGGATAGCGGTTCCCCCTTCAGCTGGCGAACCACTTGGGCGAACACCTTGCGGAAGTTTTCTCGCATTGTGCGCACGCTTGGCCCTTGATGCTGGAAATCCACAAACGCTGGTCGCGCTGTTGAAGCATCCCTACGCCTCAGCAAAGCCTGAAGCCGATATCCTCGACATTCATTTTCTGAGGACACCGCGTAACTGGCGATCTTTGGATGATCTTGCCGCACGCATTGCACCGCATGCTGATAAACTGCCGCGACACGCAGCGTATACCACTGAAGATGCGAAGAGGACGGTCGCATATTTGCAAGACCTGTCAGATGCTTTGCGGCGTTCGCAGAGCGAGGTGTTTCAGTCAGAATTAATCGATGCCGAGACCGCGTCGCGTCATTTGGCAACGCTCGCGACGGCTCTGGCCGTGCCGTCAGGGCCGTGGCTGGGGGAAGATGGCCGCTCGTGTGCGGCACTGCTGGACCGTCTGGCAAGACTGGCGGGTCATCTGGAAGCGATGCCGCCTGCGTCCTTCGTTGACCTTCTTGACGCCGAAATGGCACTCAAAACAGTACCGGCTGAGGGACAGAATCATCCGCGTCTTCAGATACTTGGCCCGCTTGAAGCGCGCCTGCAATCAGCGGACCTCATTATCCTGGCTGGCTTGAACGAAACAGTTTGGCCAAGGCGCCCCCCAGCCGACAGTTTCCTGCCGCGCAGGTTCCGCAAGCCACTCGGCCTTGTCGATCCTGATGAACGCGTAGGTCTCGCAGCGCATGATTTTGCCATGCTCGCAGGAGCGCCGGAGGTCATCCTGATGTATGCTGAGCGCCGCGACGATGCCCCCGCCGTGGCCTCACGCTGGGTCTGGCGCTTGCAGACCCTCGTTCGCAGTGCCCTCGGGTCAGAGACCGGGCCTGTCCTGCGCGGTTCGGCGCGCTGGGCTGCTGATCTCGTGCCGGCAATGCAGCGCCAGGGTGCTAACGCCTTGCCCATCGGATTTACAGCGAAGCCAAGACCGAAACGGCGGCCTGCAGGGTGGCCAAATCGGCTTTCGGTGACACAAGTAGACAGGATGCAACGCGATCCATATGCTTTGTGGGCTGAGCATACTCTTGGATTACGCACATTGTATCCTCTGGGAACTAGCCCTACGGCGCTGCATCGAGGCACAGCGATACACCTTGCTGTCGAAGTGTTTGAAGAAGCAGTGCAGACAAAGTCACGCGAGGCCTTTCTGGAACTTCTCCGGACGGCCCTTGAAGATGGCGGTGAGCCACCGGAAAACTGGATCAGCACACAGCCTATATGGGAGTCGGCAGCAGACTGGTTTATGGACTGGCGCCGAAATCGGGATTTTGCCGGCGGGCTTTTCCGGGAGAAAGGAGGCAAGTATGATTTCGAGATCGCTGGCCAGCCCTTCTGCCTCACGGCTCAAGCGGACCGGATCGAGCTTGATGCCGGAGGAGCCATCAGAATTATCGATTTCAAGACTGGCAACCCGCCCTCGGACAAGATGATCCGTCAGGGTTTTGACCCGCAATTGCCGTTAGAGGCCCTGATCGCGCAGCAAGGTGGATTTGAGGGCGTTCCGCCTGCCAAAGTAGAAACTCTCGAATATGTTGCACTCAAGGCTCGCCCGGACCATCGTGTGATCGGAACAAGCAAATCTTTTCAGGCCACGCCGGCGGAAATGGCAAGCAAAGCTGCCGAGGGCCTGATCAAATTGATCTCGTCATACCGCGATCCCGATGCCGCCTTCCTGTCTGCGCCGCGCATTCAGTATGTGCGTTTCGACTATGGCTTTAACCTGCTCGCCCGCAGGGCTGAGTGGACAAGCGAAATGGCAGAAGAGAGCGATGGCTGAGGTATCGGCCTTATCTCCTCTTGACCGGGCTACGGAGGAGCAGTGCAAGGCCGCTGACCCGCAATCCTCAGTCGTCGTAACGGCAAACGCGGGCAGCGGGAAAACGAAGGTTCTGATTGACCGCGTGGCCCGCTTGCTTCTGGGGCGCGGGGGGGAGTCAGCCGGTGCGGATCCGGCCTCAATTCTATGCATCACGTATACCCGCGCTGCCGCAAACGAGATGCTGACTCGTCTCTTCGATACGTTGGGCGCATGGGCGGTGATGGAAGATGAGCCGCTGAAAGCAAGGCTTGCAAAGCTCGAGGAGCGTCATCCGGGCACCTATACGATCGCTGAGCTTCGGGCGGCACGGGCATTGTTTGCGCGCGCACTCGAAACGCCAGGCGGTCTGCGCATTGAGACCATCCATGCTTTCTGTGCGCGCGTTCTAAGGCGATTTCCACTCGAAGCCGGGGTGTTTCCGGGCTTCAGGGAACTAGAAGATTCCGATGCCAGGAAACTCTGGGATGCGGCCTGCAGGAAGGCCTTGTTCGAGTCCGCAGATCACTGGCCGGATGACCTCTCGCGGGTTGCGCGTGTCTCCGGGGGGCGCGGCGCCAGCGATGCCTTGGAGTCGTTGAGGAAGTGCTCCGGGATCGTAACCCGCTTCGCGCGAACCCATAATAATTCCTTCGATAAAATCGAAGCGGCGCTGCGTGAGAGCCTTCAACCACCGGATCGCCCCTCGGCCCAATTGCTGGGTGATGCGTTCGGCCCCGAAATGAGGCGAGATGCGCTAGAAGATGTTTATAACGCAATAGCGCGAACAGGAGCAGGCAATACTAGCCTGCTGGGGCTTCTCCGCGAAACCCTGGATGAGACTGATCCGGCCACAGCCTGGACCAGTTACAAGCGGCTCATTCTCACATCGGCCGGCACCCCCCGGACGCAGAGTTGGTACAGCAAAGAAGTCGCCAGGGCAGTACCGGAAGTCGTCACCCTGTTTGCACTTAGTGAGCCTCCAGGCACGGAAGTCTCCCGGCTTCGGCGTCTTGCAGATGAACTGGAGCGCGCTGAGGCTTTTGAGCGGACCCTCTCGCTTCTCAGGGTGGGTCTGCCCGCGCTTGCGGCCTATCAGTCCCGAAAGGAAGCACTTGGTGTGCTCGATTTCGACGACCTGATCGGGAAAACCAAAGACCTTCTCCAGTCTGAAGGGTTATCCAGCTGGGTACTTTTCAAGCTTGACGGAGGCCTCACGCATCTGCTGCTCGATGAAGCGCAGGATACCAGTCCAGATCAATGGCAACTGATTCAGGCCCTTACGGCTGAATTCCGGGCAGGCGATGGGGCAGAGCGCGATCAGAATCTGCGCACGCTTTTTATCGTCGGCGACGAAAAGCAATCGATTTATTCCTTCCAGGGCGCTGATCCTGACGCTTTTGTCGACATACTGCGCAACCTGACCCAGGCGCAGCCACCGGCCAGGCGTGCCGAGTTGCTGGCCTCTTTCCGATCGTCCCCGGAGATCCTGTCATTTGTTGATGCTGTCTGGAACAATTCCACGATCATAGAGACGGCGGAGAGCCGGATCCCGCCGCGCACGGCTGATCGGACAAAGCATCTTGCAACACGCGCTGCAGAGCCGGGCTCGGTGGAACTCTGGCCAGTGGTGGAAAAGAATCCCGATGAGGAAGCCGATGCGTGGCAGCGCCCTGTCGACAGCATTTCAGAAGCATCGCCAAAGGCGCAGCTGGCGGACAGGATCGCCGCTTCACTCGCTGACATGATCTCGCAGGGCGAAACAATCTGGGATGGGAAGGGCCGGCAAAGAGCTGTTGAGCCAAGGGACATCCTGATACTCGTGCGTGACCGTCAAGGCGGGCTGTTCGAGGCCATGATACATGCTCTGAAACGCCGCGGGCTGCCAGTTGCAGGCGCTGACCGGCTCATTCTGACAGATCATATTGCTGTCCGGGACTGCCTGAACCTGATCCGGTTTGCCCTGCTGCCCGCCCGGGACCTGACACTTGCTGAAATCCTTCGGGGACCGTTTGTCGGCCTTGTGGATGATGATATGTATCTCTATCCATTGGCGGCGGGTAGAGCGCAGGGGGAAACCCTATGGTCCCGCGTTCAGAACAGCCAGGACCCGGAAGTTCAGTGTGCTTTCAAATTTCTGGATAAGCTTTTAGCCAGCCGCGATCTTCCGCCCTATGAATATCTCATGGCCGCACTGGCCGGGCAGAATGAAACAGGACTGACAGGATGGCAGCGGCTGAATGCCCGCCTGGGCGAGCCTGCGCGAGATCCCGTTGAAGCGCTCTTGACGCGGGCGATTGCGCATGATGCCGCCGGGCCTTCCTCGCTGCAGCTGTTTCTCAATTCAATTGAGTCAGAGCCGATAGAAATCAAGCGTGATCTCGATGAGGCGGGCCGGGCGATCCGGATTATGACCGTGCACGGCGCCAAAGGGCTGCAGGCCCCGATCGTCATCCTTCCGGACACGACAAGGAAGCCAAAGACAACCGCGAGTGCCATACTTCAAGTCAGCGATTCTATCATCTGGTCACCGCGAAAAGCTCTCGATACGCCCGCTGCAGAAGTTGCCCGGGCGATAGCCGAGACAAAGGCCCTGGAGGAACATCGGCGGCTGCTATACGTGGCATTGACCCGCGCTCAGGACCGCCTGATCATTACGGGCGCCTGGCATGGCCGCGACGATGAAAAGAATCCGGGTTACGATGCCCAGTCATGGTATGCCGATTGCCGGCAGGGCATGGAAGCGCTGGGTGTAGGGCCAAGCGGCGGTGTGTGGCGGTACGGCGCGGCCGCCGCTGCTAGCACAATGAAAGGTGATGAGCCGGAAACTGCGTCCGAGTTTCCGGCATGGCTGACGGAGCCGCCATCTGCGGAAGCGCAGGGAGCGCGCATGATGGCGCCGTCCCGCCTTCTGCCAACCCGAGCTTTGATGCTTGCCCCGTTTGATGCCGGCCGCGAGATACGGCTGCGACGGGGCCGCCTCATCCACACGCTGCTGCAGTACCTGCCAGATATTCCGGATGATCAGCGTGAACCAAACGGACGCGCATATCTGGCTCGACAGGAGGGGATTACAGATAGCGAGATTTCCGAGATGTTGACGGCGGCGCTAGGGGTCTTGCGAGCCCCGGATTTTGCACATTTGTTCGGTCCGGGAGGCCGGGCGGAGGCAGAGATCATTGGCTCATCTCCCGAGCTGCCTGCGAACACCATCATCCAGGGCCGGGTTGATCGGCTGATTGTCGAATCGGATCGAGTTCTGATCCTGGATTACAAGACCGACCAGCCTGCCCCTGCGTCTGTCGATCAAGTGGCAGCGTCTTACATTGCTCAGATGGCGGCTTACTGGGCGGTCCTGCGCCATCTTTATCCGGGCAGGAGGGCGGAGGCGGCGCTCTGCTGGACGGATGGGCCAATCCTGATGCCCTTACCGGAGGATCTCCTTCTCGGATCACTAGCTCAGTTGAGCGGCGATGTTTGACTCTGAAAATGAGTCCCTATCTATCCACCAGGCAGTATTTGTTTCTTGTCAGAAGGATCCTTGTTCATGGCGGCAAAAAATGTGACCGATCAGGAGTTTGAGAGCTTGGTCAGTGAATCAGCCCTGCCAGTCGTGGTGGACTTCTGGGCTGAGTGGTGCGGACCCTGCAAGCAGATGGCCCCTCATCTCGAAGCCGTGGCGGAAGACATGGTCAACAAGGTTACAGTCGTGAAACTGAACGTCGATGAATTCCCGATCACGGGTGCCAAGTATGGCATTCGGGGATTGCCGACTTTGCTGATGTTCAAAGATGGAAAAGTCACCGCGACGCGAAATGGAGCGATGAACCGGCAAGCTCTTGCGGACTGGATCAAGCAAAGCATCTGACCACCGCTATCTGCCAGCGGAGGCCATTCCCTTACGATAGTGGGAATGATGTTTAGCTCAGAGCCGAGGGGGCGGGCCCCGTTATTGGGGTGACAGAGGCAGACTGGCCTGTCGATCCCGATTTCGACTCGCTCGCGCCAGCTCCAACCGGACCGGTTTCCCGAAGCGGATCTTCAGCGTGTTTCACCTGGCCTTCAAATACGGCATTTGACTGAATTTGAAGGGAAGCGTGGACGATATCGCCCTTGACGTGAGCACCGGTCTCCAATTCGACCTTACGAGCGCGTATGGAGCCCTTTATCCGGCCCTTGACCTTGACGACCTCGGCCTTGACCTCGCCGGTTATCTGGCCGCTCGCGCCGATTGTGATGTCCGTAGCCGATACGTCCCCATCGACGATACCATCGATCTGGAGGGCGCCTTGCGAAACGATGGAACCATTGATCTTCATATCGGAGCAAATGATCGAGGCGGCCCGCGCGGCAGGCTTGCCTGAGGCGGCCCGTATGGCGTCCTGCGCAGGCGCCTGACGTGGTGTTTCCGGCGTTTCTCGCTCGGGTGTTTTACTGTTCTTGGTAAACATGACGTCCTGCCTTCAGAAACTTCATAGGATCATACGGTTTGTTGTTATACCATACTTCATAGTGAAGGTGATCCCCCGTACTGCGGCCGGTAGACCCCATCCGCCCGATTAAATCCCCGGTCGCAACAGTTTGCCCCAGCCTGACGTTAATCGAGCGCAGATGTGCATAGCGTGTGCGGAAACCGTGTCCATGATCAATCTCGACCAGAAGCCCGTATGCGCCCCTGTTGCCTGAATAGGTGACGATGCCCGGGCCTGTCGTCGCAATAGGCGCATCGCGATAAGCGGCCATGTCGAGGCCCATATGAGGGGCGGGCCGCCGCGTGAAGGGGTCAACGCGGAACCCATATCCGCTGGTGAAGCGGAACGAGACAGCTACAGGCCGCCCAAGCGGCAAGCTTTCCACGACCTGCTCGTAATGCTTCATTTCGGCTACGCGGGCGCGGGCCTGGCTGATCCGGGTGTCGAAATTGTCGTCCTTGGGATTGACGGCGCTTGATGTGAGATTGCCGACGGACAGAAGCGGTCCGCCCATCGGCGATGCCGCCGTTATTCTGTCGGCCCCGACAGAAGTTAATTGCAACACGCCGCGCGCGCGCTCAGCTCTGGCGGAAGCATATTCCTCTGCCTGTCCGACAAGGCGTTCGATATCCTGGCTAAGGGCTCTCGCAGTCATGCGACCGGATGGGGTGCTGAAAGATGCCGTCATGAACAGGGCATCGCGGGACACGCGCCGGTCAGCCTCATCGATGGTCGCTTCAATCAGCAAGGATGCACCATCACCCTCAAGCGAGGACAGCTTCATGCCGTCCTGCTCCCGCATATCCTGAATGAGGCCTTCGAGTGCCCGCTGCTTTTCCTCCAGCTCGGTGACTTCCTTTGACCGCTGCTCAAGCAGCGAGCGGTCAACCGCCTGGCTCGCCCGAAGGTCCTGAATGAAGCGCTCGTAGCGCGCCAGCTCTTTTCCGTCTCCCGTGGAGGCAATCGAGCCTGACCCTTCCCGAACAAAGTTCGCTGTCGCGAAAACTGTCCATCCGGCAATGAAGGTCAGGCCAGCCGCCATGATGGCCTGCTGCCAGGGAGAAACGGATATGTATCTGACAGTCCCGCCACTGCGGAGATAGATCTGGCGTTCTGGGAAAGCTCTTGAAAAAGCTGTCCAGATGTTTCCACTCAACTTAGCCATTCAAGCTACTCGCCTTTGGCAAAATCCAAGATGGTCGCTGCCCTGACCAATTTGAAACACCCTACCCAATATTTCTCTTACTGCATTTGCCTGATCGCGGAAGTCCCGTTCAGCAACTTTTCGCGTATTTTAGGCAGATCCGGGTTAACTCCTTGTTAAGGTCGGGCATCAAGATCGCTTGCCTGGCCTTGATGGCGTTGCAGCGTCTGCAGTACCTCTTCAGCGTGGCCGGCAACTTTGACCTTCTGCCAGACATGCAGGATGCGGCCGCCAGGGGCTATCAGGAAGGTGCGCCGGGCGACGCCCATATAGGCTCGGCCATACAGCTTCTTTTCCTCCCAAGTCCCGTAGCTCTCGCAAACCGTTCCGTCGGCGTCACTTGCCAGCCGGATCGTCAGACCATGCTTGTCTGAGAACTTCTGATGTTTTTTGATGCTATCGCGGGAAACCCCCAGAATTGAGGCGCCACTATCGGCAAATGCGTCGGATAAGGCTGAAAAATCACGGGCCTCATGAGTGCAACCCGGAGTGTCGTCCTTCGGATAGAAATACAGGACCAGATAGTGCCCGGCGAAGTCCTTCAGACGGGCAACACCATCGGCTGTCTCCAAACGGAAATCAGGGGCCATGTCCCCGGTATTCAATGCAGCGGCCATGTGAAGCTCCTATGGTTCAAAGGATTTTAGCGATTTATAGGTCTTTTGGCATCGCACGCGATAAGTCGTGCTGGCGTTTCAGGGAATGTGCCTATTGGTCAGGCAGACGGCATCGGTCATATTACTCGAGGTGCTCGGCGGCCTCTTTCTGCTGTTCATGCTGGCTTGCGGCTTCCTTGCACTGAGGCTCTCGGCCGGCCCGATCGAACTCAGCACTTTTCGCCAAGATGTCGAAGCCGCGCTGGCCACGGCCCGCAGCGGCCGCGAGGTGTCGATCGAGGCCTTGCAGCTCGAATGGTCACCCGAGAGGCGCCGGGTTGAAGTCAGAGGGCGCAACGTCACCCTGTTCGACGATATGGCGCGCCCGGCAGCCCAAGCCACGAGCGCGCAGATATCACTTGCCGGGCCCGGATTTCTCTTCGGCCGCCCCGAGATCTTGGGCATTGAGCTTTCAGACGGGTGGATCAGCTTGCGCCAGACAGGACCGCAGCAATGGTCTGTTGCGGGCACCCCTTTACCCTCGGCACTTCCACAACAACCGCCCGCATCCGCGCAGGCCTGGATTGACGAGGCGCACAGGCTGCTGCCGCAATTCATCGCGACGCTGGATACTTCGGCTCGGGATATCAGCCTCGAGAGAATACGATTTGAGGATTTTGAACTTCACATTCACGCCCTGAGCGGGGATCGCCTGGCGACAGTTGCCGATGTGTCAGGCAGGTATGACAGGGACCGCAATAGTCTCGACCTGTCCCTGGCAGGCCGCGGTTTCGGCCCGGGTATGCCCGCGCGTATTGAGACCGCAGTCACACTGACCTCAAGAATTCAGGAACTGACCGGCCACTTGGATATCGAAGGCTGGCCTCTTGGCGATCTGGTTGAGCAACTCGGTTTTGCTGGCCCGGGCTTCGAGCAGCTCAATTCTGACATGGCTCTCGCGTTTGGTTATGCCCCGGCTGCAGGCCTTCAGGATATCACGTTCAGGATCATCACGGGCGCCGGTACGATCGCATTCGGCGATAATGCGCTTCCCGTCTCTAATCTCACCTTGGACGGAACATACGACCAGAACGATGACAACTTCCTGATCGAAGCATCCTCTGCGGCTTTCGGGCCGGCTCGGGGAGCGATGCGTATCACCATTGCCGACGCGCTGCGTTCAGAGGGCTATCGCCGGGCTGAGTTGTCGAGCGGGGCTTTGACGGTTGAGCTTCCCGGTGTCTTCGCGGCTCCTTTTGAGCTGGCCAGTCTAAGGGCGTCAGGAGAACTGGATTTCGAGCGCCTTGCGGCCCAGGGCGCACGCCTGGCCTTTACCCATGGCGGCGGCGCGTTCGTCTTCTCGGGGGGGATCGCGCGCAGTCCCGGCGATGAAGGTCAGGCCGGGATATGGACAGGTGAGATCGCCCTCCAGACGATTGGCGCCGTCCCGGTTGAGGCGGTTGTTGGACTGTGGCCCTTGCAACTGGCGGACGGCGCTCGGCGTTTCGCAGCAGAGCGGATCGAAGGTGGACGTATCATCGGCGCCCAGGGCCGTCTTGTGTTGCCAGAAGACCGGTCGGCAGGCGACCGGCTTCGGGATGATGACATCGATATTCGCTTCAGCGCTGAAGATGCCACCGTCCGGTTCATGCAGGATCTCCCCCCTGTCACGGCGGCCCGGGGCAAGGCGCAGCTGACGGGAAACAGCTTTCGTGTGGATGTAGAGGAGGGTGAGTTTGCCGGCTGGACCCTGGAAGAGGGGCATGTCGATTTCCCGTCCTTCTACCCCGCAGGAGAACCGTTCACGGTTTCTGTACGCGGCGAGGGACCGGCCCGCGAACTGATGCGCGCGATCGCCGAGTCCCGGCTGGATCTCGACTTCGACGTCAACCGGCTGAGCGGTCAGGGACGAGCGACATTCGAAATGTCGAGGCCTACCCGTTCTGATGTCCGCCCGGAAGACGTGCGCTGGCGTTCAGAGGGGCGGATTGTTGGAGGCGGACTGGCGAATGCGGCCCTGGGTTTCGACCTCACTGCCGCTGCGGCCCGAATCAGTGCGGACCAGGAGGCCTTGCGCATCACCGGCGGCGGCAAGGTTGCCACCTCGCCGGTCGAGTTCGATTGGCGCCTGCCGCTTCGAAACGCTTCGGGCAGGTCTTCGCTTTCGGCGGAGACAGCATTGACACCGGACATTCTGAACCGCTTTGGCTTGACGGGCCGTGCCGTGTTCAGCGGCGATGCGCCCATCAGCCTGAGGGCAGAACTGGATGGTGAAAAGCTGGACACTGCAGATATCCGCGCGGATCTGACTCCGGCCCGCCTTGACCTGTCCGAGATCGGATGGACCAAGCGCGCGGGCCAGGCTGCGGCCGCAACTGTCCGGGTCGGTCAGTCTGGGAACGGAACGGCTGCATCCATCACTTTCGATGGCGCCGGCGCAAAGCTTGATGGAAGCTTCCAGCTTGGACCGGGTGGCGAGGTCGTAAGCGCAATCCTGCGTGAAGCGTCGATAGAGAACGTCGCGGATCTGGCCGGCAGGATACAGCGCGACACATCGAACCATCTTGTTGTCAGCTTGTCCGGTGCCCGGCTGAATCTATCGGGCTTGCTCGAAGATCCTGCGCAGTTGATCTCGGATGGTGAGGGAGATGTCACACCCGTCGCGCTTTCGGCATCGGTTGACCAGCTGATCCTGAGGAGCGGGCTGCGCCTTCGGGATGCGAAAATTGAATTCACCAGCGGACAGGAGGGATTTGAGCGGTTCACTGCCGAAGGCCTGGCCCCTGGCGGGGAACGCATCAGCGCCAGAATTGAGGCGAGGCCGGCGGCGGCTCCGGAGATCAGGATCGCATCGGGCGACACGGGCTTTCTCGCTGGGGCCATCCTCGGCGCCGACTATTTTTCTGGCGGACAGCTTGAGATCACGGGTAGCCTGGAGACAGACCGGACTCCCGGCCGGGTCCTGATCCGTATCGATGATACGCGCTTGATCAATGCGCCGTTTCTGACACAGATCCTCTCATTAGCCTCCCTCAGGGGGCTGACGGATGCGCTAGCGGGTGAAGGGGTACGTTTTTCACTGATAGAGATACCCCTCGTCTTCAGAAACGGGCGCTACACAATTGATGGGGGCAAGGCTCAGGGGCCAGCGCTCGGCCTCACCGCAACGGGATTCGTTGATACACACTCCTCTGTCATCGAGATCGACGGTGTTCTGGTTCCAAGCTTTGGTATGAACACGGCTTTTGGCGGGATTCCGATCATCGGCGACCTTGTCGTTGGCCGGGATGGAGAAGGGGTGTTTTCGCTGACATACAGCGTTCGCGGAACGCTTGAGCGGGCCAGCGTGGCGGTGAATCCTCTCTCAGCCCTCGCTCCCGGCGTCGTCCGGCGAATTTTTGAGAATCCCGGTGAAACCGTGATACCGGAAGCTGTGCCCCGGCCCAGGGAGGCCCCAATTCCGGAAGAACTTCCTGAAATCAAGGAAGAAACATTCTAGGCTATCTTTACGAGCGCATGGCGCTTCTTGCCGGCAGAAAGCTTGATCGCGCCGTCTTTGAGGTCGGACAGGGAGAGACTTGCGTTCGGGTCTGAGACCAGCACATCATTGAGGCGAATGGCGCCCTGTTCGATCAGGCGTCGGGCCTCGCCATTGGACTTGGTGAGCCCGGCAGCCGTACAGGCGGCGGCGACAAGCAGACCTGAATCAAGATCCGCTTGCGGAATAGTGGCTGTCGGTAGCGCGTCGGCGGACTGGCCGGCACTGAAGACCGCCATTGCTGCGGCCTCGGCCTCCTGCGCGGCGGCCTCGCCATGCAGAAGGGTCGTTGCGGCATTGGCGAGGGCGATCTTGGCCTGGTTGATCCCGGCGCCCTTCAGGGCCTCGAGGCGAGCGATTTCGTCCTGATTAAGGTCCGTGAACAGACGCAGGAAGCGCCCGACATCGGCATCTTCGGTGTTGCGCCAGAACTGCCAGTACTCATAAGGGCTCTTGCGGTCTGCATTCAGCCACACCGCACCGTCTGACGTCTTGCCCATCTTGCCGCCGGAGGCGGTCGTGATGAGGTGCGCCGTCAGGCCGAACGCCTTGCCACTTTCGACCTTGTGGACGAGATCGACCCCGCCGACGATGTTGCCCCACTGGTCCGACCCGCCAAGCTGCAGCCGGCAATTGTGCCGTTTGTAGAGTTCAAGAAAGTCGTAGGACTGCATCAGCAGGTAGTTGAACTCAAGGAAGGTGTAGGGCTGCTCCGCGGCCAGACGGCGCGCGACGGTGTCCTGCTTCACCATCGTGTTGATGGTGAAATGCACGCCGATCTCGCGCAGCAGCTGGATGTAGCCGAGCTTTCCGAGCCACTCGTCATTGTTGACCATGATCGCGTCTGACGGGCCGTCCCCGAACGTCAGGAAGGGTGAGAAGGCGCGCTTGATACCGGCGATGTTGGCGTTTATCTGGTCGTCGGTCAGCAGGGGGCGCGACTTTTCCTTGTCGGTGGGGTCGCCGATCTTGGTCGTGCCGCCGCCCATCAGGACGATCGGCTTGCCGCCATGGCGCTGGAAGATGCGCAGCATCATGATCTGCAGCAGCGAGCCGACATGCAGGCTGTCGGCCGTCGCGTCGAAGCCGATATAGGCCACAGGCGTTCCCGAGGCGCAGTAAGCATCAAGCTCCGCCTCATGCGTCATCTGCTTGATGAAGCCCCGCCAGCTGAGTTCGCGCAGGAAGCCTGACTTGAATTCCGGCATGATCTGGTGTCTCCGTGACGGCTCGCGCGCCTAACATGGATTGTGAACCGCTTGAACATCACTGACGCAAAAAATGAGCCCGCATGGGTCGCGGGTTTCATGTCCGGCACCTCGCTTGACGCCGTGGACGCCGCAATGATCTTGACGGATGGTGAGCAGGTGATGGAATTCGGTCCGGCCGCAGAGCGCCGGTATACTGCCGAGGAACGCCGCATCCTTCAGGTTGCAACACAGGCGGCACGGGCCTGGAACTGGCAAGGCCGCCCACCCGGAGCAGAATTTCAGGCGGCGGTGGCGGTGATCACACAGACCCATTGCGATGCATGGGACATGCTCATCTCGGCCGGGTCAGGCCATAAGCCCGCCCTTGCCGGCGTGCACGGGCAAACCGTGCTGCACCGGCGAGCGAAACACGGACAACGCGGAGCCACGCTGCAGCTCATTGATGCGCCCTCGCTTCGCTCCAGGCTGGGTGTCCCGATCGCCTATGATTTTCGGTCTGACGATGTTGCAGCGGGCGGGCAGGGCGCCCCTCTTGCGCCAGTGTATCATGCGGCACTTCTTGATCGGCTAGGGCCAGGTCCGGCAGGAGTCCTTAATCTCGGCGGTGTTGCCAACATCACGTCAAGGCAAGGCGACGGACGGCTTGTGGCCTTTGATACAGGCCCTGCAAACGGGCCGATTGATGAGTGGGTCGAGGGCCATGGACAGGGCAACTGCGACACGGGTGGCCGATTGGCACATGCAGGCCGGGTTCACGAGGGCTTGCTGGCCCAACTCCTTGATCATCCATGGTTTGCCGAGCCGCCGCCAAAGTCGCTCGACCGATATGACTTCAATGCCAGCGCAGCGCGTGGCCTGTCTCTTGAGGATGGTGCGGCGACCTTGACAGAATTTTCAGCTGCTGCGGTCGCTGCCGCATTTGAGCACCTTCCGGAACCACCCGAACGGATCATTGCCACCGGAGGCGGGCGTCACAACCCTGCGTTGCTGGCGGCGCTTGAGCGGCGTCTGCCTTGCCCGGTTCAATCTGCAGAAGCGGTGGGATGGCGTGGTGATTCGATCGAGGCCGAGGCATTCGCTTTTCTGGCGGCCCGGACAAGGCGCCAGCTGCCGATCAGCTGGCCGGAAACGACCGGTGTTCCGGTTCCGCAGAGCGGCGGCCGGATAGTGGCCTAATCGTCCGTATCGTCCTCGATCAGTTCGACCTCGCCGTCTTCTTCAGCCTCAAGCCGCAATTCCTGCTCTGCTTCCGCAAGGCGCTGAAGGAGATAGTCCTCGCAAAGCGCGATGAGTTCCTCACGCTGGTTTTCGTAGAAGTGGTTGGCCCCTTTGACGCGCGCCCTGTCGACCCGGTGTCCCTTCTGGACCCGCACCTTGCTGAGAGCGCGCTCCACATCTTCCGGCGAGGCGATCGAATCGGCATCGCCAGCCACAATCAGGCCCGAAGCGGGACAAGGCGCAAGGAAGGACAGGTCATAATGATTGGCAGGCGGGGATATCGCAAAGAAACCGTCGATTTCGGGACGTCGCATCAGGAGTTGCAGCGTGATCCAGGCCCCGAACGAGAAGCCGGCGCACCAGACAAGACGCGGCGATTCTGACAGGTTCTCGAGATAATCGAGCACATAGGCGGCATCCTCCAGCTCACCGATACCCTGATCATAGACCCCCTGGCTGCGGCCAACCCCACGGGAATTGTAGCGCAAGACGCCGAATCCGTGGCGCTCGAACAGCTGGTAAAGCAGGATCGTAATCGGGTCCTGCATCGTACCTCCAGCCTTGGGGTGCGGGTGCAGGATCAGGGCGATCGGCGCCCCCGGATACGGCGGCGCGGTGTAGCGCGCTTCGATACGCCCCTGAGGCCCCGGAATAATAAGTTCGGCCATCTGATCCTCGGTTTTCTGAAGTGAAGCGGGCGAGATAGGCCAAAACCGCCTGAAAAAGCAAATTTTTCTGCACCCCTGTCTTTTGCTGTTGGCCAGCACGGTCAGGTGATATGATCCGGCGTCACAGGTGGAGGAAGAGTCTTATGAAAATCAAAGCATTGGTATTGTTATGCTCGGTGTTTGCAGCTTCGGCGTGCGCAGGTGTGCCCGAGCCGGCTGCAGCGCCGGAGGCCGCGCCAGCAATTGCGGAAGCTGTAGATAGTCCGCTTTCGTTTCTGTTCGGGGAATGGGTCGGCACGGCGAAGGGGATCGGGGCTGACCGGCAGCCTTATGTAGTTGTTCAGACCGAACGGGTCGGCCCCATGCTCGATGGCGAAGTCACGGTGATCGAAGGGCGCGGTTACGACGCGGATGGCTCGGTGCAGTTCAATGCGCTTGCAGTGGTCTCGCGCAATTCCCAAACGGGTGAATGGGAAATGCGCAGCTATAGCGGCGGTAACTCGGGCACGTTTCCATTCGCGCCAACTGGTTCGGGATTCCAGTGGAGCGTCCAGGCAGGTCCGGGCGCGCGGATGGTGTACACCGCTACGATCGCCGACGGTAAGTGGGATCAGATCGGTGAATTTGTGCCCGAGGGTGGCGAGCCGATTCAGGTCTTTGAAATGAACCTTGTACGGACAGGCGACACAGGTTGGCCCGCTGCGGGCTTTGTCCGCCCGCCCGCCAACTAGGCCCGGCCGCAGGAAGCCCGTGCAATCAGGGGGCTACCGGCCTATATAGGCACCATGATTTACGCCGATTACAACGCCACAGCGCCACTGAGGCCGGAAGCGCGCGCAGCCATGCTCGCCGCCATCGATCTGGGGGCTACAAACCCGTCTTCTGTCCACACGGCCGGCCGGGCCGCGCGCGCGATCGTGGAAAAGGCCCGGGGGGAGGTCGGCGCCGCCATTGGTTCACGTGCTGAAGACATTGTATTCACGTCCGGTGGAACTGAATCCCTCGCCCTCGCCATTCAGGGCGCCGTTTCTGCACTGGGCGGGGCGGTCACCCTCATCGTCTCGGCGATCGAGCATGACGCCGCCACCAAGGCCGCCGCCTATGCCGGCGTGCCGGTAGAAACCGCCTATGTGCTGCCCAACGGCCAGGTGAACCTTGAAGACCTGAAAACCCGCCTCGCCAGTTGGGACAAGGCCGCCAAGGGCACACCCATCCTCGTCCTGATGCTGGCCAATAATGAGACCGGCGTCCTCCAGCCTGTGTCCGAGGCCGCCGCTCTCCTGCGCGAGGCGGGCGGGCTGACAGTCTGTGACGCGGTGCAGGGTCTCGGCAAAGTGCCCGTCAATGCTGCTCTCCTTGGGGTCGACTACCTCGTTTTCTCGGGTCACAAGGTTGGCGGGCCGCAGGGTACAGGTGCCCTATGGCACCGACCCGGCGCCCCGCTTAAGGCCATTTTGCATGGCGGCGGACAGGAACGAGGCCTCCGCTCCGGCACCGAGAATGTCGCAGGGATTGCCGGGTTTGGGGCCTCCGCTCTGGCAGCCGTGCGCGATTTGCCCACCTATGCGAGGCTCGCGGCATATCGCGATGCCATGGAGGCTCGTTTGAAGACAGAGGGCGGGGTGCTCGTCATGGGTGAGACAAGCCCTCGGCTAGCTGCGACCTCCTGCTTTGCGCATAAGGGCCTACGGGCCGAGACGCAGGTTATGGCGCTTGACCTGGCCGGCATATGTGTTTCGGCTGGCTCGGCCTGCTCCTCCGGCAAGGTGAAAAGGTCGCTTGTCCTGATGGCGATGGGCGCAGATGACGCGCTTGCGCAATCCGCAATCCGCACCAGCTTTGGCTGGGACACCAAGCCGGAAGATTTCGGGCGGGTCGCCGATGCTTGGCTCGATATGGCCCGGAGAACAGTCTTGAGGGAATCCGCGTAATGGAATGCTGCGGTGGAATAGACGGGCATGATGACGACTGCACCGAGGTCAAGGTGAAGGACGGCATTGATGCGAAGACGGTCGAGGCGGCGAAACGCCTTGAATCAGAGAATTACTCTGCCGGCTTCGTCACCGATATCGAGATGGACATGGCGCCCAAGGGCCTGTCGGAAGACACTGTGCGTTTCATCTCCGCAAAGAAGAATGAGCCGGACTGGCTGCTCGACTGGCGCCTGGAGGCGTTCCGCCGCTGGCTGACGATGGAAGAGCCGACCTGGGCGCGGGTCAACTATCCGAAGATCGACTACCAGTCTTATTATTATTACGCCGCGCCGAAAGCCGGGGCAAAATACCAATCGCTCGATGAGGTGCCGAAGGAAATCCTCGAGACGTATGAGAAACTCGGCATCCCGCTCCGCGAAGCCGAAGTGCTCCTCGGTGTTGAAGGGGCGGCAGAAACCGCAGCCGCAGCGCGCGAGAAGCCGCGTGTGGCTGTAGACGCTGTTTTTGACTCGGTCTCAGTCGCAACAACATTTCGCGAGGAACTCAAGAAGGCCGGCGTGATCTTCATGTCGATATCGGAGGCCGTGCACGAATACCCTGAACTCGTGAAGAAGTATATTGGCACAGTTGTTCCGCAGTCCGATAATTTCTTCGCGACCTTGAACTCGGCAGTTTTTTCTGACGGCACGTTCGTTTATGTTCCAAAGGGCGTGCGCTGCCCGATGGAGCTGTCGACCTATTTCCGTATGAATGCGGAAAATACCGGACAATTT
This sequence comes from Hyphomonas sp., assembly GCA_036804125.1. Taxonomy (GTDB): domain Bacteria; phylum Pseudomonadota; class Alphaproteobacteria; order Caulobacterales; family Hyphomonadaceae; genus Hyphomonas. Next base: position 56,581 of record DAIRTA010000001.1, read on the forward strand.
GAGCGCACACTGATCATTGCCGATGAGGGCGCCTATGTCTCATACCTGGAGGGCTGCACGGCGCCTATGCGCGACGAGAACCAGCTGCACGCTGCCGTCGTGGAGCTCGTTGCCCATGACGATGCCGAGATCAAGTATTCGACCGTACAGAACTGGTGGCCTGGGGATGAAGACGGCAGGGGGGGTATCTACAATTTCGTGACCAAGCGCGGCGATTGCCGGGGCGCGCGCTCAAAGATCTCGTGGACCCAGGTGGAAACCGGTTCTGCCATCACCTGGAAGTATCCGTCCTGTGTGCTCCGCGGGGATGACTCGGTTGGCGAATTTTATTCGATCGCTGTAACGAACGGACGGCAGCAGGCCGATACAGGCACCAAGATGATTCATCTCGGCAAGCGCACGAAAAGCCGGATCATCTCCAAGGGCATTTCGGCGGGCAAGTCTGAGAATACCTATCGCGGCCTCGTTTCAGTGCACAAGAAGGCCGAGGGCGCGCGCAACTTCACCCAGTGCGACAGCCTGCTGATCGGCGATCGCTGCGGCGCTCACACAGTGCCCTATGTCGAGAATCGCCGCGCCGATGCCCAGCTCGAGCATGAGGCAACCACGACCAAGCTGTCTGAAGACCAGCTGTTCTACGTGCGTCAGCGCGGCATCGGGGAGGAGCAGGCGGTTGCGCTGCTCGTTAACGGCTTCGTGCGCGAAGTGCTGCAGGAATTGCCCATGGAGTTTGCCGTCGAGGCACAGAAGCTGCTGGAAGTCAGCCTTGAGGGGAGCGTGGGCTAAGGTCGCCGCTGCTTTCCGCTTCCCATGCAGCCGTCACAGCCCTACATCAGCGCCATGTTGAAGATTGAAAATCTGAGTGTTTCTGTCGGTGAAAGCGAAAGCCCGAAACCGATTCTCACGGGCTTCTCGCTTGAGGTGCCCGCAGGCGAGATTCATGCGCTCATGGGACCGAACGGCGCAGGTAAGTCGACCCTGTCCTATGTCCTGACCGGCCGGGAGGGATACAAGGTCACCGGAGGTACGGCAGAACTGGACGACGCCGATCTTCTCGCAATGGATCCTGAGGCGCGCGCGGCCAGGGGCTTGTTCCTGTCTTTCCAGTATCCTGTCGAAATTCCGGGCGTGCCTGTCATGACCTTTGTGCGCACAGCCATGAATGCTCAGCGCAAGGCGCGCGGCGAACCGGAAATCTCAGCGCCCGATTTCATCAAGCGGTCGCGCGAGGTGGCAAGGCTTCTCAACTTTGACCCGGAAATGCTTAAGCGCCCGGTGAATGTCGGCTTTTCCGGAGGGGAAAAGAAGCGTCTGGAAATCTACCAGATGATGATGCTGGAGCCCCGTTTCATGGTGCTGGACGAAACCGATTCCGGCCTCGATATTGATGCGCTGCGCACTGTAGCTGAAGGCGTCAATGCCCTTCGCGCAGCGGATCGCGGCATGCTTGTTATCACCCATTATCAGCGGCTGCTCGATTACATCAAACCGGACAAGGTGCATGTGCTCGCTATGGGCCGCATCATCAAGACCGGTGGCCCGGAGCTTGCGCACCGGCTTGAAAAAGAGGGCTATGATGGCGTCATGGCGGAGACAGTGTGAGCGCCGCCCTGAAAGATATCATCCGTAACGCGACGGTTGCAGAGCTTGAGCTGACGGCTCGATATGGCGCCCTGAAGGCGGATGCGCGCCGTGAGCGGCTGTTTGAGGCCTTTGCCCTGACAGGCCTCCCGCATCGCCGCATCGAGAACTGGCGCTGGAGCGATTTCAAGGCAGGTGTCAGCAGACTTGAAGCCGTTGACACACCGCCTGCGGACGATCCTCTGGCCTCTGCTGAGGTCGCCACCTTGCGCTTCACGCCGCAAGGCTTTGCTCCACCGGCTGCGCTTCCGGCTGGCCTGCGACTCATGGCTAAGGATGAAGTGCAGGCAATGGGAGGGGCGGAGGATGTGCCGCTCGGTGCACTGGCAGCGGCGCTTTCAGGCGAAACTGCCCCTGCCACGCTTCTTGTCGAGGTGACGGGCAAGGCACCAGTGCGTCTGCATATGGTATTTTCTGGGCCAGGCGCCCTGAATGCGGCACGCGTCGTGCTTCTCATCCGTCCGGAAGCGTCGCTGCAGGTCTCCGAAAGCCATCTGGGTGGTGCGGCCTTTTCTGCCGCGCTTGTCGAATACAGCCTGAAGCAGCGGGCGCGCCTCGATCGCGTTGTGTATCAGCGCGGCGGCAAGCACGAAGCGCAGGCGATTACCGCACTGATACAGCAGGATGCTGACGCTGATACGAAACAGACCGTGCTCACCTTCGGCGCCAAGGTCTGCCGGATCGAGACGCGGCTTGTGCATCAGCAGACAGGCTCAGCGGCAACACTGAACGCGGCCTATCTTGCCGGGGACGGGTATCACAGCGACCTCACCAGCCACGTGCGCCATGGCGCGCGCGCCTGCGTGACGCGCCAGGTAACGAAGGGCGCTGTGATGAAGGGCGGGCGAGGTGTTTTCCAGGGCAAATTCCATGTTCCGAAAAATGCCGGCCAGCAGACAGATGCCTCGATGCAGCATAATGCACTTCTGCTCGAGGAGGGTGCAGAAGTGTTTGCGAAGCCGGAACTGGAAATTCATGCCGATGATGTTCAGTGTGAGCACGGAAATACATCGGGCGCTCTGGACGCCGCCCAGCTCTTCTATCTGCGCCAGCGCGGTATTCCATTGTCGCAGGCGCGGGCGATATTGACCGAGGCCTTCATAGCCGAGGCCTTCGCTGCAGCGGGCGTGCATGAAGGAGCTTTACGGGCGGAGGCAAGCGCATGGTTGTCACCATGATGAAAAACAAGCTCGACCTTCTGGCCGTTCGCGCTGAATTCCCGATCCTGTCACGTGAAGTGAACAGGTACCCGCTGGTCTATCTCGACAATGCTGCCAGTGCTCAGAAGCCGGAAGCGGTCATCGAAGCCATGGCCAGCCAGATGCGGACGGCCTATGCAAACGTGCACCGGGGTCTGCATACGCTCGCCAACGAGACGACCGAAGCCTTTGAGGCGGCGCGAGAGAGCGTCCGCACTTTCCTGAATGCGCCGTCAGCGGATACTGTCGTTTTCACGAAGGGGTCGACCGAGGGGATCAACCTCGTTGCCTCTGCGCTGGCAGAACGCATCCGGCCCGGCGACGAGATCGTCCTGTCGATCATGGAGCACCATTCCAATATTGTCCCTTGGCATTTCCTGCGCGAACGGCACGGCGCTGTGCTGCGCTGGGTCGGACTCCGGCAGGACGGCGCCTTGGACATGGAGGCCATGGCCGCCGCCATCGGGCCCCGGACAAAACTGGTCGCCATCACGCATATGAGCAATGTGCTCGGGACCGTGGTGGATGTAGCAGCAATCACGCAACTGGCTCATGCGGCCGGCGCGGAGATCCTCATCGATGGCAGTCAGGCGGCGGTGCATTTTCCCGTGGATGTGCAGGCCATAGGCTGTGATTGGTACGTCATCACAGGTCACAAGATTTACGGGCCGACGGGCATCGGCGCGCTTTATGGTTCGGCTGAGGCGCTGGACCGCTCCCGGCCCTATCAGGGCGGCGGAGAGATGATCGAGATGGTCGAGACAGACCGCGTGACCTACAATACCGCACCCCACAAGTTCGAAGCGGGGACCCCGCCTATCCTCGAGGCCATCGGCTTTGGCGCGGCGCTCCGCTGGCTCGGCCGGTTCGACAAGGCGGAGGTCGCGGCGCATGAGCACGCCCTGTATGAGCGCGCAGCCAGTGCCCTGCGCAGCGTAAACGGCCTTCGCATCCATGGCGAGGCGCCGGGCAAGGGCGCAGTACTGGCCTTCAGCCTCGAGGGCGCCCATCCACACGACATCGCCCAGATCGTTGACCGCTACGGCATTGCAATCCGCGCCGGCCACCATTGTGCCCAGCCGCTCATGCAGTATCTGGGCGTCACCGCGACGGCGCGGGCGAGTTTTGCCATTTACAATAGCCCCGAAGAGGTTGACGCCTTCGTTGAGGCGCTCGCCAAGGCGCGCACGATGCTGGTATAAGGAAAAGTATGGCAGACGATATGGCTTATCTCGGCGGCGATACTGGCGCTTCATCGGTATCTGCGATTCCGCAAGAGGAACTGGACCGGATCACGGACGCGCTGATTGCGGCGCTCAAGACCGTTTATGATCCTGAGATTCCGGTCGACATCTATGAGCTCGGCCTGATCTACAAGGTCGACATCGATGACAACCGCAAGGTCGATATCGAAATGACGCTTACGGCGCCGGGATGCCCTGTTGCCGGCGACATGCCGGGCTGGATCGAGACCGCCGCGCGCACGGTTGCTGGCGTTGAAGATGTCGAGGTGCGTTTGACCTTTGATCCACCCTGGGACCCGTCCCGCATGTCCGATGAGGCGCGGCTTCAACTCAACATGCTTTGATTGAAGGAAGCGATAGGCGCCCTTATCTCTGGACCATGACCCGAAGACCCCGCCCCAAACCCGTTCGCCTGACGGATGCCGCTGCTGCCCGCGTGCGAGAGATCATGGGCGAGCGCGGCATGGGCTATTTGCGCGTCGGCGTCACCAATGGCGGCTGCGCAGGCATGGAATATGTCATGGACTATGCCGGTGCACCGGAGGCACTCGACGAAGTGGTTGAAGACAATGGCGTCACGATCCTGATCGACGCCAAGGCCGTTCTCTTCCTGCTTGGCAGCGAAATCGATTACGAAACAACGCTTCTGCACGAGAAATTCGTGTTCAGGAATCCGAATCAGACCGATGCCTGCGGCTGTGGCGAGAGTGTGACGATCGTGCCTGCACAGGCTGGCTGAACTGCCGGTTCAAGCTTTGTGAAAGGCGGCCAGATTATCCGGCGTCGGCTTGGCTTCCATGCCTTTGGGCGGGTCGGGGATCAGCGTCGCGCGGGTCACAGGCTCGCCTGTCGCTTCGGCCACAAGCTCAGCCGTCCGCGCTTCGACGACTTCGGTCAACCGGGCGAGGAACTCTTCCTTCGGCAGGCCCGGAGGTATGGGATCAAGGAATTCAATTATGGCCGTGCCGGTTGCGCGGGGCCTCTCCTGCTGTTGCCAGAAGACGCCGATATTTGTCGCCACCGGCACGACCGGCACGCCCATGGCCTCGGCCATGTGCCAGACACCGGATTTGTAGCGGAAATGATAGCCTACAGGCGCCAGATGACCCTCCGGATAGATCAATACACGCCGCCCATCGGCCTTTGCCTTCTGCATTCCGTTGACGAGCGATGACGCTTTCTTCTCACCGCCACCGCAGGTGTCGATGACGATGGCGCCGAGTTTTTTCAGGATACCTGAGACAAGAGGAAAGCGCTCCAGATGGTCGCCCGTGACGAAAGCGAGGTTGGGCACTTCGGGATAGACCAGGAACCCGTCTCCCCAGCTCTGATGTTTTGCCGCGATCACAAAGGCGCCTTCCGGCAGGCGGTCACGGCCTCTCACTTCCTTTCGGATCCCCGCGACATGGCGCAGCGTCAGGTTCATCGCCCGGGTATAGCTCTTGATGATGGCGCGGACGGGCCCGTGTCCCGGCCAGGCCAGAAAGAGAAGGGAGGTGAGAACGTAGAAAACCGACAGCACCCAATAGGCGATCATGAAAAGCAGGCTGCGCATGGGATTGGCCCTTTACGTGGTGATGTCAGTTTGTCTTGAGCACGGCCAGCACGCCGCGTGAAAGTGCTGCGGCATGCTGCGAGAATGGACCCGGCAGGCGGTTGTAGATCTTGTTCTGCCCCGCCTGCAGCACGACCCCCAGCGCCATGGCGGCCTTGAGGGCCGGGTCGCCTTTCGGGATCACGCCACTGTCCATCAGATTGGCGATAACCCGCTCGGTGATCGAGACTGGGTCATCCTCTCGGCGTTTGTCATGGGGCAGGAAGCGGTTGAGTGAAACGAGGTGGAATGAAAACAACAGGAAATCCTCGTCGGCCAGTTCGCAATAGGCGCTGACCGCTGCGCTTACCTTCATTTCGAGGGTCCCTTCACCGATAAGGGCTTCAGCCATCATGGCGCCAAGGCGATTATGGGTCTCCATGAACAGCGCAAGGGCAAGCTCATCCTTGCCCTTATAGTGCCTGTAGAGCGCGCCTTCGGACACACCTGCTTCCTCCGCAATCTCCCGCGTTGTGGCTGCATCCACGCCATCATGCACAAACAGCTTCAACGCGGCCCGCTCGATCTTGGGCCGGGCGCCCCGCGTGCGGGGCCGCTTGGCTTCTGGCGCCTGGGACGATGTTTTTGGCATGTTCAGCACTCCGTTTCAGCCACCATGTAGTACGAGCTGTCCAAAAATGCAAGTGAATACTCGCTTACTAAGATTACCAAGCGAATTCACACACCAAATTTGTGCTAATGAACTGAATATACTGTAAAATATTGCGCCTCGTTTCGCGGATTGGCCCTGTCAGGACGCAATCTCGACCCGGTAACTCTCGATCACGGGGTTCGCGAGCAGTCTTTCGCACATCTCTCGGACACGTGCGGTTGCTTCTGGCACGGCGAGTCCGGCTTCAAGGTCAAGCTCGATGATCTTGCCAATCCGGGCGGCTTCGACTTCGCGATACCCCATACGCGCAAGCGTATCTGCGACGGCTTTACCCTGCGGGTCCAGCACGCCGGGCTTCAGGGACACATGTATGCGGGCTTTCATTTGCTTGTCCCCGTGAAATTGATGACATTGCCGGAGTCCTTGTCAGCCGCGTCCCGGATGATTCCGAGGCGCCTTGCAACTTCGGCATAGGCGTCCGTGACCCCGCCCAGGTCTCTCCGGAACCGGTCCTTGTCGAGTTTTTCACCAGTCGCCACGTCCCACAAACGGCAGCTGTCCGGGCTGATCTCGTCTGCGAGAAGGATGCGGGGCATGTCCATGTCGTTTTCGAAGTGGCGACCGAATTCGAGCTTGAAATCCACCAGCCGTATGCCAACGGCTGCAAACAGGCCCGACATGAAGTCGTTCACTCGCAGGGCGAGGGACACGATATCCTCGTATTCCTGGGGGCTTGCCCAGCCAAAAGCCGCGATATGCTCTTCCGAAACCATCGGATCGTGAAGCGAGTCACTCTTGTAGTAAAACTCCACCAGCGGACGCGGCAGGGCCTGTCCTTCGGAAATCCCGAGACGCGTCGAGAGCGAACCGGCCGCCACGTTCCGCACGACCACTTCAAGCGGAATGATCTCGACCTTGCGGATCAGCTGCTCGCGCATGTTGATGCGCCGGATGAAATGCGTCGGTATGCCCACAGCGCCGAGCTGCGTCATCACGAATTCACTGATGCGGTTGTTCAGAACGCCCTTGCCATCAAGCACGGCCTTCTTCTGTGCGTCGAACGCCGTCGTGTCATCCTTGAAATACTGTATCAGGGTGCCAGGCTCAGGCCCCTCATACAGGATCTTGGCCTTGCCTTCATACACCATGCGGCGCTTGTTCATGTTTTCCGACCTTTCTCGGAGGGGGCAGCCAAGGCTAACCGGCGGGAATCAGCGCTTTGTGCCCCGGACAGCGCTGATTACGCCAACTCGAAGGCCGAAACAATTATTGCGAACAGATGGCTGTCATCCCTATATCTCGCCATAGGCCGGATTTGCAGCATGAAAGGGTATCGGTATGAGCCAGTTTGATGACCGGGAGCGCGCCGAAGAAGCCCGTTATGCGCTCGATCAGGAAACACAGTTCAAGATCAATGCCCGCCGGAACAAGCTGTTGGGCCTCTGGGTTGCCAACCTGCTCGGGATCACCGGGCCGGCCGCTGAGGACTATGCGCGGTCTGTTGTGATCGCAGATCTTGAGGAACCCGGCGACGGTGACGTCATCCGTAAAGTCCTGAAGGATTTTGGTGCTGCGGGAGTGAGCCACACCGAGGCCGATATCCGCAACGAACTTGCGCGTCTCCTTCCTGTGGCCCGCCAGCAGGTCATCGACGAAATCAAGAGCTGATAGTTTCAGGCTCGGCTGTCAGGGAAACGAAGACATCTTCCAGGTTGGGCGCCTCTGTCGAGAGGTCGCCTATGGAAATGCCCGCCTCTCGCACGCGCTGGAGAAGGCGGCCAATTCCGGTTTCGCCTGTGCGGAAGGTGATGGCCAGTGCGCCGTCAGGCCGGAGCTGCGCATCAAGGTTCGAGAGGCTATCAGGGACACTGCGCAGCGGCTCAGCAGGCAGGATCACGAGCGTCTTGTAGTCAAGGCGTGAGAGGAGCTTGGGTGTGGGCTCGCAGGCGACCACGCGGCCATGATTGATAATGGCGATGGTGTCACAGAGCTCCTCCGCCTCTTCAAGGTAATGCGTCGTGAGAATGATTGTCGTGCCGCCGGCATGCAATTCGCGGACATAGTCCCACAGCAACCGGCGCAACTCCACATCGACGCCCGCGGTCGGCTCATCGAGAATCAGCACGGGTGGATTGTGCACAAGGGCCTTGGCGACCATGAGCCGGCGTTTCATGCCTCCGGACAACTGCCGCACATAGGCGTCCTTTTTATCAGCAAGACCCAGTGCGGTGAGGATCTCGACTGTCCGCCGCTCGGCTTTCGGCACGCCGTAAAACCCGGCCATCAGCTCAAGCATCTCAAACGGCGTAAAGAACGGATCAGCTACCACTTCCTGGTTGACGACGCCGATCGCCGCCCGGCTCATCCTGGGTTGCGCATCAATGTCCATGTCCCAGATTTTCGCCAGGCCCGACGTTTTCTTGACCAGTCCGGCCAGGATATTGATAAAAGTGGATTTTCCAGCCCCGTTCGGGCCGAGCAGCCCGAAGATAGAGCCTGTGCGTATCTGAAGGGAGATGCCCTGAAGTGCCAGTTTTTCCGGGACTTTTCCGGTAGCCTTGTAGCGCTTCTCAAGACCGTGCACTTCGATCGCAAATTGTGGAAGAGACATTGGCTACGCTATCCTTTGGCCAGCTTGCTAGGCTGACAAGCCTCAATTACCTAGAGTGCGCCGGAATGAGCCGCAACCGTGGCTTTTCGGCTTAGGAACAGGAATCAGCTGATGCCGACCACACGCAACGTGACCACTCCGCCTGAGGTTGTCATGGTCACGAGCCGCAAGGTTTCCTGCAATGGCGGAGGCGGCGCTCTGGGTCATCCTCGTGTATGGTATGAAATGGGACATGAGGATTTCGTCGACTGCAAGTATTGCGACCGGCGTTTCATCCTGATCGGCGGCAGTCATGATCCCGCGCGCGCCGGCTGAAGCCCGCTTCCAGCGTCTGGAACCCTAGGCCGTGAGAGTCGTTATCGCAGGTGGTGGCATTGCGGGCCTCACAGCCGCCCTGGCTCTTTCCCGCAGGGGGCATAGCGTCACTGTCTTTGAACAGGCCCGACGTTTTGATGAGGTTGGTGCCGGCATCCAGATCAGCCCGAACGGCTTGAAAGTGCTTGATGCGCTCGGAGCCGGCGCGCGCATATCCCGCCATGCTTTCCGGCCGCGAGCTCAGGAACTGCGGCTAGGCCGATCGGGCGCGCTGATCTTTTCCGTTCCCCTGCGGGAAAGGGCGATCAATCGCTGGGGCGCTGACTATCTGCATGTGCACCGTGCGGATCTGATGAGCGGTCTCGCAGAGACCCTGTCTGAGCAGGCACCTCAAGCCATCCAGCTCGGCAGGCGTATTGTAGCTTATCAGCAGAACGAACAGGACGTTGTGGCAATTACTGAGGATGGAGAGCAGGTGCCGGGCGATCTTCTCATCGGCGCAGATGGGTTGCATTCGATAGTCCGGACCCAGATGTTTGGTTCGGAGAAGCCTCGCTACACCGGTCATGTTGCATGGCGAGCGGTCGTTCCCGTCAGCGCTCTGGGCGATGAGGTGCCGCCGGAAACAGCCTGCGTATGGGTAGGCGCTCGGCGTCATGCCGTGACTTACCGGCTTAGGGGCGGGAGTCTGATAAACTTCGTCGGCGTGGTTGAACGAGACGCTGCCACAGACGAGTCCTGGTATGCCACAGGACCGTCTGAGGAGGCACTTGCAGACTTTCACAGGTCCCACGCTTCGTTGACCCGGATCATAGAGCGCGCCGGCCGGCTTGGCATCTGGCCACTCTATGATCGCACGCCGCTCGCTTCATGGACCCAGGGGCGGGTCGCCCTGATCGGCGATGCGTGCCATCCCATGCTGCCCTTCATGGCGCAGGGCGCAGCGCAGGCGATAGAAGACGCATATATCCTGGCGCGTGAGGTATCAGCCTCACCGGATACGGCCCGTGGCCTTGCGACTTATGAAGCGATGCGCAAGCCGCGAACCGCCCGTATCCAGGCCCTTGCGGCGCGCAATGCAGGGCTCTTTCACCGATCCAATCCGGTCACGCAGCTTGGAACCTATGGTCCGATGTGGATGGCGGGGCGTATCATGCCAGAAGCGATCCGCAGGCAGAATGACTGGATCTATGGCCATGACGTCACACAATAGGCCCGTTTGAGGGCCTGCGTGATCAGATTTCAAGTACTGTTACGCCTGCAGCTGGAAGTCTTCGCGAGCCAATCACCGGCGTTCCCTTCAGTCGTTCGGGAAGGTCGGCGGGAGACCCGCCATAGTTCACTGCCCAGATATGATTTCCGCGCCGCCGCACACGCAATCCGTAGGGGAGCGCGATAGTATCCAATCCTGAATCTGACGCCGCCTGCAGGATAATCCGTTCCAACAAGGCCTCATCGGGCCATCCGGCGAGATAGTGCAGGTTTCCCTCCCGAATTACGGCAGGCCGCCCATCTTTAAGCTCAAATTCGACCGTGGCCTGAGTTTCCAGATGCTCAAACCAGTCCAGGATGGCCCATCCGTCGCCTTCCAGCCTCAGGCCGGGACGCAAGGATTCGACACGCAGGACCCGCGCAGGGATCAAACTGTGCAGAGGGCCGGGTGCAAGGTCGTCCGGTACAGCATAATGCATCGTCTTGCTGCCCGCGCGTGGGCCGATAATGACTGACCCGCTGAACGAAGCGAGCCTTTCAACGAAGGTTTCGCTTGCGATTGGCAGACAGGGTATAACGAGCAGACGATATTCCTCGAGATCGGCATCCGGTGGAATGATGTCTGCATCGATTCCCAGCTTTCTCAGCGCACTATACATTTCAAACGTGCAGCGGAGAGCAGAATACCCTGCGCCATGCGGCTGTATCTGCGTCACCCAATCAGCCTCATATGAAAACAGGATAGCAGCGGCGCGGGGCGTGCCGGCGGAAGGTTTCAGAGTACGGATGTCTTGTGCAACCTGTCTTATCTCGTCCGCTGCGGTATCCTCGCTGTCATCCGGGCGGAGGAGTCCGGTATGCATCTGTTCCTGGGCCTTCGGAAATTGACGCCAGCGGAAATAGGAAACGAGCTCGGCGCCATGGGCGAAGGCCTCATGGCTCCATAGCCGCACCATGCCGGGCAGGGGAGCCGGATTATACCGCGCCCAGTTTACGGGTCCCGGCTGTTGTTCCATGACCCACCACCGCCCACCCTTGGTGCAACCGCGATAGAGATCATGATGAAACGCGGCAACGTCCGGATGTCCCTGGCGCGCAAAGTCATGCTTTTCTGCCGGGCTGAACCAGAACTGCTCGAGAAATCCCAGAGGGTAACTGTCCCACGAAGCCAGATCGAGATCTGCGCTCACGCGATGATGATCGAACCCGGTATAGAACCCCATGAAATTATGCGTGATATCCCGGCCGGGAGAATGTTCCCGGATGATGTCGGCCTGCACGCGATTGAAGCTTGCGACCTGATCCGATGAGAAACGGCGGAAGTCGAGCTGATGAGCGGGGTGCGGTTCGGTCACTGTCAGGTTCGGAAGATCGATCTCGTCGAAGCTGCGATAAGTCTGGCTCCAGAATGCCGTGCCCCATGCGTCGTTCAGGGCATTCACTGACCCGTAGCGGGCCGCCAGCCAAATCCTGAAGGCCGCCCGCGCTGCGTCAGAATAACTGGCTGCGGTGTCATGGCAGCCAAATTCATTGTCCGTCTGCCATGCGACGATAGCGGGATGCTGCCCAAAACGCTGCGCAAAGGCGCGGGTTATGCGTGCCGCTTCGGTGCGATAGCCGAGATGGCTGAAGCAGTAATGCCTGCGCGAGCCGAACCGGCGCGGGCGCCCGTCAGCATCAAGGGCGATCATGCCGGGCATGCTGTCGACAAGCCATTTTGGCGGCGTGGCCGTCGGTGTGCCGAGGATGATCTTCAGTCCCGCATCGTTCAACGTCATTATGGCCCGGTCGAGCCACCCCCAAACCAGTTGTCCCGGTTCGGGTTCGACGCGGCTCCACGAAAACTCACCGATACGGACGTGCGTCAGGCCCATGTCACGCATGCGGCCTGCATCTCTTGCCCAGATCGTATCGGGCCAGTGTTCGGGATAATAGCAGACGCCGAGGCAAGCCCAGTTCTTCTCTGTCATTCTGACTCCAGCGCAACAAGCCAGGCGGTTTCGGGATGCGAAAGCGGCAACGCCAGCCCGGCTTGGCCCAGCGCCTTGCCGCTCAACGCAAAGCCATCACGCCAGGCGCGCTTGTTTGCAAGGAAACGGGCGGAGGGCTCCGGCCAGGGCAGCGGAAGGGTGACGCGATACATCCTGTCAGGGTCAAGACCCGGCAGGCACACGGGATCAATGTGGTAGGTCCCGGCAGAACCCGATTGGGTCACCAGAGCAAGGGCGCGTTTGTCATTGTTTACGATCCAGCCGGTTACGTTTGGTGTGTTGTGAGGGATGTCTCTCATCACTCCATCGTGCAGCGTGTCACGCCATGATTTGTAAAGGGCAATATGCGCTTTCAATTCTGATAATTCGTCCGGTGTCATGGTTTGCGGATCGGCCTCGATGCCCATGTGACCGAACATGGCCGTCCGTGCGCGAAAATTCATTGATAGCCGCCGCCCGGTGATCGGATTGGGCGACGGTCCGACATGGCTTCCGAGTGCGGCCAGGGGCAGGAACTGTAACCAGGACTTGTTGATTCCTAGCCGGTCGATTGCATCATTATTGTCACTGGCCCAGAAACGGTGGCATCGGCGCAGGACGGCGAAATCGACGCGCCCGCCGCCGCTGGCACAAGTTTCAATGTCGAGGGTGGGATAGCGTGCCAGCAAGCTGTCGAGCAGGCCATAGAAGGCGAGCGTCTGCCTATATGCCCGCCCTGCGCGGGGAAAGAGCTCACGGTTATGGTCCCATTTCAGGTAGGCAACAGGAGCGCTGTCCAGAAGCCTGCAAAGGCATCCGAACAAGTGTTCACGGACCGGTTCGAGTGTCAGGTCCAGGACAAGCTGGTTTCGCTGCGTTGGCCGCTCATGTCCGGGAATGTGAAGGCACCAGTCCGGATGCTCGCGATAAAGCTGGCTCTCGGGGCTGACCATTTCCGGTTCAACCCAGAGGCCGAGGTCCATGCTTAGCGTTCCCACATGGTCGGCAAGCCCGGCCAGGCCGCCCGGCAGAATGCTGCGGTCTACTTCCCAATCTCCGAGGCTTGTCCGATCATTGCGCCGGCCTGTAAACCATCCATCATCAAGAACGAAACGCTCAGCACCAAGAGCGCTAGCGGCAGCTGCCAGCGCAAAAAGGCGAGATTCGGACAGATCAAAGCCCACGGCTTCCCAGGTATTGATATGCACTTTTCGCGGCCGTCGCTGCTGCGCAGGCTCTGCAAGCAACTCCTGGTGAAATGCCTGCCTGACGCCATCACGCCCTTCAGGGCTCACAACGAAAAGGGTCTCGGGTGTCTCGTAGGCTTCGCCCGGGCCGAGAAGGATTTCACGTGTGTCAAGCCGCGGCTCGAGCATCAGGATCTGCTCGTCGTCGCTATTGTGTTCGATTGTAAGCCTTGCGTCTCCACTCCAGGCAAGATGAACCCCCAGGGCTGGCTTGTTGTGGCCAGATCCAGAACCCGTGAAAAGCGCCCAATGGGCCCCAGCGAACCCAGGCCGGCCACCCCGTGATTCAATCTGCATACGGCCCAGCCGGACCTGCAGGGCCTGCTCCTGCATCTCACCGGCCCATCGACCCGGAAACACATGCGCCGTCTTTGCCCATGCGGGCAAGGGCAGGCAGAGAGAGGCAAGGCGGACAATTTCAATTTCCTCTGCGCCCCGGTTCTCGAAGTGGGCGGAAGCCCTGATAACGCCGGATGGGCGTCCGGACAGGATCTGCCGAACGGTATGGTCGCCTGAAGCCGACACATACGTCAGAGCAATTCCTGTTTCCGTCTGTTTGGCGCTTGCCAGGCGGAAAGGCTCGTCCAGCGCCCCGTAGTTTTGACGCAGCTCAAATGCGGGCAGGCCGGGATAGCCTGAGCCGTCCTGAGGCAGCAGCGAGGCCGGCACGAGACGGTCCGGCTGGGATGGCCGCACGCTGCGAGCGAGCGACACGGCCAGAGCCGACATGTCTTCATCCGGATTGAGCCGGCTGCCAAAATAGACAAGCCGTGCGGACGCATCTGTTATCTGGATGACCAGTGACACCGCACCACAGTCGAGCCTGAGAAAGTCTGGCAAAGGCTCTGTCATCTGCGCTAAACCCATGGCGGAGCGGACGTCTTGGCATGGCGCAGGCGGCAGGAGCAAGCCACTCCCCGATTGTGAAGTCTGATAACTTGCGTTAGCGCGGCGGCACGAGAAGGAAAGATCTGGACGTGATCGACCGGTCCCATCGCCGTTTCAACCCCCTGACGGGGCGCTGGGTCCTTCTGTCGCCCCAGCGCTTGAAGCGGCCGTGGCAGGGACACGTTGAGGACACAGGTGAGGCGCCGCTGCCAGCTTATGATCCTGGCTGTTACCTGTGTCCGGGGAACGTCCGGGCAAACGGTCACCGTAATCCCGGATATGAAGGGACTTATGTCTTTACAAACGATTTCGCGGCGCTTGAGCCAGCGGATCCGGAAGACAATAGCGGCGACAGCGAGCCGCTTTTCAGGCAGCAGGCGGCCTCCGGTATGTGCCGCGTGGTTTGCTATTCTCCCGACCATTCCCGCACCCTGCCGCTGTTGGCAGAGGAGCAGCTCATCGGGATCGTCAAGACCTGGCGAAGTGAAACGCAGGTGCTGTCCCAGAAACATGCCGCTGTGACGGTGTTCGAGAACAAGGGGGCGATGATGGGGTGTTCAAATCCCCATCCGCACGGCCAGATCTGGGCCAGCACACATGTGCCGGACGAGCTACTCGTCGAAGATCAGATGCAGCGTGCCTACCGGGACAGGCATGGTCAGCCGATGCTGCTGGATGTCGCGCAGCAGGAACGCGGCATCAAGGACCGGATTGTCTGTCAGACCTCTGATTGGCTCGCAATTGTGCCGTTCTGGGCGAGTTGGCCATTTGAAACGCTGATACTGCCATTGTCACCCCTCAGGCATCTGGACGAGATAACTGACTCTGCTGCTGCTACGCTGGCAGAATTGCTCCGTGACTTGATGACACGTTACGATAATCTTTTCCGGTGTTCCTTTCCCTATTCCATGGGTTGGCATGGCGCGCCATTCCTGCAGTCAGAGCGCAGTCACTGGACGCTCCATGCCCATGTCTATCCACCGCTTCTGCGCTCTGCTTCGGTCCGCAAATTCATGGTTGGCTACGAGATGCTTGCAGAGGCCCAGCGCGATCTTACGCCAGAAGCCGCGGCGGAAATGCTGAGGGCGCAGACCCCGGCTCACTACCGCTTGCAGGAATCCGGGACGATCTGATGTCGAATGGCAACCGGGACAGGGCCATCAATGCTGCTGTTTCCGCATTCAGGAACAGCTTCCACTGCGAGCCGTCTGCGGTGCATTTTGCACCCGGCCGGGTAAACCTGATCGGTGAGCATACGGACTATAATGACGGCTTCGCTTTCCCGGTAGCCATAGATTCGGGAACGGCCACTGCATCGCGGCCGCAGTCCGGATCCAGCCTGGATGTGGTCGCTGCCGACTATGGCTGTGCAACCGAAAGCATCCATATTGACGGTGACATAGTTCCGGCAGCCGATGGCGGCTGGCGAAACCATGTGAGAGGGCTTGCTGCCTGTTATTGCGTTCACACCGGCCAGCTCCCCGCTGGCCAGCTGGTCATTTCCGGCAACGTGCCGCAAGGGGCAGGGCTGTCGTCCTCAGCATCGCTCGGTGTTTCGCTGGTTCTGGCGCTTGCCGGCCTGTCAGGCGTCCGGCTGAGCTCACCTGAGATCGCGCGGATCGTGCAGGAGGCTGAAAAGCGCTTTGCGGGGTGCGACTGCGGACTCATGGATCCGCTGATCTCTGCTGAAGCGCAGGAAGGGTCTGGCTTGCTGATCGATTGCCGCAGTCTTGAGTGGCAGGCAGTCCCTGTTCCCGAGACAGCGGCCATCCTGGTCGCACACTCGGGCGTGCAGCGCGGTCTGGCTGCCAGCGCGTATAATGATCGCCGGCGCGAATGCTCCCAGTCAGCCCGCGCCTTAGGCCTCGACAGTCTCCGCGAGGCAACGGCGCATGACCTGAAATCCCTGGAAAGCAAAGCCGCAGGTGTCGTCTTTCGCAGGGCGCGTCATGTGATCACAGAGAATGCACGGACTCGCGCTTTCGCAAGGGCTCTTCCATCCGGCGATCTCCGGCAATTGGGTGAACTCCTGAACGCCTCGCACGCATCATTGCGCGATGATTTCGAGGTGACCGTCCCCGCGGTCGACAGGCTGGTCGAAACTGCACAGCAGGTTATCGGGATTGAGGGCGGCGCCCGCATGACCGGCGGTGGCTTCGGCGGCTGTATCGTGGCTATGTGTCCGTCTGATTCGGCGGAGGCGGTTTGCGAGCAGTTGAAAGCATACCTCTCAGAAACGGGTATTGGGCAACCGCTTGTATTCCGTGTCTGGCCGGGGCAGGGCGCAGCGCCGCTGCGATAGGTGTCCGAGAAGCGTCAGGATTTGCAGATGTTGCAGACGCTGACTGCGCAATCAGGATACATTTTTCAACCTTCTGACATCGAACCGTCGCAAAAATCCATTATCGCTGCCAGCCGTGGCAGGGAGCGGTCGTGGCAGCAGACACACATCTTGTTTATTCTCTGGAATTGCGGCTGATCGATCTCGAGAAGCGGATGGCAGCAATCGAAGGCGCCATCGCTGAGCTTGCAGCCGCCGGCCATGCATCAGCGCCAGCGGGCTCGGCTGATCTGCCGGCGGTAGTCATCAAGAAGATTGAGGACGGTGAGAACACGATCCGCGCCATCCGCCAGCACCGGTTGATGACCCAAAGGGAACTCGGCGACCGTTGTGGTATCCGTCCGAATCATATCTCGGCCATCGAGCGGGGCATGCCGTACGGGCTTAAGACCGCGCGCCGTCTGGCAGACGCTCTGAAAGTGCCCGTTGACCTGCTGATCTAAGCCGGGTGCGGCAAGAATGGCCGCGGCTCAGTCGTTAGCCAGCGCCTTGAGCACCTTGGCCATCGCGTCCAGCTTGGCAACCGACTGCGTCCGGTCAATCAGCATGTGACAGCGTGCACGCGCCATTGCGACGGGATCGCGTTTGTCGAGGCCCGGCGCATTCGGATCGTCGAAGAGTTCGGCGATCGGGATGCGAAGCGTCTGTGCGACGCTGGCCAGCATTCCCGCACTCAGGCGGTTTGTACCCGTTTCATATTTCTGCAACTGCTGATGGCTGATCCCGAGTTCCGAGCCGAGCTCCGACAGGGTCATGTTCTGAGCGACGCGTAACTCCCTGATACGCTCGCCCACCATCTGATCGATGGCGGTCGGAGAGCGTGAGCCCGGCTTGCGCTTTGCGTCTATCATGGTTTCCACCCTTAGTTTTTTCTCTTTTCCATTATATTGCTTGTTAAATCCATAGGTCGGGCTTTAACAAATGTGAAAAGCAACACGCTTTTCTGCAGCATTATATACAGAGGACAAGAATGACATTTTTGTGTCAGACCCGGATGATTGCGCGGTTTGCTAGTAGTCGTGCTTCCAGCGGATAGAAACACGGCCTTCGCCAGTGGAGCGTGTTTCAGATGTTACCGCAACCTGTTCGCGAGGCTGCCACTCCACCCCGATCGCATTTCCCGCCTCGCCGGCCGATCGGACTTCGACATACACATCACGCGTGAGATACTGGCCGATGCCCAGTTCCGCCCGTCCTTCATCGTCTACCCCAAAGAGCAGCCGGTCGACGCCGAGCCCGGCTTGAATCTGGCCCAGGGGATTGAGGGAGTCCCCCTGACCGCTCAGGGTGGCGATCGCTGAGGCGAGCTGGGCGGCCTCGATAGGTGTAAGGTCGAGCGCGGAGCGGCCAAACAGCAGGCGGGCCAGGACTTCATCTTGCGGCAGCTCCGGTGTGCTTGACAAGACGAACGCCGGCTGCGCCGCTGATCCTGTAACTTCAACACGTGTGCGGAAGCCGCCTGAATCCCTTTCAGCCGAAAGATTGAGTTGCGCACTTGCCAGCGGGCCGTCGAGGCTTATCCGGCCGCTGTCGAAAATGAATGGCCGCCCGGCGAGGCCGAGTTCACCGCGAACAAGAACAGCCTGTCCGTTGAAGTGTGGGTCAGCCGGGTTGCCGCGTACGCGCATGCGCACACCCCAATCCGTATCCAGGCCTCGGCCTGTGACGAAGATGCGCCGGGGCGCCGTGATCCCGACATCGAGTGTAACGGGCTTCTCAAGGAGGTTGCTGCGCCGTGTGTCAGCTTCCGCATCGTCCCATCTGACATTGAGCCTCCGGGTTCGGGACGCGGGCAGGTTCTCGAGTGAAAGGCGCGCTTCATCGATCGTGATGTTCCCGGTTACGAGCCGCCGGTCCTGCAATTCCTGAAGCTGCGCATTCCCCGATATGCGGGCGCTGTCGCCAAGCCGGTTGAATACCAGGAGACGCGACAGTGTGAGGTTGACTTGTCCGCCGTCGAGCCCGGCGCGGCCCTCGGCGCGAAGCGTGCCGCCACCGGGGCCGCTGGCCGTGCCATCAATCTGCAAGGCGTCCTCTTCCCAGCGCGTGTCGAAATTGACTTCGGTCAACTGGAAACCGGCGCGGCCGAATTCATAGAGGCCTTGCCGGACGGTGCCGGCAATCCGTGTCTGCGGCGCTGAAAGCGTGCCCGAAATAACAGCCTGGGCATCCACGATGCCGCCAATGTCATGGCCATAGGCAAGGGCCAGCGTGCGCAGCCCGTCCAGGTCGCCTGAGAGGCGCGCACCGCCGGTCAGCGCCCGCTCACTGTCGAAGGTCACGAATCCTGCTTCTTGCGCGGTAACGGGCAGGCGGGCGTCGGCCGTCAGACGCAGGTCATTTCCATACGTAGCAATCGCCTCCATCAGGGCGGCGTCGGCGCTCAGTTGGCCAGTAAACTCGACCATGATCTCGGTATCGAGCCCCGGAACCGGTGTGCTGGCCGATATCAGGAAATCGCCCGACGGAGACAGACCGTAGGGCCGCAGATCGCCGTTGCCGCTGAAAATCAGATTGAGGGCGGGCCTGCCCATGGCCTCGAGGAGTGGTCTGGCATCGAGCCCGCTGAACGCATACTCAAGCCGCGGCTCGCCCCGCGCGGCCTCCAGCCTTGCCTCCAGCTGACCACTCAGCAGATCGATCGCCAGATCGAAAACCGGTGTGTCTCCCAGGCTCCAGCTCGCCGGGCGTGTCGTACGCACAGGATGGCCGAGGACCTGCCCGGTGGCGTTCAGTGAACCCGACACGCCGTTTTCCGTCGTTCGTGCACGACCGGTGATCCGCAGATCCGTTTCATGCCCCGGTGCCGAGTCAAGAATTCCGGCTGAGTATCGATAGCCATCCGCATCCGTGGCCACTTCGGCAAGAATGCGGTCGAGGTGGATTCCCGAAGTCAGGCGCACGCCATCCGCCCCAAGCCTCGAGGTAATCACGAATGGCTGCCCGGTGGGACGATCGATTATAGCATTGACCGATAGCGCCCTGAATTCGCCCGCCGGAAGGATGACGTCCCGTCCCTGACCTTCGAGTCGAAGGGCAAACGCACCATCATCTGCAGCCTCCCCGTTTCCGGTGATGCGCAGGGGCCCCAACACACTTCTGACGTTGGCGAACTGTGTTACGCCGCCTTCTCGAAGGAGATCGAGACTGACGTTTGCCACCGTGCCATCCAGGGTCCCCGTCAGAGTGACCGGACCGGATACGCGCTCATCCTCAATGCGGATATCGGCGGCTGCGGCAAGAGCATCGATGCGTTGCCCTGCCGCCTCTAGCCAACCGCCTTCCGTATCCGCCTGGATTCGCAGGCCGCCATTGATTGAAGACATGCGTCCCCGGAGGGCGCCGAGTGTGACGGACATATCGTCTGTCTGAATAGGCGTGATCTGGCGTGCCTCGAAACGCAGGTCAGGTCCGGCTGGCCCTGCAAGCCGCCCTGTGGCCGTAGCATCAATGCCTGCAAATCGTGCCCGGACAGGCTGCGCGATCAGGACGCCGTCTCTCAGCATGGCCCGCATCGTGATCTCGCCTTGCTGTCCGGTAAGGTCAGAGAGCGTCATCGGAAGCCCGGCAAGTTCGCGCAGGCGCAGGTTCGCCGTTATTGTGAGATCGCTGATCCGACCCTCTGCATTGAATAGCCCCTCGGCTGTCCCGGTTATATCCTGGGAGAAGGGCGACAATGGCAGCCTCAGATTGCCGGCCGCCTCTATCCGCCCGGTCTCAAGCCCGTAGCTGAATGCCCCGAAGGCTTCGCCGTCAGCGGTTGTCAGAGCGACGCGACTGAGGCGCACAAGGCCGACTCTGGGATCATAGTCACCTGCAGCATTGATCACCGGATCCATCACGAGCCGCGCGCCGAGACTGCCGCCGTGGCGAAAGACGCCGTGACCTGTCAGCTCAGCCTCGAACTGCGTGAGACGATCCGTGGATGAGATCCGGAGGGGGCCACTGATCCCGTCGAAGGGCAAGGTTGATTCATCATGGGCAACCAGCCGGACCTCTCCCTCAAAGCCCGGCCTGCCCCCTGCAAGGCTGGCCAGGCCATCGACCACGGCGCCTGCGCCAATGTCTGTGAAGGGAGCCAGCGTCTCCAGGTCAGCATACAGATGGACCGGTTCCGGAAGGCTGCGGAGGTTCTCGTGTGCTTGCCCGCTCAGGCGAATGAGACCGGCCGCGAGCCGAGCTTCCATCATGAATTCCGGGAGGCGTGGAGCGAGGTCTGCGGTCAGGTCGACCTCAGCCTCGTTACCGATGAAGCGGGTGAGATGGCTGTCCAGGGGCAGTTGGCTCGCATCCGCCCGGAGTGTTGCTGTCAGCTGCTGGCGCTCGATGGCGAGTGCGAGGAAGACAGCATTTGTGTCTGCTATCGCAAGCCGCGCCTCACCGCGGGCCTCACTCAAGGTCCCGGCTGCTGAGCCGATCAGCAGCACTGAGCTGTCATCAGGCACGCCGAGCAAGTGTCCGAAGGTGCCGCCTTGCGGGCCTTCGGCGTCGAACTGTAGGTCGAAGCGATCAGAGGCGGAACGGGACAGCGTGAACTTGGCCCGGTCTCCGCGCCCGGCGAGTGGCAGGGCCTGAAGCGCGGCTTCAAGCGCGCCACTCGGACGCTGATCATAGCGTGCGGTGATCTTAAAAGCCGCTTCCGGGCCCGCTACACCCTCGGCAATGTCGAGGACATCGATCGTGGCGCTGCGCAGCTGTATACGCCAGTTTCCACCCTCTCTCGATGAATCTCTCGGCGCAGAAACCGGACGACGGTGTATCTTCAGGCGCTTTGCAGTCACGGCGTTGATCCGCACGGTCCGCCCCAGCAGCGAGGCCGGAGACCAGTCGAGAATGACAGTATCTGCCTCAAGCCATATCCCGTCAGGGTCCGAGAGTGTAATGCTCTCCACCGATGCGGTGCCAAACGGATCCCCGGTGAGCCCCTTGATCCCGATAGTGCCAAGGCTGCCTGCTTGTTGTCCGGATATCTCGGACATTATGAAAGTCCGGCCGGACTCGGTCGTCAGCCAGAAACGCGCGCCCAGCAGCGTTATAGCAACAATGACAAGTGTAAGCGTCACGACTGTGAACAGCCGCCGCCTGGAAAGGAATCTAGGTCTGTCGGCAGTATCCGGCATCAGAAGGCCTGCCCGATCGAGATGTAGACCTGCACGGGGCTTTCCCCCCTGCGCCGGTCAATCGGCGTTGCAATGTCGAGCCTGATAGGCCCGAAGCCTGGATAATACCGGACTCCTGCGCCCAGCGAATAGCGTATGTCACTGAACACATTTTCACGCGTATCAGCGGCTTGGCCGGCATCGACAAACATCACGTATCCAAACCGCTCCGATTGCCGCCAGCGAAGTTCGCCTGACGTGACGAACAGCCCCTTGCCGCCGACAGGTGTGCCATCGGGGGCACGCGGGGAAACGCTCTGGAATTCATACCCCCTGATTGTCCCTCCGCCACCGGCGAAGAACAGGCGGTCCGGCGGAATGGCGCTGGTTCCGAGATAGGCGCCGTATTCCCCCCTGATTGCGGCGACAAGGCGATCCGTAAGCTGATAATATGTCGATCCCGCTGTCAGTATGCGGGTATAGCCGCTCGTTGTGTCGCCAGTCGTGATGCCGGGTTCGATGCCGGCAAACAGGCGAAAGCCTGATGACGGATCGAGCACATCATCGACATCTGAATAAGTCGCCGACAGCGGAAGGGAGAACGTGACCTGATCGCGAAGGCGCTTCTGCAGTATCCGTGCACGCAGGTCGCGGGTACGTGTTACGTCCACGGCCGCCCCGACTGATACGGATAATTGCCGTGTCAGCGGTTGCGAAATGGAAAGACCGGTCCGGATGCCCGTGAGGTCGAATGCGGGCGTCTCCTGCTGGCGCCAGCCGGCATCGGCTTTCAGTGTCCGCCCGAAGCGTCCGATATTCGGGCGCTCATAGCTGGCCGACAGACCCCGCGAGATCGTCGCTGCCTCTGCCTGTATCCTGACCGTATCGCTGCGGCCTGTGAAATTGCGCCTCTCCCAGAAGGCATCGACACCCGTTCCGTCGGTTGTTGAGGCCGTGACACCGGCCCCGATCGTCCTGTGCTTGCCTTCGACAAGCTGAACAATCACCGGATGGGTTCCATCGGGATCAGGCTCTTCGCTTACAGTAACTCCGATACCATCAAAGACTCCCGTGCCGCGAAGCCGGCCGCGAAACCGCTCGATCGTCTGGGGGCGGTAGAGTTCGCCGTCCTGCCAGGTTTGAAGATTGCCAAGGCTTGAATGCCGTGTGGTGATGTCGTCAGGCAGGTCCATTCGCCCGAGCCGCACCCGTGGACCCGGATCAATCAGGTAGGTGATCTCGACAGTAGCGTCGTCCCGGGACGCAAGTGCGTCGATGCCCCGGCTCGTTGCAAACGCATAGCCCTGAGTGCGCAGCAGCCGGACCAGTTCGGACTCCACCGTTTCAATCTCGTTCGCACGTGCCGGCGCGCCCGGCGGTGCAAGCAGAAGGACCGTCTCTGTGGCTTGCTGTACGGCCGCGTCGAGAGCATCCGCGCCGTCCACGCGAACGGATGCGATCCTGAACAACGGGCCTGGGTCTGCCAGCAGGGTCGGAGCGATCAGTGGATCCTCGATCGGGGCAGTTGTGACTGCGGCGGCAAGATAGCCCTCCGTAGCCAGCAGTTCCTCGAGGCGCTCCGCCTGCTGACTGGCATAATTGCGGGCCTCGAGTACACTGCGCGGCGGGGTTTCTGGAGACCGGACCACGGTTTGCGCCTGCCCGATCAGGCCCGTTGGAATTCCGGTGATCTGCGGGGCAGGGCCAGCATCGCCCCCATTCCGGTTGTTTACGCCGTTTCCGTTGAGGCTGGAACAGGCTGACGCCCCCAGAACACAGGCTGTGACCAGTGGCGGCAGCCGGGTGGCTGTCAGGAGAGGTCGCAGGCGTTTCATTTACTCAACAGTTCAGCGTTCGGCCGGGAGGAGCGGGCCATTCAAGCTCGTCTATTCCTGTAAATTGTATGCTAAGGCCCGCAGTGCAAACCTTAACGCGCAGCGCGCGAAATGTTTCGTTCTGCTGACGCGCCATTGCCAGCCTTCCACGACGGCCATTAGAAGTCGTTCGTTGAGGGAATCAAAAGCAGGTTAACCATATGGCCTATCTTCTGGTCGCGGGGGGACTTGTGCTCCTGTTCATCGGGGGCGAAGCGTTGGTAAGGGGCTCGGTCAGTGTGGCCCGGCGCTTGCGGATTTCCGAGCTGATCATCGGCCTGACACTGGTCGGTTTCGGCACGTCTGTGCCCGAGCTTGTTACCAGCCTTGAAGCCGTCTTGCGCGGGTCGGTCGGTATTGCTGTGGGCAATGTGGTCGGCTCCAACGTCGCCAACGTCCTGCTCGTGCTCGGCCTTGCGGCAATGGTCAGGCCCATTCTTGTCAATCCCAGCGCCCTTTACCGGGATTCCGTGATCCTGATCCTTGTCACGGCGCTTTTCTGCGCCCTCGTCTGGTTCGATGCCTTCACGCGCCCGGCCGGCCTCATCCTGATAGGCCTTTTGGCCGCCTACCTGATCTATAGCGTCTTTGACGATCGCAAGGCCGTCAATGGCGCTGCCCCTGAGCCGCCGAACACGGGCGAGACTGAAGGCCCGCACCACAGCCTACTCGTGGGGCTCCTGCTCGCTCTTGCCGGTATCGCGGTCGTGGTATTCGGCGCGCGTATCCTCGTCGAAGGCTCGGTCGAGCTTGCCCGGACTTTCGGGGTCAGCGAGACGGTTATCGGGCTGACAATCGTCGCTATCGGCACGAGCTTGCCAGAGTTGGCGACATCTCTTGTCGCGGCTTTTCGCGGGCGTTCGGATGTCGCGATCGGCAACATCCTTGGCTCCAACCTGTTCAACATCCTCGGTATTCTCGGGGTCACGGCGGCGATCCTGCCTTTCAGCGTGCGGCCCGAGCATCCCGGCGCGATTGGAATGTCCGAAGGCGGGGCCACGATCCTCAACTGGAACGATATCGGTGCGCTGCTGCTATCGGTCTTCCTGCTGCTCCTGTTTTCGCTGACCGGACGACAGGTGTCCCGCTGGGAAGGTGGCGTGCTGTTCTTTGCTTATCTGCTCTATCTCGGCATCCTCTTCAATCTGGTGCCGGTTCCCGCTATTCTTCCCTATGGTTGACGATTCCCGATATGCCGGTCTCAGCCAGCTCGGCGCCGCAGCGGCCATGCCCGCGGATCCGGATTCGGCAGAACTTGAACGCGTCGCCAACCCGCATCGCGATACCCTTTACCTGACACGGTTTGTTGCGCCGGAATTTACATCCCTATGCCCGGTGACGGGCCAGCCTGATTTCGCCCACCTCGTAATAGACTATTGTCCCGGCGCCTGGCTGGTCGAAAGCAAGAGCCTGAAGCTCTTTCTCACCAGTTTCCGGAACCATGGCGCCTTCCATGAGGATTGCACGGTCCGGATCGGGAAACGCCTGTTCACATTTGCAGAGGCGCATTGGCTGCGCATCAGCGGATACTGGTATCCGCGCGGCGGCATCCCGATCGATGTTTTCTGGCAATCCGGGGCCGTGCCTGAGGGGCTGTATGTGCCTGACACGGGCGTCCAGCCCTATCGTGGCCGTGGCTGAACGGCGCTAGGCAGGTTTCCAGCGCTGGATCCGCTCAGCCATGCCGGGCCTTGCCCGTTCCTGAGGCATGGCCGTTGCCGTGCCGAGATAGAGAAATCCGGCAACGCGCTCCGTGTCGCCAAGATGCAGGATTGCGGCAACATCGGATGAGTATGCAATCCACTCTGTCAGCCAGACCCCGGCCCATCCCGTGGCATTTGCCGCCAGAAGGAGGGTCTGGCACACCGCGCCAGCCGACAATTCCTGCTCCCATACGGGCGTCTTGTGGCCGGGGTCAGGCGAAGAAATCACGGCAACGACCACCGGGGCCCGCAATGGCAGGCTGGCGGCCTCAAGCACACTGTGGGAATCGGGCTCGCGCCCAGTCTGCCCGGCTATGCGTGCGAGAGCCGTTCCGAACTCAATCCGGGCCTCACCTTCGAAGATGATAAACCGCCAGGGCGCGAGGCGGCGATGGTCGGGGACCCGTGCGGCGATGCTCAGAAGCTCATCGACCTCCTCCGGCGAGGGCCCGGGCCCACTAATATACAACTTGTTGGCCGAACGCCGCAGCGCCAGCAGCGCCCGGGCCTGAGGGCTTGGCCGGACAGCAGGCATCGGTGTGCCGACGGGTGGGGGAGGAGGAAACCGCGTTGTCATCGCACCGGATTAACCCTGACCGGCAGGATCACAAAGCCGATGCAACCCGGTTTCCACTTGCCGCAAGGTCAAAGATCAAGTAGGTAAACACTGTTCACTCTTTTAACGGCGTCTGCTCAGCATGTCATTGCCTTCCGGGACCTCCCAGGCCTCCCCCGCCGAGCGCCGCCGCCGGAAAGTCCGCAATGCGATCCTCAAGGCGGCCCAGAGAGTGTTCTCCGAGGAAGGCACCGAAGGGCTTTCCATTCGCCGGCTGGCGGATGAAATCGATTACTCACCTGCAGCGATCTATAAGTATTTCGAGTCGAAAGACGATCTGCTCGAAGCGCTGAAGGAGGCTTTCTTTGAGCGTCTGATGGCCGGCGTGGAGCCGGACATGCTCCGCGCGATGCCGTTTGAGACACGCGCAAGGCTCGTCCTGTCACGCTATATCGAGACCGCCACGGCAGACCCTAACCATTACATCGCAGCCTTTTCCGGCATTGTTACACCCTCCAAGGACGCGCCGCCGCTTGACTGGGAAACCTTCACCCGGCTGACCAAGGGGCGCGCCTTTCACATGTTGGCGAGCCTGGTCCAGGATGGCCAGGCTGAGGGCGTGGTGGATCCCGATCTCGACATCGTCACTACGGCCAAATCGCTCTGGGCGTCGCTGCATGGCCTTGCCCAGCTCCTGAATCACCTGCCGCACCTGCCGGGTGTCCGGCCAGGCGCAGCCGTTCAGCCGGGCTCAACCTATGATGGCCACAACCACTTGGTTGAGACGCATATCGCTCTACTTCTCAGAAGCCTCAAGAAGCCGCACGCCTCCACCAGCGTGCGGACCACGCAAGCCCAGGACCTCCTCCCATGACCGCCGACGACTCCCAGTCATCCGTCTCCCATAGGCTCGTACGCCCGACACCCATAAAGGGGCTGCTGTTTCTGTTCGTGCTGATACTGGCCGCTGGCGGATTGTATGCCGCATCACAGATGCTTCGCAGCGCAGAAGGGCCGCGCGTCGCCCTGACCGATCCTGAACCGCTGCCTGTGACGGTGATCTCGGTCATGCCCGAAAGTAATTTCGAGATCGACGAAACCTTTACCGGTCTCGCCGAGGCCC
The DNA here is from genome assembly GCA_036804125.1 of Hyphomonas sp. GTDB lineage: Bacteria > Pseudomonadota > Alphaproteobacteria > Caulobacterales > Hyphomonadaceae > Hyphomonas. Next base: position 83,811 of record DAIRTA010000001.1, read on the forward strand.
GCCGAACCAGCCAGCTTGGTTTCTCGGCCGGTGGCCGTGTTGATAACCTCGCGGCCCGCATCGGGGACAGGGTGACCACAGGCCAGATTCTCGGCCGTCTCGATGCCCGGAACCTGAATGCCCAGCTGTCGTCAGCACGCGCGGCCGTCGCCGAGGCCGAAGCCGCGCACCGTCTCGCGCTCAACACGGTCGAGCGTCAGCGGACGCTGGCCGGGCAGGGCCATGTCTCCTACCAGCGAGTCGATGAGGCTGAGGCCCAGGCCGATACGGCCGCCGCACGCATCGAATCCGCCCGCGCCCAGGCCGAAACCATCCGGGTGCAGCTGGATCTGGCGCGGATCACCGCGCCTTATAATGGGGTGATCACTGCGCGCATGATGGATGAAGGGGCAATTGCCTCTCCCGGTCAGCCGGTCTTCGAGCTGGTCGAGACCGGTGCGCTCGAAGCGCGGATCGGTGTGCCCGCCGCGACGGCCGCTTCGTTGCAGACCGGAAGCACCTATGAACTCAGTTCCGCAACAGGCCCGGTCATCGCCGAGCTTCGAAGTGTAACAGGGGTCGTCGACATGACCCAGCGCACTATCAATGCCGTTTTTCTGATTCCGGACAGTGAGGCGGTTCCCGCAGGCTCGATCGTCCGCCTGAAGATGCCGCGCGAGATCAGTGAGGAGGGCTTCTGGGTGCCTCTCAAGGCGCTGGCGAGCGCCTCACGCGGCGCCTGGACGTTGTATGTGGCGGTAGCTGACGGAAATGGCTGGCGCGCCGAGACTCGTACGGTGGATGCTCTGCATCCGGCCGGTGACCGTGTCTTCGTGCGTGGCCCCATGCGGCCGGGTGACAAGATCATTACCGATGGCGTCCATCGCCTTTCACCCGGCCTGCCTGTCATACCGCGCGATTCCCCGCGGGCTGACAGATCCATAGACGGTTGAGAGCGGGGGGCCGATAGTGTTCACGCTCTTCTACCTCTTGCCGCGTCTCACCATCCTCATCCTCCTGGTGATACTGATCGGCGGGGTAGGCGCCCTGCTTTCGCTCGGCCGCCAGGAAGATCCGACACTGATCGAACGCTTCGGCAACATCATCGTGGTCATGCCCGGCGCCGATGCCGAGCGCATGGAAGCGCTTGTTTCGCAGCCCCTCGAGGCGGCGCTGATGGAGCTGCCGGAAATCGATGAGGTGATGTCCACAGTACGTAGTGGCACCGCCCATACGACGGTCATGCTTCGCCCGGACCTGACGGAAGCAGAGGTCGATGATGCCTGGACCCTGATCCGGGCCAAGGCTGACCAGGCGCGTGCCGGATTCCCTCCGGGCGCCTCGGCCCCGGTCGTCACCCGGCAATATATCGGTGCCAGCACGATGACGGTCGCGCTGATCTGGGATGGTCCGGGCGAGCCCCCCCGCACCCTGATGCGCCGTCTTGCGCTGGATTTGCAGGACAAGTTCCAGCGTCATCCGGGCACAGAGCTTACAGACACGTTCGGGCTCCCTGTTGAGGAGGTTCGCGTCATTGCCGACACCGAGGCTCTGGCTGCAGCCGGCCTCAGCCTCGCTCAGGCCGCGAGCCTGCTCGCAACAGGCGATTCGAAGACACCTGCCGGCACTTTGCGAGCGCCGGATTCCTTGATGGGTGTCGAGGTTGCCGGAGAGTTCACAAGCATTTCCCGCATCGCCGAGGTCCCGATTATCCAGCGCCCTGACGGCTCCGCGCTGCGGATCGGCGACGTCGCCGAGATCACGAAGGCCTATGAAGACCCGCCGCGGCGGATTGCACTCTACAATAACCGCCCGGCTGTCTTTGTCGCGGCCTACATCTCACCGAACCAGCGTGTCGAGCGCTGGGCAGAGGGTGCCAACGCCATCGTCGCCGGGATGGCGGCAGAAAGCCCTCCGGGCTTGCGTGTCGAGACCGTCTTCGATCAGAGCCGCTATACAGCCGAGCGCCTCAACGGACTGGCCACGGCTCTGCTGATGTCTGCCATGATCGTGTTTGCCGTGCTGTTCCTGACCATGGGTTGGCGCTCGGCCATCTCGGTCGGCATGGCCATTCCGCTCACGATCGGGCTGGTCATGATCCTCTTTAATGTCTTTGGTCATCCGCTGCATCAGATGTCCGTGACCGGCCTGGTCATCTCGCTGGGCCTGCTGATCGACAATGCCATCGTCGTGGTTGACGAATTCGACCAGTGGCGGGCCAAGGGCTGCACCCGTGCCGAGGCCATCCAGCGCAGCCTGGGCCATCTTGTGGCGCCGCTGGGCGCCTCGACACTGACAACAGCGCTGGCCTTTGCGCCAATCGCGCTCCTGCCGGGTTCGGCAGGCGAGTTCGTTGGCATGATCGGTCTCTCGGTCATTTACGCCATTCTGGCTTCCTTCGTCCTGTCACTGACGGTTGTTCCGGCGATGGCCGGGTGGTTTGATCGCAAGCGAAACTGGGAGAGGGGGGAGGCTGCCCGCCCCAGGCGCTGGTGGCGGGACGGCATCGCCATCAATGTCATCACGGATGGATACCGCGCTTTCATCGGGGCGATCCTCCGGTTTCCGCCATTGGGCATAGCCATTGCTGTCGTCCCGGCGCTGGCTGGGCTCATGATGGTCGGTCAGCTCCCGAGCCAGTTTTTTCCCGCTACCGAGCGTGATCAGTTCCAGGTGTCCTTTACCCTTTCACCGAAAGCCAACCTGGCAGAGGCTCAGCGTGTTGCCTCGCGTGCCACCGAGCTGATCCTTGCCGAGCCGGGCGTCAGCCAGGTGGCCTGGACCCTGGGGGAGCCCTCACCGCGCGTCTACTACAATGCGATTAGCAATACGCGCGGATTTGAAGGATATGGGTCCGGCTGGGTGCAACTCGATTCCAATCGCCGCACACGGCAGATCGTTGATGACGTGCAGCGCATTCTCCGGCAGGAATTTCCGGAAGCGCGCTTCCTCGCCCTTCCGTTCGAGCAGGGCCCACCTGCCGAGGCGCCGATCGAGTTGTTCCTTCGCGGTAACGATCTCGAAATCCTCAATCGCCTTGGAGAGGAGGTTCGCACAGTCCTCGGCCAGACGCCGGGTATCACTTACACGACGGCTTCGCTTGATCTCGGCGCGCCGATACTCCGCCTGCAAGCCGATGAGTCAGCCGCAGCGATGGCCGGTGCGCGCCTGTCCGAGATCGCCGCAAGCCTCAGCGCTGAACTTGAGGGCATAGAGGCCGGATCAGTTCTAGAGGGCGCGGAGGAGCTGCCGGTGCGTATGCTCGCCCGCGACAGCCGCAGGAGCGAGATCGCCGACCTGCAGTCGAAGACGATCGGCGCCCGGCCCGGTATGGCCGGAACACCGCTTTCCGCTCTCGGCGACTTCGAACTTTATCCCAAGACAGCCGTCATCACACGCCGTGACGGGGTAAGGGTGAACCAGATACTGGCTTATCTGTATCCCTACACCTTGCCGGCGCCTTCTCTGGCCGAATTCCAGACGCGGCTGGCGGCATCGGACTTTCGCCTGCCACAGGGCTATGACCTCCTGATCGGCGGCGAGGCTGAAAACTCGGGTGACGCTATTGGTAACCTGGCGGCTGTCGGCATTCCGCTGATGCTGGTCATGGCCGGCGCCATCACGCTCGTCTTCAACTCCTTCCGGATGATGCTGCTAATCTTCTCGACAGGCATTTTTGCCGTGTTCTATGCCTTTGGCGGTGTCTGGCTGTTCAATCTCGCTTTCGGATTCAACGCCATCATTGGCAGCCTCGGCTTGTTCGGGATTGCGATTAACGGATCAATCGTCGTCCTGTCGCTTCTCAGGGCCAGCCCGGAGGCCATGGCCGGTGATCGTGTTGCGCAGCGAGAAGTCGTCGTGGATGCCAGCCGGCACATTGTCGCCACGACCCTGACGACGATGGGCGGCTTCGTGCCAATCCTGCTGTCTGGCGATGTGTTCTGGTTGCCGCTTGCGGCCGGTATCGCCGGCGGGGTCCTGGGGTCGGCCTTTCTTGCCCTGTTCTACACACCGGCTGTGTTCCGGATCATGACAAGCGATCTTTTCCGCCGCGGTCGGCGCGGCAGGGTCCTGCAGCCCCAGCCGGCCGAATGATCCGGATTGTCATGTGTCTGTTGGAGCAGTTGAACATCCGCCGCGCCCGCGCCAAGTGTAAGGCGTGCAGCAGGAGGCTTTCGCCCCATGAGTGATAATCCTGATCTTGGCGCTCCGCCGCCCGTCTGGAAACGTCTCCGCTTCGAGGCTGCGGCCGCTGCGGCAGATGAGCCGACCCTGTCATCCTATATCAATGCCGCGATCCTGGCTCATGATACTCTGTCCCAGGCCTTCTGTTTCCACCTGTCCGAAAAGCTCGCGGGAACGGCAATGGGCGCCCAGCAGGTTCGCCATATTGTCTCGTCAGCCTATCGTGATGCGCCGGAAATCATCAGTTTTGCTGAAGCGGATATCCGCGCCACGCTCGACCGGGATCCCGCCTGCCGCAGCTTCCTGCAACCCTTCCTGTTCTTCAAGGGCTTCCTCGCGCTCCAGACCCACCGCGTCGCCCATGTCCTCTGGAAGCAGGGTCGTGAGACGCTGGCCTTCCACCTGCAGAGCCGGGCATCGGAACTCTTCGATGTCGATATCCATCCGGCGGCTCGGATCGGGCAGGGGGTCATGCTCGACCATGCTTCCGGCATCACCATTGGGGAAACGGCGGTTGTCGGCGATGGCTGCTCGCTCCTGCATGGCGTGACACTTGGAGGCACCGGAAAGGAAGTCGGCGATCGGCATCCGAAGATCGGACGTGGTGTGCTGCTTTCCGTCGGCGCGAAAGTTCTGGGTAACATCACGATAGGCGATCAGGCCAAGGTTGCGGCAGGCAGCGTGGTGCTGAAGGATGTGCCGGCCTATTGCACTGTTGCAGGTGTTCCGGCCCGTATTGTCGGCGCGCCGGCCTGTTGCGAGCCGGCGGCCAGCATGGACCAGGCGATTCCTGACGATACCGGCAGTTGATCCGGCCGGGCACCTGCCTCTGCGACAGTTCTGCCGTGCGGCCTTTGCCTCGCCGGGAAATCTGAATAGGGTCCAGCCCGCAATGAAAACAAGGAGAACGCGTGCATGAACCGCGAGGAAACCCTGCGCCTTGAGGCCTATCTCAGGGAAAAATTCAATCCCGGCCTGCGCCTGGTCGCCCGTGACCGGGCCGAGGATTCGGTGGAGGTCTTCCTCGGGGCCGAATTCATTGCTGTCATCTACAAGGATGTGGATGAGGGTGAAACCGCCTACCAGTTCCAGATGAGCATTCTGCAGGAAGATATTTTCGGCGCCTGACCGGGCGGGCCTCAGGCCGGCGGGACGGCCAGGACATCGACCGGCGATAGGCGCAGGATTTCCTCGGCAATGCTGCCCAGAACTAATCGGCTGACACCTGTCCGCGCCCGCGTTCCGGTGATGATCAGGTCTGCGCCGATAGCGGCGGCCGTATCACAGATGGTCCGCGCCACCGAGGCGCCGGAAGGACGCACGAGTGCTGCACTGTGCTGAAGTCCATGTTCTGTCAGAAAAGCCCGCAACCGCGACTCGGCCTTTACCCGTTCCTCAAGGATATAGGCATTGATTTCATCGCTCGAACTGTGGGCACGCGTCATCACGGCGACAGCGGGTGTATCAAAGACGTGCAGCGCGCTTGACCGGCCCCCGGGCGAGAGCCAGGACAGCGTGCCCACCATCTCTGCGGCGCGCGCGGAAACAGGCGAAAAGTCCAGGGTCAGCATGGGATTCTGGTAGAGCGCGTTGGCGCCGGATTTGACGAGCAGGATGGGACGAGGGCTGTTGCGGATCGTTCGCTCGGCCGTCGTGCCGGCGAAAAAATCCCTGAGGCTGCTGCGGCGCGGCTCACCCACAACGATAAGATCGGCGTTGAATTCGGCTGCCACTTCGAGGATCGAGGCAAAGGGATCCCCGGTTTCAAGCCTGACCGGGCAGCCATATTTTTCCCGAAGATCATCGGCATAGGCGGCTGCCAGCCGCCGGTCCGTCTCGGAGAAGGAGAGCGGACGCTCACTGTCGAGGACATGCACGATATCGAGCCCGGCGCCGGACACTTTCGCGACCCGGGCCGCGCGCTCCAGCGCCAGGTCCGACCGGCGCGAAAAGTCCGTTGCCGCAAGGATTCGTTTCATGTTGGGCCCTTTGTCGTGCAGGCCGCTCAAGCATGGTGCCGGCTGCAGGACTCGAACCCGCGACCCTCTGATTACAAATCAGATGCTCTACCAGCTGAGCTAAGCCGGCACACGTCTGGCGTTACCGGAACTGGCCCGTCGAGGCAAGCGCAGGGCTTCAGGCCCGCCCAGCGGCTCGACAGCAGCGCCGGGTGCCCTTATGGCGGGCGTCGCAAGACACGGCCTTCATCATGACCCAGACCCGTCGTATCCTCATCACTTCTGCCCTGCCATACATCAATGGCGTGAAGCATCTCGGCAATCTCGCCGGTTCGATGCTGCCTGCGGATGTGTATGCCCGTGTCATGCGGCTGCTCGGCCATGAGGTCGTTTACATCTGCGCGACCGATGAGCACGGCACCCCGGCGGAGCTGGCGGCGCAAGCAGCGGGCCAGAGCGTGCAGCAGTATTGCGACGAGCAGTATGAGGTCCAGCGCCGGGCAGGGGAGGGTTTCCGCCTCTCCTATGACTGGTTCGGACGCACCTCGCGCCCGGCGAACCACAGGCTCACCCGGCATTTCGCCATCAGGCTCGAAGCGAACGGCCTGATCGAGGAGCGGACAACAAAGCAAGTCTATGCCGTCGAGGATGGCCGCTTCCTGCCGGACCGCTATGTCGAGGGGACTTGCCCGCATTGCGGATACGAAAAGGCGCGCGGGGACCAGTGTGACAATTGCGGCCGCCTGCTGGACCCGACAGATCTCAAAAACCCCTATTCCGCCGTATCCGGTAGCCGCAATATCGAACTGCGTGACACCGCCCATCTCTATCTCCGGCAGGAGCAGATGCAGGAAACGATCCGCGGCTGGGTCACTGAGAAAGGCAGGAACTGGCCCCAGCTTGCTGTCTCTATCGCCAACAAATGGCTGGATGAGGGACTCATCGCGCGCTCCATCACGCGCGATCTCAGCTGGGGTGTGAAGGTGGCGAATGAAAACGGGGTCTCCCGCCCCGGTTTCGAGACCAAGGTCTTCTATGTCTGGTTCGATGCGCCTATCGGCTACATCTCCGCGACGCAGGAATGGGCCGAGGCGACCGGCAATGACTGGGAGCGCCTCTGGCGACGCGACAAGGGCGCCGACGAGACCGAATACGTGCAATTCATGGGCAAGGACAATGTCGCCTTTCATACGGTGAGCTTCCCGGTGACCCTGCTCGGCTCTGGTGAGCCGTGGAAAACCGTCGACAAGCTGAAAGCCTTCAACTGGGTCACATGGTATGGCGGAAAATTCTCGACCAGTCAGAAGCGCGGCGTGTTCATGGACCAGGCGCTTGACCTTCTGCCCTCTGACTATTGGCGCTGGTACCTGATCGCCAATGCGCCGGAAGGCTCTGATGCGGCGTTCACATGGGAAGGCTTCCAGGCCGCGGTGAATTCAGACCTCGCCAACGTGCTTGGTAATTTCGTCAACCGGATCACCAAGTATTGCGTCTCGAAATTCGAGGGCAGGGTGCCGGAGGCCGGCACGCCCGGCGAGGCGGAGGCCTGGATGGCTGGCGAGCTCGCCGAGCGGCTGCCACGCCTGATTGAGCATTATGAGGCAATGGAGTTCCGCAAGGCGGCGGCAGAGACGCGCGCAATCTGGGCAGCGGGTAACGAATACCTGACGAAAGCCGAGCCGTGGGTGAAGTACAAGGCTGACGTTGAGGCTGCAGCCGTGGGCGTGCGCGCGGGGCTCAACCTGGCAGCCCTGTTCGGAATCATCGCCCAGCCGGTCATTCCGGATGCCGCGAAGACCATCCTCGATGCACTCGGCATACCAGATGCCAACCGGACATTCCGGTTCGGCACAAAACCAGAAGACTTCGCCGCCCTCATGGATGCCTTGCCCCGTGGCCACGCCATCGCTGCGCCGGACGTGCTCTTCCAGAAGATCGAGGATGCGCAGGTTGCCGAATGGACAGAGCGCTTTGGCGGGGTCGATAACGCGGGCCAGTAAGAGCCAACTCTGACCCTAACGGCGGAACACAACCGTCAAATTGTTTGCAGGCATTTCCGTTACGCTCGTAAG
>DAIRTA010000002.1:0-59813 GCA_036804125.1 Hyphomonas sp.
AGGCGCTCGACGATATCCTGATGGGCCTGCCGAACCTGCCGCTGGACGAAGTGCCGGACGGGGCGGACGAGCATGGCAATATCGAGCAGCACACATGGGGCGAGCCGAAGCGCATCAACGACCCGAAAGACCACGCCGATCTCGGCGAAGCCCTGAAAGGGCAGGGCGGGTTCTCTCTGATGGATTTCGAAGCCGCCGCCCGCATGAGCGGCGCCCGCTTCGTGGCGCTGCGCGGCAAGCTCACGCGACTTGAACGCGCGCTCGCGAACTTCATGCTTGATCTTCAAACGACGGAGCATGGCTATGAGGAGATGAGCGTGCCGCTTCTGGTGCGCGATGAAGCAATGCGCGGAACAGGGCAGCTTCCCAAGTTTGGCGCAGATCTATTTTTGAGCGGCGATTTCGGGGGGCGCGATGACCTCTTTAATGAAGTCACTAAAGACTTCAATGCCAAATGGGAACAAGATAAAGAGCATTATCGGGGCCCCAAAGAACTTTTGAGCAAGATACTAAAAGATGCTCCGACACATGAGCAGTTCTGGTTGGTGCCGACCGCAGAGGTATCTCTCACCAATCTCGTCCGTGAACAGATCCTCGAGCCGTCGCAGCTGCCGCTGCGCTTCACGGCGCACACGCCCTGTTTCCGTTCCGAAGCGGGCAGCGCAGGGCGCGATACCAAGGGCATGATCCGCCAGCACCAGTTCTACAAAGTGGAGCTCGTCTCCATCGTCGCCGATGAGGCCGCCGGCCTTGCCGAGCTCGAACGGATGACGGCGTGTGCGGAGGAAGTGCTGAAACGTCTCGAACTGCCCTTCCGCCGCATGCTGCTCTGCACCGGCGACATGGGCGCGGGCGCGCGCAAGACCTATGACCTCGAAGTGTGGCTGCCCTCGCAGAACACCTATCGCGAGATTTCCTCCTGCTCCTATTGCGGCGACTTCCAGGCCCGCCGCATGGACGCGCGCTACCGCCCCGAACCCAATGCCAAGACCGAATTCGTCCACACCCTCAACGGCTCCGGCCTCGCGGTCGGCCGCACGCTGGTCGCGGTGCTGGAGAATTATCAGAACCCGGACGGATCGATCACGGTGCCGAAGGCGCTCGTGCCTTATATGGGCGGGATTGAGGTTATCCGGTGAGTCCGCGGCTCAGAGGATGAATTTCGACAGGTCGGCATTTTCTGCCAGAGACGCGACTTTCTGATCGACATAGCTGGCCGTGATTGTGAAGGTCTCACCTGTGCGTTCAGGTGCTTCGAAGCTGATCTCGTCGAGCAGGCGCTCCAACACCGTCTGCAACCGGCGCGCGCCGATGTTTTCCACAGAATTGTTCACAGTCTCCGCAAGGTCCGCGAGCCGGTCAATTGCTGCGTCTTCAAACACGAGCGTGACATTTTCTGCCGCCATGAGCGCTTCATACTGCCGGATCAGGCTGGCCTCCGGTTCCACGAGGATGCGGCGCAGGTCGTCGCGGCTCAGCGCTTCAAGCTCGACTCGGATCGGAAGCCGGCCCTGCAGCTCGGGCAGCAGGTCCGAAGGCTTCGAGACATGAAAGGCCCCCGATGCGATGAACAGGATATGATCTGTCTTTACCGCGCCACGCTTGGTCGAAACGGTTGTGCCTTCGATCAGCGGAAGAAGGTCGCGCTGAACGCCCTCGCGGCTGACATCCGCGCCGCCGCGATCCTTGCGGGCTGCGATCTTGTCGATTTCGTCCAGGAAGACGATGCCATCATCCTCAACCGCCGCGACCGCTTCGCGCACGACCTGATCCTCATCGACCAGCTTGTCAGCCTCTTCGTCGAGAAGGGGTTTGCAGGCTTCCCGCACCGTTGTGCGCACCCGCCGTGTCCGCCCACCCATGGCCTTGCCCAAGAGGTCTGAGAGGTTGATCATCCCCATGGCTCCCCCTTGCCCGGGTATGTCGAGCATCTGCATGGGATGCCCGCTTTCGGCGAAGTCGATATCGACTTCCTTATCGTCGAGTTCGCCAGCCCGCAGCTTCCTGCGAAAGACCTCGCGCGTCGAGCTGTGAGATTCTGCGCCGACCAGCGCATCAAGCAGGCGCTCCTCAGCCTTGTCCTGCGCCGCCGCTGCCACATGCGCCCGCTTTTGCTCGCGGATCATGACTATAGCGGCTTCGACAAGGTCGCGTACGATCTGTTCGACATCGCGCCCGACATACCCCACTTCGGTGAACTTGGTTGCCTCGACCTTGAGGAAGGGCGCATTGGCGAGACGCGCGAGACGCCGGGCGACCTCCGTCTTGCCGACACCGGTCGGCCCGATCATCAGGATGTTTTTCGGCGTTATCTCGCCGCGCAGCCTCTCCGGCGCCTGTTTTCTCCTCCAGCGATTGCGCAATGCAATGGCCACAGCGCGCTTCGCTGCACCCTGGCCGACAATATGCCGGTCAAGTTCAGCTACGATTTCGCGAGGTGACAGGTGCTTCATGGTGTGATCCGGAAATAGTAGGGGAAGGGGGCGCGCGGATGCGATCTTCAGGCGTTTTCTGGCGGGAACAACCGCGCGGCGAGGCCTGATTTCGGCAAGCGCCTCAGCAAAACTCGCCTGGCGGTGTGCCAGCCGCCTCCCAACGCAATAATGGCCGTTCCAAGCAGCAGAGTGGTAGCGATAAAGGTCGTCATTCCGCGGCCGCCCAGAGCTGATACGATAGAGCCGAGAGCCAGCCAGAAACTGAACAGGCCGGAGACGATCAGGGCGCGTCTGTTCAATGCGAGAGACAGGATGCCGAGGCCGATCAGCGCAGCAAGCATCATCAGTGCCTGAGGTGTGTCCGGGGTCGCTGCAGGTGAACCCATGATCACGCCGCGCAGACCGAGAATGATCTGCGGTGCTGCGGCGACATGCAACCAGAAGGCATAATCCGACAGCCGGGTGATCCGGCCGGGGTCCCTCTGGTCAAACCACATCGCAAGCGCGAGCGTTGCCCCCCCTAGCCCAAGCGACAGGAGACCCCCGATGACAAGACCTGCTTCGCCAAAGAACGCTGCAAATGTATAGGCTGCCGCGGCGAGAGATCCCGCCATGAGAAACATCGTGAAAGGCAGGCGAAATCGCCACCAGGCCAAGGCGGCGGCGGCCGCGATACCCAGAAAGGTGCCCATTCCGGTGTTCCCGAGTGTTCGCCAGGCGCCCATGAAGTTCGTCACGGTCTGTGCGTTGGCGCCGGTCAGGCCGCTTGCGATCATCCCCGCTGAAAGCCCGGCATACAGGGAGAAAATCGCGATGGCCGTCATTGTTGGAAGGAGCATTCTCCGGCGCCGGCCGAAATACTCTGCAATCAGCCACATGACGGCGCTGACAGGCAGAAGTATCATGGCCCCCAATGAACCGGCATTGCCACTAGTGAACATGGACCAAAAGCGTGGGCCGAAAATCAGGCTTGAGACAGCGGTCAGCCCCATGGCCAGGATTACGATACCGATCGTAACGAAGATATCATTGAAATTGCTCAGAAGTTTCAGGTTCTCATCAGGACCGGTACCGGATTGCGCAGCGGGCGCACGGCGCTGACGCAAAAAGGCCTCGAGCCGGCCGGCCTGATCGCGTGTGAGTATCCCGGCATCGACGGCTGCGCGTATGTCGGCCTCGTCAAACATCAAGGGTCTCTACCGAGAAATGGCTGTTGGTATAAACGCAGATATCAGCGGCAATCTGCATGGCTTTCCGGGCGATGATTTCAGCGTCCTCTTCGTACTCATAAAGGCCTCTTGCAGCCGCGAGTGCGAAATTGCCGCCGGATCCGATCGCGACCACCGGGTGTTCAGGCTCAAGTACATCCCCTGTTCCCGTTAAAACGAGCGTTCTTTCCCTGTCGGCCACGATCAGCAAGGCTTCCAGCTTCTGCAGATAGCGTTCCGTGCGCCAGTCCTTGGCCAGCTCGACAGCAGCACGCTGGAGCTGCGCTGGGAACCGCTCAAGCTTGGCTTCAAGTCTTTCGAAGAGTGTGAAAGCGTCAGCGGTTGCACCAGCAAAACCGGCGAGGATGTCTCCTCCGGCAATACGGCGGACCTTGCGTGCATTGCCCTTCATCACTGTCTGGCCCATTGACACCTGTCCGTCGCTGACCATCACAACCTTTTGGGCTTTGCGGATGGCGAGGACAGTCGTTCCGTGCCAAGTCACCTCAGAATTCGAAAAAGTCGTCATGCCAGTTCCTTGGCGGAGATGTGATAATCCTGCAAGGGATCTGCGCCCGAGCCAAAGGCTACAAAGGGCTGTCACATTTCCGTTACGGCCGCGGCTTAGGACGAAGGGGGGTTCTGGGATTGACGATATTGCAGTTGCTTGGCCACCTCCCGATTTCTTGGCTGCTTGTCTCCGCGCTAGTTGTCATAGCCTGTGCGGCCTTTGTTATGGGCCGTTTGCGGGCCGAGCGGGTGTTTGCGCATAATTTGTCGCGATCTCATTCGCGGCCCAATTACCATGGATACTATGTTGCGATGTGGTCAGCGGTTCCTGCCTGTCTGGCCGCGATCGCCCTGGGCCTGAGCGCAGACTCCCTGATTCGCTGGCAGCTTGAACGCGAGCTCCCGCAGGCTTTCAGTGCGCTCACACCTGAAGAGCTGCACACTTATTTCGACGCGGCAACGCTGGCCGCCAGCCTCGGAGGCTACACCGGATCCGACCGTGTTTTTGCCGCCGTGACGAACCGGTATCTTGAGCTCAAAGGGCTTATGAATGGGGCTATGCTTGTGTTGTTGGCCCTTATGGCGAGTCTGGGACTGGCCCTCAGCAAGCGTAAGATTGCCCTGGAGTTCAGGGCGCGAGCTCTGGTTGATCGGGGCCTTGAGGGCGCCTTGTTTTTCTGCGCGATTATTGCCGTCGCGACCACCGCAGGGATCGTCCTGTCGCTAATTTTCGAGAGCATTCAGTTCTTTCGAGAGGTGCCGATCTGGGAGTTTCTGTTCGGCCTGCGCTGGAATGCGCAGACGAGCGCAGAGTTCGGTGCCGTGCCGCTATTTTTCGGCACGCTGATGATTGCCCTGCTGGCGATGCTGGTGGCTGCGCCGATTGGCTTGCTATCAGCCATCTATCTTTCGGAGTTTGCCAGCGCGCGGATGCGTGGGATTGTCAAGCCTGTGCTAGAAATACTCGCCGGTATCCCAACTGTTGTTTACGGCTTTTTTGCCCTTCTGCTTATCGCACCGGCGATCCGTTCATCCGCAGTCTGGATAAATGAAACGCTCATGGCTCTGGGAATGGCGAGTGGTCCAGTGCTCGCGGCACAGCCGACAAGTGCCCTTGCCGCAGGAATCGTCATGGGAATAATGATTATTCCCTTTGTCTCCTCCCTGTCTGATGACGTTATCAACGCTGTTCCCCAAACGCTTCGCGACGGTGCCTATGCGCTCGGCGCCACCCAGGCGGAAACAATCAGGATGGTAGTTTTCCCTGCAGCTTTGCCCGGGATTATTGCAGCCCTCTTGCTTGCCGTTTCCCGTGCCATAGGAGAGACCATGATTGTTGTCATGGCCGCTGGTCAGCGCGCTAACATATCCATAGATCCGACAGCTGACCTGACCACAATTACCGTTCAGATTGTGGCCTTGATGACGGGTGAAACAGGCTTTGACGATCCCAAGACCCTCTCGGCATTTGCACTCGGTCTCGTGCTATTCATTGTGACGCTTGGCTTCAACGTCATCGCCTTGCGGGTCGTACAGCGCTACCGGGATAAATATGACTGATCAGGCAGAAAAGGCGACGCTCGAATCGCGAGCTGTTCAGAGGTTGCGAAAGCGCAGAGCCGCTGACCGCCGATTCCGTCTGTACGGTGCGGGCGCAATTATATTCGCTCTCAGCGCGCTTGTGTTGCTGCTGGCTTCTATTGGTGTTCAGGGCCTGTCGGCGATGACCTACCATACTGTGCGCTATGACGTTACTCTGCGTGCTGAGCTGATTGCGCCGCCTGGCGCTGATGCCCCCGAAGACGTCTCACGCAATGTCGAGGGCTTCTTTGAGGTGGTCAGGGAAAATCTCCTCGAAACCTTTCCCGAGGCGAGTGAGTCGGTCGCCCTACGCCGCCAGCTGGGTGATCTGGTTACACGCCTTGCAATGCTGCCAGCCGCCCGTGAAATTGCCAGGCGACCAGAAATGATCGGTCGGCAGTATAGTTTTCGCGCCCCCTTGAATGACGATCTTGACCTTTACCTTAAAGGGCAAGGGGTCGCAGAGCGACGCGTTCCTGTCGGTCAGATTACCTCAATTCAACCTGATGAAGAGGGCCGCATCCAACTGGTGGGCGAGGGTGCTTTCGCGCGCCTTGCCGCGGTCAGGGAAGAGCTTCGCGCTGATGCGGGGGAAGCGAGCGATGGGATCTCAGTGCTGGTGACAGCAGGGAAGACTACGGGTCGCATTTTTGAGATTTCCGCAAATTCGGCCATGCTTGAACTCCTTACTGGGTCAGCAGAAGATTTCCGGCTGAATCGGCTGTTAGGTCGTATAATCCTGGCCTCTGAAGCCGAGCGGCCGGTATCCGATCAGCAAATTGCATGGGCTCTCGCTCTCAAGTCAGATAATCGTATCGAGCGCACTTTCCGCTGGTCGTTGCTCACTAATACAGATAGCACCTATCCGGAGCTCGCAGGCGCACTCGCGGCAATTGTGGGTTCTCTTCTTACAATGCTCATAACGGCGCTTGTTGCCCTTCCGATCGGAGTCTTCGCGGCTGTTTATCTAGAAGAGTTCGCCCCGAAGAACCGCCTCACAGAAATTATCGAAGTCAATATCAACAACCTTGCTGCAGTGCCTTCGATTGTTTTCGGCCTTCTGGGCGCAGCGCTATTTCTTAACTTCATTGGGCTTCCTCGATCGGCACCGCTCGTCGGCGGACTAGTGCTTGCGCTTATGACTTTCCCCGTTGTCATCATAGCCTCGCGAGCCTCGCTTAAGGCGGTGCCGCCGTCGATACGTGACGGGGCGCTCGCCGTGGGCGCATCCCGGATGCAGACTGTGTTTCATCATGTTGTTCCACTGGCTGCGCCAGGTATGCTGACGGGTGCCATTCTCGGTATGGCGCGAGCAATCGGCGAAACCGCGCCTCTCCTGCTGATAGGTATGGTTGCCTTTGTAGGAGATGTGCCGTCCGAGCCGCTCGACGAGTCAACAGTGCTCCCGGTACTGATATTCACCTGGTCAAATAATGCGGAGCGCGCCTGGGAGCCAATGACCGCTGCGCTGATCATTGTTCTTCTTATTTTCCTGCTTGCGATGAATGGTCTGGTTGTAATTCTGCGGCGAAAGTTCGAACGGAGATGGTGATGGATACGTCAAATTCTGGTAGCGGCCGAAGTAACGCGGCGCACACGGAGAATATGGCTGAAACGCTAGAACAATCCTGTCAGGAGCGTATCCAGTGTCGGGATATCAATGTATTCTACGGTCAGGCTCAGGCCATCCACAATGTATCCATGGCATTTCCGGACCGGGCTGTGACAGCGCTCATCGGGCCTTCCGGATGCGGTAAATCCACATTCCTGCGCTGTCTAAACAGAATGAACGATACGATCGAATCATGCCGGGTTACGGGCGAAATCCTGATTGATGGCGAGAATATCAATGACCCTATGGTTGATCCCGTGCTATTGCGCTCCCGCGTAGGAATGGTGTTCCAGAAACCCAACCCATTCCCCAAATCAATTTTCGAGAATGTCTCATACGGTCCACGTATCCACGGCTTGGCCGCCGGCAGGGATGATCTTGATCGGATTGTGGAGCGCAGCCTCAAGCGAGCAGGCCTATGGGATGAGGTCAAGGACCGGTTGCTCGAACCCGGAACCAGCCTCTCGGGCGGTCAACAGCAGCGGCTATGCATTGCCCGCGCCATCGCTGTTCAGCCGGACATCATTCTGATGGATGAACCTTGCTCTGCTCTCGACCCCGTAGCAACAGCTAGGATCGAGGAACTGATTGACGAGCTACGGAAGCGATATTGTATCGTTATCGTTACGCATTCGATGCAACAGGCCGCCCGCGTTTCCCAACGCACGGCGTTTTTTCATCTCGGGCATCTTGTTGAAATGGGGGATACGGACCAAATCTTTACCAACCCACGTGAAAAGCGCACAGAAGACTATATCACCGGGCGCTTCGGCTAAGGATCACAGAAACATGTCCGAGCATATCGTATCTGCTTTCACGGATGAGCTGGACAAGCTTGCATCCGATATCATGCGGATGGGCAGCCTTGTGGAAACCATGATCGTAGGCGCTTGCCGTTCGGTAAGTGTTGCTGACTTGGAACTGGCAGAGCAACTTGTGAGCCGCGACGACGAGGTTGATGCCATTGAGGCCGACATCGAACGCCAGATCGTCAGCCTGATCGCGCGACGCCAGCCTATGGCGCATGATCTCCGGCTCATTCTCTCCGCGCTTAAGATATCGGGAGAATTGGAACGCATTGGTGACCTTTCAAAGAATATCGCCAAGCGCACCCTCAAGCTGGATGACAATGTGACAACAGACATGCGCAGCGCCATAGCTCGAATGGCGCAGCCCGTTTCCAATCAACTGAATCGGGCCCTTGATTCCTATGCGTCAGCGAATGCGGAACTCGCCTACTCCGTCTGGAGTTGCGATGATGATGTCGATCAGCACTACAACGCAGTTTTCCGGGAAATGCTTACCTATTTGATAGAAGACCCGCGTCGCATAGGTGGCGGTGCGCATATGCTGTTCATGGCCAAGAACCTGGAGCGCATTGGTGACCATTGCACAAACATTGCGGAGTTTGTTTACTTTCAGGTGAGCGGCGAATATTTGGCCAGTGCGGAGCGGCCAAAAGTCAGTCAGGTTTGAAATTTTAACGCGGTAGCGGCGGAGCAGGCAGAATGCGACCTTACGTTCTGGTAGCAGAGGATGAAACCGCGGTTGCGGAGTTGCTGAAGTACAATCTCGACCGGGAAGAATATGATGTCGGTATTGCCTCAGACGGTGAAGAAGCATTGCTTATGATAGAAGAGCGAGCACCTGATTTGCTGCTGCTTGACTGGATGCTTCCTAAGGTGAGTGGAATAGAAATCTGCCGGCGCGTCCGAAATGGGAGCAGTAATCCTAACCTGCCAATTATTATGCTGACGGCGCGCGGTGAAGAAAGCGACAGGATCAGGGGGCTTGATACGGGTGCGGATGATTATGTCACCAAGCCGTTTTCTACAACAGAGCTCATTGCCCGTGTGCGTGCCGTTCTGAGGCGCATGCGGCCAGGGTTAAAGGAAGATAAGGTCAGGGTTAATGATATTGAAATTGACCGTGTGTCCCATCAGGTGACGCGTGGGGGCAAGGAAATCCATCTTGGCCCGACCGAGTTTCGCCTGCTCGACTACCTTATGCAGCATCCGGGGCGTGTCTTTTCGCGCGAGCAGCTTCTGGATGCGGTTTGGGGATCAGATGTGTATGTTGAGGTGCGGACAGTCGATGTGCATGTCGGTCGGCTCCGAAAGGCTTTGAAGCAGAGCAAAGCGGAAGACCCTATTCGTACGGTTCGTGCTGCCGGATATGCAATGCGCGCCGAATAGCGGCGAGGGAAAGCCGGCATCCCTCCGTGCCGGGCTCAGAAAAGCTCTTCCAGGAATATCCTGAGATAGGCGAAGCTGCGTCGATCGGCATCCGCATCATAGACAGTGCCCGTCTCACGATTATCGGCGCCAACTGTTGTAAAGGAATGCACAGCCTGTCCGTGCGCATGCAGCTGCCAGTCAGCTCCGGAAAACTCGCGTGCTATTGCAAGGACATCCTCTGGCCTGGCCATGGGGTCATTCCAGCCATGCTCTATCAGGACTTTTGCCTTGGTCGCGGGCTTTGAAATGTTCTCAGCTGGCCGGAACAGACCATGAAATGACGCAACACCGAGTATGTCATGGCCAGCCCGCGCCATGTCGAGCACGCATAGCCCGCCGAAGCAAAATCCTATTGCCGCAGCCCTGGAAGGATCCACACCATCCTGCTTTTGCGCCGCTGCCAGTCCGCCCGCGAGCCGCTTTTGAAGCTCCTCGCGATCTGCGATGAGTGGATTCATCAGAGCCTGGTTTTCTTCAACGGTCGTGCCGCGTCTGCCCTTGCCATATACATCCAGGGCGAAAGCGGCGTATCCGAATTGCTCGGCAATGATTCTGGCTTTCTGTTTCTCGTTCTCGCCAAGGCCCGCCCAAGCATGGGCGATAACGACAACTGGCAAGTTCCCTGAAGCACCAGCCGGCCTCAAAAAGTAGCCTTCATACGGTTTTCCGTCCAGGAGATAGTCGACATGGCTCATGGTTCAGCTCCTTCCCGAAATCTTCAGGCTTCGATACGCAGCTGAAACCAGCAGATCAAGCGCAATGCAGATCCCGCGCTCTGCCGGACATTAGTATGCGCTTTCTAGACTTCCTCACTATATCGGCTCTCAAGGGAAGCTAAGAAGGAACAAAACCATGGCCAAGACCCGCACTAAATCCACCGAGACTGAAGTTTCTGCTACTGAACTGGCCCATAAAATCTGGCTAGCCGGCGTTGGGGCATATGGCAAAGCCTATGATACTGCGCGTGCGAGCGCGCAGGTTCTGAACCAGCAATCTGCCGAGATGTTCGAAGATCTTGTACAGCGCGGCGCAGAGATCGAAGGCGATGTGCGCGCACGGCTCACTGCAGACGCGCGACTAAACAAGGCAGGCGAGCGCGTGAGCAAGGCGGTTGATACCGCTCGTGAAATGCAGATGCAGGCTCTCGATCGCTTTGAAGCCCGTATGGAGCGCATGCGCGATCTGCTGGGCCTGACGGGTGTGGACACAACGCGTGGTCATTTCACGCGGCGCATAGAAAAGCTCGAAGACGAAGTCTCGTCGGTTGCCGCCAAGGCCCGCCGCAGGTCCGCCGATCTGGATCTGAAAAATCGGATTGCGCGTCTTACGGCTGAGATAGAAGCCGTAGCGGGTGAGGCTGGCACTGATCTTGCCAAGACAGCCCGCAAGGCCAGCCGCAAAACCGTGAAGGCCGTCAAGGCCGCAGTCGCCAAACCTGAAGGCGCCGACGACCTTACGATGATTTCCGGTGTGGGAATCGCCATGGCGTCTAAACTCAGCGCTGAAGGCGTCGTTCGCTATTCGCAGATTGCTGCTCTAACCAAAGCGGAGGCCGAAGCGCTTGATCAAAAAATTGGGGCTCGCGGTCGCATCCTGCGCGACAACTGGGTCAAACAGGCCAAGGCTCTCATGGCGAAATGATGTCTAGCTGAAATTCCGTGGCCTGTCCGATCGGGATGGGCCACGGTCAGCCAATAGACTTGCGCAGATGGGACTGAATCGTCTGAAATCCATTGGGGGCGGATTCGCCCAGATGGGGTACAATCAGGCACATGACATCGAAAACTGTCTGATGGATAAGTTCTTTGCCATCAAGTGGCTTCAGCCTGAGAGAATTCCCGGCAATCCAGAATGTAAGCGTTCTGATAATCTGTTCTCTAAGTGGCTCTTTGAGCTCCCGTTCAATTTTGAGCAGTCCGGATTTTTCCAGGGCTTTCAGGGATTGGTTGATGGCGTGCTGCATTTCTTCAATCAACCGCCGGAACCGTGTTCCAACATCGGGATAGCGCGTGGTCAGTTCGGGAAGGTCGCGGTAGAAGAAGCGGAAATCGTAGATTTCTTCCAGCAAGATGTAGATATAGACCCATTGGTCCTCGATAGATCCAATGCGCCCCTGGGAGCCACGAAGGATGATGAGCATCTCCTCTTCGAACCGGTCATAGAGAGCACGAATGATCGCGTCTTTCCCTTTAAAGTGATAATACAAATGGCCGGGGCTGATTTCGAGTGCATTGGCGATATCGACAGACGAAAGCCGGTTCTGCCCCTCATCATTAAAGAGCAGCAGACTTGCATGCAGAATTCTGTCGCGTGTTTTCATGGTGTAATGCAGAATTATTCCATGGATTCCTCACCATCGCGAGAATTTCGCTTGAAAGTTTCTCAGGTTGTATTTCCTTAACAGAAAGGGAAGGCGCCTAAACCGAGGACGAGAAACAGTCTCGCAACAGGCCGGCGCAAAGGGAGGAAGTAATGGGCACGCCCAAAGAAGAGATCGCGCAGGCAGCTGCCGAAAGCACCACCGCCTTGAATCCGTTGCTTGGCGGGTTCAATCGCGAAGAACTGGCTGGCGCCGTGACGATGATGCTGCGTTCGACCATGACAAACCCGGTCACTACAGTGCGCGCTATGCGCAAGATCGCAACCGAGAACACACAGATCCTGCTCGGCAAATCTGAACGCGCGCCGGACAAGAAGGATAGGCGCTTCAAGGACCCGGCCTGGGAGCACAACCCCTTTTATAAGCGCGGTATGCAGGCCTATCTCGCTACCCAGGAGCATCTTCACGAATGGGTCAATGAACTGAAGCTCAGCGATCTTGAGCATGCCAGGGCAAAATTCGTCATGGGCATGATCACGGATGCACTTGCGCCGACAAATACGCTGATAGGAAATCCGGCAGCAACGAAGCGAATAGTGGATTCTGGCGGGCTATCCCTGCTGAATGGACTGAAGCATGTGTATGAGGATTTGACCAGTAATGGTGGGCTTCCGGCTCAGGTCGACAAACGTCCGTTCAAGGTCGGTGAGAACCTCGCGACTTCTAAAGGTGCGGTTGTGTGGAAGAATGAGATGCTGGAGCTCATCCAGTATCAGCCGCTGACTGAAACTGTTTATAAAGTTCCTATACTGATCATCCCTCCGCAGATTAACAAGTTTTATGCCATGGACCTGACACCTATGACATCCATGGTGCAGTTCCTGCTCGCTATGCAGCAGCAGACATTTGTTGTCTCATGGCGTAATCCTACAAAGAAACATCGCAACTGGGGACTGTCGGACTATATCGACAGCCTCGTGCAAGCGAGCGAAGTTGTCTGCAGGATTACCGGTTCACAAAAGCTGAATGTTTCCGGCGCATGCTCAGGAGGAATCACAACAGCTACGTTTGCCAGCCTGCTCGCTGCTGCGGATGATAAGCGCATAAACACAACAACGTTCATGGTGTGCGTTCTAAATCCTCAGCGGGAGGACAGTGATATCGGGCAGATCGTTTCTGATTCGAGTCTCGAGATTGCCCGGAAGTATTCGCAAAGCCGGGGCATTCTCAAAGGTGACGATCTCGCAAGGATGTTTGCTTGGATGCGTCCGAACGATCTTGTCTGGAACTATGTGGTAAACAACTACCTGATGGGTGAGGATCCGGCACCATACGATGTCCTTTTCTGGAACAATGATACAACAAACCTTCCTGCAGCGTTGCATTCCGATTATCTGGACATTGCCCTGGATCGTCCGTTCGACCGCCCAGGGGAAGTTGAGGTTGCCGGACACCTTGCGGACCTCTCAAGGGTGACATGCGACGCGTTCGTCGTGGCTGGGGTTACAGACCACATTACACCCTGGAAGGCCTGTTACCGCACGCCGTCCTTACTGGGCTCGGAGAATGTCGAGTTCGTTCTGTCATCGAGCGGGCATCTCCAGTCATTGATCAACCCCCCAGGCAACCCCAAGGCAAGGTATTTCCGCAATAGCCAAACTAAGACGTCTGCGGATGAATGGGTCGAAGGAGCCGTCGAGCATGCCGGATCCTGGTGGCCGCTGTGGGGCGAATGGCTCAAGGCGCGTTCGGGACCGCTTCGTGAGGCGCCGGGTGAGGTTGGCAGCCAAGCCTTTCAGCCCCTCTACAAAGCCCCCGGGCGATATGTCTTCAATGACTAGCCAAAGGTGCGCTTCAGGGCGCAATGAACCGTCATGAGCACCTTCCGCCGCGACCCGGAGATAAAGCTACAGGATGTAGACGGCATTGCATTGCGCGCCGCGTACTGGCCGGCCCCAGATGGCAATCCTGAGCCACCGCTTCTTTTTTTTAATGGCATAGGAGCCAACCTCGAGCTGACACTGGGTCTGGGGGAGATGTTTCCGGATCGCGCAATTCTGACCTTCGATGCGCCAGGCGTCGGTCTTAGCCCGGTAACCCAATGGCCATACCGTCACTGGATGCTTGCCCGTTGGGCTCGCAAGCTGCTCGACATCTATGCTCTGGATAAAGTTGATGTGATGGGTGTTTCGTGGGGGGGGGCGCTGGCCCAGCAATTTGCGTTTCAGTATCGATCGCGGGTTAGCCGGCTCATTCTTTGTGCGACAAGTGCCGGGATGACAATGATCCCAGGCCGGCCAGCCTCCTTATCGAAGATGATAGACGCCCGCCGTTACACCGATCCCAATTTCATGCGCCAGAATTTTGCGGCGCTTTATGGCGATATTTCTGATCCAGACGCTGAAACTCATATCAATCGCCTGCTTCCGCCGGATCCGAGGGGATACGCCTATCAGCTACTGGCTTTTGCGGGATGGACCAGCCTGCCTTTCATCCGCTTTCTGAAGATGCCCTCCCTGATCCTCATGGGGGACAGGGATCGTATTGTGCCTCTCGCCAACGGGCGCATATTGGAGTTCGGTTTGCCTGACTCACGCTTGCACATAGTTGAGGGTGGGGGGCATTTGTTTCTGGTCACCCGTGCGCAGGAGACCGCACAAGTTATATATGATTTCTTCACTACCAAACCGCCACCTTCCGGAACGGTCAGCGTGGCCTGAACACAACGCGACTCAGTTGTTCAACAGTCTCTCTGCCTCACGCTGTACGGCAGCATAATCAGTCTTGCCCGTACCGAGAACGGGTATTTCTTTCACGATGAACACACGTCTGGGAACAGCGATTTCCGGTACACCATGCCGCTGTGCCCATGAAAGTATATCCTCCCGATTGCAATCCCCTGCGTCACTGAGAAGAATTATCTGCTCTCCCTTTCGTGGGTCAGGGACTGATATCGCAGCATGCTGATTGTCCGGCCAGACTGCCGATGCGCAGTTCTCGACGACAGCGAGCGAAACCATCTCGCCTCCGATCTTGGCAAATCGCTTAATGCGTCCCTGAATGCGGATGAATCCATCATGATCCATTGAGACGATATCACCTGTGTCATGCCATCCGTCCTCCGGGCGTTCAATTACCCCGGGATTACTGGGCCGGAGGTAACCGGTCATTATATTCGGACCACGGATCAACAGGCGACCGCCTTCGACTATTCCTTCAACCGGAACCAGTTTGGCTTCCATGCCTGACATGAGGATGCCAACTGTCCCGGGCCTGTTGCGCTCCCACTGATTAGCCGCAACCACTGGAGAGGCCTCTGTCGCGCCATAACCTTCGAGGATCTCGATCTGAAACTTCCTTCGCACATAGCTGCGGGTCTCATCCTTTACTCTTTCAGCCCCACAAACGGCCAGTCGAACTGAATCAAGGTCCCCCTCTTGCCCAGTCCTCGCATACTGGGAAATGAACGTGTCGGTAGCAATAAGAATTGTCGCCGCGCCCTTTCTTATCCGCTTTACGATTTCCTTCGGCTGTAGCGGAGATGGATGGAAGATGACCTTTATGCCCGCCACAAGAGGCAATATTGCTCCAACGGTGAGCCCGAAGCAGTGAAAGGTCGGAAGCGGGTTAAACAGAATATCTGTATCGGGACTAAGTCCGATATGCGATCGGACCTGCTCAACATTGGCCATTACGTTTTCATGGCTGAGCACGACCCCTTTGGGCTCGCCCTCTGTGCCAGACGTAAACAGGATCACACCGGCTTTAGAGTGATGAGGCTGCAAACCTATGAGAGCCGGTATGAATGAACCCACTATGGCTGCAAGCTTATCGATCAATGACAAGCCTTCGCGGACATCCTCAAGATAGATTATTTCTGCTGATTTTTCTAATTCGTCGATCAAGGTTTCGAGGCCGCCCAACTCAACGAACTTCCTTGCCGTGACAATGCGGGTGACCTGGGCGGCAGCCATGGCGGCCTTGAGGTTCTTTGAGCCGGCCGTAAAGTTAAGCATCGCGGGGACGCGGCCATATGCTGAAAGAGCATAGAAGGCGATGACGGCCCCGGCGCCGCTCGGGAGCATTACGCCAACGGCGCCGCCTTTTTCCGTTCCTTTGACCAGAGCGGAGCCAAGAGCATAAGACGCGCGAATGACGTCGCGATAGCTCAGCTCCCGGTCATCACCATCAACGACTATGGTCTTGGCAGGTCCAAACTCCTTGGCCGCGCGTCTTAGCGCTGAAAACAGATTGATTCGGGTCCGCTGGGGCCGCCATTCATGCGGTGCCGGTATGATTGGGTGTTGGGGATGCTGCATGTGCTGGCTTCCGATTGCGTTCTGTCTCTATGTTATGAAACATTTTTTGATGGTGTGTCATCCCTGCAACGTCGCTTTCGTTTGCGCATAGGCGCACTGCAGAGTTAGCGCCTTGATTGAAAGCCCGCACAGCGCCATTTTATGTTGCATGCCAAATCTGATTGATCTGAAGACGGGCGGCTTTCGTTCCAGGCACCCTGAGAAGGCCAACCGGCCTGACAGCCCGCTGCTGCGTAAGCCAGACTGGATTCGTGTAAAAGCGCCCAACTCTGCAGCATTTGCTGAGACGCGCGCCATCGTAAGGGCTAACAAGCTGGTCACAGTATGCGAGGAAGCCAGTTGCCCCAATATCGGCGAGTGCTGGGAAAAGAAGCACGCAACAATGATGATACTGGGCGACGTATGCACACGCGCCTGCAGTTTCTGCAATGTCGCGACTGGCAAGCCGCAGCCCGGTGTGGATCCGGATGAGCCGATGCGTGTCGCTGCCGCCGTTTCGCAAATGGGTCTTGATCATGTTGTGATCACGTCGGTCGATCGCGATGATCTTGAAGATGGCGGCGCTATGCACTTCGTCGGTGTAATTTCAGCGATTCGTCAGCTTTCTCCCGGTACAACGATCGAAATCCTGACCCCTGACTTTCTCCGAAAGGATGGATGGGAGAACCGGGTCATTGATGCAAAGCCGGACGTGTTCAACCATAATCTGGAGACTGTTCCACGACTCTATCTGTCGATCAGGCCAGGCGCCCGTTATTTCCACTCCCTCCGGCTGCTTCAGAAAGTGAAAGATCGCGATCCGTCGCAGTTCACAAAATCGGGCTTGATGGTGGGGCTGGGCGAGACAAAGGCTGAAGTGATGCAAGTGATGGATGATATGCGCTCGGCGGGCGTCGATTTCCTCACGATTGGACAATACCTTCAACCTACCCGCAAGCACGCTGCTGTAGATCGTTTTGTAACGCCGGGGGAATTCAAGTCGTACGAGGAAATTGCGCGGGCGAAGGGTTTTCTCATGGTTTCTGCATCGCCATTGACCCGCTCAAGCTATCACGCCGGTGAAGACTTCGCCCGGATGAGGGCTGCCCGCGGTGTCATGCCCGCGCCCGGGCAAAGTTAGCACATGCCGCATTTCGAAACGTCGGCGCGGGTTCCGTATAGTTACGAAGCAGCCTTTTCGCTTGTCTCCGATATCGCGTCTTACCCGCGTTTCATCAAATGGATTAAAGTCATGCGCGTGTCGGAGCGCAGGCAAGCCGGGCCGAAGGCCGAGACGTTCATCGGCGATGCAATTGTCCGGTTCCGCGGTCTGGCTGAGCGATTCAGGACACAGGTGACAGCTGATGCCGAAACCGGATCGGTGACGGCCTCGCTTATCGACGGTCCGTTCCGCCGGTTGGAGGCGGCGTGGATTATCACCAGAACCGACAGGGGAGGATCCGATATTTCCCTCAGCATCGATTATGAGTTCAAGAGTCGGCTTATAGGAATGTTGGCGGCGGCTAATCTTGATCACGCCGTCAACAAAGTGATGGCGGCTTTTCTCGAAGAAGCCCGGCGCCGATTCGGCCCGGAAACTATCTCATCTGTGCCTGCAAGAGGTTGAGAGCTGTCTGCAGTGCTGCCAGCCTGACGGCCTCTCGTCCGATATCCCCAGTCTGTATCATCTCATGAATGATTGCGCGGTTTTCTCTCGCGCAGGCCAAGTGAACAGTTCCGGCAGGTTTGAGGCGAGTGCCGCCTCCAGGGCCTGCGATACCCGTTATGGCAATGGCCATATTGGCGCGGCTCGCAGCCAGGGCGCCTTCAGCCATTAGCCTTGCGACGGGTTCGGAAACTGCGCCATAATCGGCGAGCAGGTCGCCTGGGACATTCAGAATTTCCTCCTTGGCCCGGTTCGAATACGTCACGAAACCACGCTCGAAAACCGCTGAAGATCCCGGAATATCAGTAAGCAACGCAGACAGGAGCCCGCCGGTACAGCTTTCTGCTGTACAGATCCTGATCCGTGCTGACTGCGCATCGTCGAGAACCAGCATGGCGTGGTTTCGGAGACGTTCGGAAAACATGACATTTACCCTATCGGGGCTCTAGCGTCCGGTGAAGACAGGTTTTCGTTTCGCGATAAAGGCCGCCACACTTTCCTTCGCGTCCTCAGTCTGCATCAGTCGCCGTATCTCCTTGATGGCCCAGCGGCCGGTATCCCGCCAGTCGGGATCAAGCGTACGGCGCAAACCCGCCTTTATCGCCTGAACAGCTTGCGGAGGGTTAGCCGAAATCTTTTGAGCAATCGCCATTGCAGTTGGCAGAAGCTCGCAGGGCGGGACCACACGGCTTACAAGTCCGATGGCTTTTGCTTCTCCCGCATCGATGATGTCCCCGGTGAAGAGCAATTCACTCGCCTTTTCGCGCCCGACCAGCTGGGCCAGCCGGCCAAGTCCC
The DNA here is from genome assembly GCA_036804125.1 of Hyphomonas sp. GTDB lineage: Bacteria > Pseudomonadota > Alphaproteobacteria > Caulobacterales > Hyphomonadaceae > Hyphomonas. The sequence goes on from DAIRTA010000002.1 coordinate 18,665, forward strand.
ACAGCATCGCAGCATAAACCTCTCGAAACGAATATTTCGCCGAACTTCGCTGTTTCGGACATCACCCGGATATCTGCCATGAGGGCAAGCTCAGCACCCCATCCTAATGCAAAGCCGTTTATGGCCGCTATCACGGGTATATCGGTATGCAGGAGCGCGTCGGCGGCTGGAGTCAGCCCGCCCGTCTTGTTTGCGCGTGCCTCCATTTCCGATGTGGATGGAGCGCCCTTTGAAAGGATCTGCTTAACGTCGTCGCCAGCGCAGAAGGCCCTCTCGCCCGCGCCTGTGATGACAATTGCTCTTGCTTCAGCAGCGCGTACCGCATCTTCAAGAGCTGCATAAAGCTCATAGCTGAGCGCGTTCATGGCCTCGGGCCGGTTGAGTGTAAGAATACTCACATGACCGTGCTGTTCGATCAGAAGAGCTTCAGGCATATTGATCTCCTCTCAGTGTTTGAGGATCGGTGTCACGAAGGCGCCAGATTGAAAACTGTGCCGCAGCGTCAGACTGTAGGTGTCAGCAACACGACGGCTTCGGCTGCGATGCCTTCTTTCCGTCCGGTAAATCCAAGCCCCTCAGTGGTCGTGGCTTTCACGCTTACAGCATCCAGTGGCAGCCCAAGCAATTCGGCCGTTGACCGGCGCATGGCGTCGCGGTGAGGCTGTATCTTCGGCGTCTCGCAGATCAGCGTAATGTCGCAGTTCGCGATCCGGTATCCGCACTCGGCGGCCAGCGTGTTGGCCCTTTCAAGGAACACATGGCTTGGAGCCCCTTTCCACTGCGGGTCGGAGGGCGGAAAATGGTCTCCGATATCGCCCAGCGCCAGCGCGCCAAGAATCGCATCTGTCAGGGCATGCCAGGCGACGTCGGCGTCAGAATGTCCTCGCAATTTGGCCAGGTGCGGAATGGCCACGCCGCAAAGCGTAACCGAATTGCCGGGCTCAAAGGCGTGCACGTCAAAGCCTTTTCCGATGCGTTGCGCGGCAAGGGGCGGTGAAAGCAGGTGGGTCAACAGGGCATAATCCTCGGGATAGGTGATCTTTTGCAGGCGCGGGTCGCCCTGGACCATCGTTATCCGGGCCCCCACGGCCTCAACAGCCGTCAAGTCGTCGACAAGGTCGTCTCCGGATGCTTCAAGACCCCTCTGAAGGACATTGAGGCGAAACGCCTGTGGTGTCTGGATGCGGTAGAGATCATTGCGCGGCACGCTCGTGGAATTGCCACTTTCGACTCGCCTCAAGGCGTCACTGACCCTCAAAGCCGGGGCTGCGGCATCCCACTCGTCCAAAGCATCAAGCAAGGCATCTATGACCGCCTTTGTCAGGCCTGGCCGGGCGGCATCATGAATAAGTACTTTTGTGATATTCGGCGCTGTCAGAAGGCCCAGACCGCTTCGCACAGACTGGGTGCGCGTTGAGCCTGGTTCCGCACGCATATAAGTCTGTCCAGCGCGAGGCGGGCCTAGTTCCGCAGACGCCGCCACAATAACCTCAGATATCTTTGAGTGGCTACACAAGGTGTCGATTGACCAGTCAATCACCCGCTTCCCAAGCAAGGGTGCCCATTGTTTCGGGCTTTCAGCGCCGGCTCGTGTGCCCGATCCTCCCGCAACAATTATGGCGGCCACTTCACTCATGAAGCATCCTTAGTCCACACTCAGGAATGTGGCTATCCGGCATCTTTCGCCTAAACCAATGTTGCGCCCGAAGTTTGTGCGCTTGCCGAAACCGAAAAAAATGAGAACATATGGCTATGATCAATTTTCAGGCACCCACAGTCTGGCTGGCGCCCATGTCGGGCATCTCCGATGCTCCAATGCGCCGTCAAGCGGTAAAACTGGGGGCGCCGGCCGTCGTTTCAGAAATGGTAGCCGGTGAACTGCTCTCGCAATCACGGCCCGACGTCGTTCGTCGCGCCTGCCGGCACGAGGGCGATGGGTACTGGATTGTTCAGCTAGCGGCTCGTCGTCCGCAAGACATGCTGGACGGGGCCAATTTGCTGCGAGAGGCAGGGGTAGACGTTATTGATATCAACATGGGCTGCCCATCCAAGCAGGTGACAGGAGGTAAATCGGGGGCGGCTCTCATGTGTGACTTGGCGCTTGCCGGCGAGATAATTGCGGCGGCTTCTGATGGCGCCCGAGACAGACCCGTCACGCTCAAGATGCGGCTGGGATGGGATGATCAGACAAGGAACGCGGCTGAGTTAGGTCTCCTTGCGGAAAAGCAAGGTGTCAGCATGCTGACTGTTCATGGCCGCACGCGCTGTCAGTTCTATAACGGGCAGGCCGATTGGAATGGTGTTGGCGAGGTGGTCAATTCAGTGAGCATACCCGTCATTGTAAATGGCGATATCGTTGACATTAACTCAGCACGAAGAGCGGTTGCGGTCTCGGGTGCACATGGTGTCATGGTGGGCCGGTCGGCGTTGGGACGGCCATGGCTGCCGGGCCTTATTGCCCGCGCATTGGATGGGGAGAAGGTAAGCCCGCCCGGCCTTTTTGAGCAGGCCGAAATACTGACAGCTCATATACACGACTCGGTTGAGTTTTATGGCCCTGAGCTCGGCCTGAAAATGATACGTAAGCACATAGCTGCAGCCATCGACGTGGAAACGCGACTTGGCCCAGAAAGGCTTCGCCGGTCATTGCGCAGCGAGATTTGCCAGATCGATACGTGCAGCCGACTTGTTGCCCGTGTGCAGGAGGTATTCTGCAAAAGCCATTGTTCGGAGGCAGCCTGAAATATGCCGCTTACCGATGATACCCGACCGGCCCAGATCAGTGAATTTGCCCCGGTGGCGCTACTCTATCTCGACGCTCGCAGGAGGATCATTGACGTCAATCCTGCGACCGAGAACTTACTCAATACATCCCGTCGCAACCTTTTGGAACGGCCCTTAAGCGATATCATTTTTCATGATTCTCCACTCTATGAGTTATTTGACAGGGCTCAGCAGGAGCCCGGCGACATTTTCGCGCCGGGCATTCCTCTCGCCGGACCAGGCATACAGGGACGGATAATGACAGATGTCAGGATCCGCGCGACGACCGGCAGCAATTTCGCTTTGGTTCTCTCAGAGACGCCGAGCAGGGAGGCTTCCGAAACGGTCGCCGGCGCCGCTGGATTTGGCCGAATCCTCGGGCATGAAGTCAAGAATCCGCTTGCCGGTATCATTGGCGCCGCCCAGCTTTTGGAAAGGCAGGGCCAGCCGGCTCAAAGCGAGTTACTTGATATCATCAAGGACGAAGCCCGGCGTATCGAGAGGCTAGTTGACCGACTATCCGCGTTTGAGCTTTTTTCTGCGCCCCGTATCGTGGCATGCAATGTTCATGCAGTGCTGGACAAGGTGCTGGCGTCAGAGCAGGCTGCAGTCGGGACACGCATAGTTTTCAGGCGAGAATTCGATCCGTCCTTGCCCGATATTCCTGCAGATCCGGACCATCTTCAGCAAGCCTTTCAGAATATCGTACGGAACGCTGCAGAAGCGGCTATGGAAAACGCCGGGCGTGGTGAAGTGGTTATCCGCACCGCTTATGCTGCTGGACTTGCCCTGCGCAAAGCGAAACTTGGCCGCGGCCTTCGCAGGGCTCTGCTCATTACAATTGAAGACAACGGACAGGGTATCCCGCGTGAAGTACAAGCGAGCATGTTCGATGTCTTTCAAAGTACAAAATCCGGCGGCCGCGGTCTTGGCTTGTCTGTCGTAAGCGAAGTTGTCACGGCACATGGAGGCCAAATACGTGTCGACAGTGTGCCGGGCGCTACGCGATTCAATGTTCTTCTGCCATTCAATGGAGCGTGACGAGAATGAGCGAAAAAACTGTGCTCCTGGCTGAAGATGATGCAAGCATACGGCTTATCGTCAACCAGACGCTGGTATCGGCCGGATACGAAGTCCGGGCCACCAATTCGCCTGATGCTCTGCAGCGCTGGGTACGAAATGGCGAAGGCGATGTTGTTCTGACAGATGTGTATCTTGGCGATACTTCCATCTTTGACATTCTTCCGTCCATGAAGCTTGCGCGGCCTGGCCTTCCTTTCATTGTCATGAGCGGTCAGAACACGATATTGACGGCGGCCTCGGCCGCCGAGCATGGGGCCTTCGACTACCTGCCCAAGCCGTTCGATATCGACACGCTGTCTAATCTGGTAAAACGGGCATTGAGGGCATCTTCAGGGGGAGATCGGACGATCCATCCTGAAGCGAGCCGTGCGCGAGAGGACGCAGGCCTGCCGCTAATCGGCCGTTCTGATGCGATGCAGGAAGTCTACCGGCTTATCGCCAAGGTAATGAACACGGACCTGACCATACTGATTGAAGGCGAAAGCGGTACGGGTAAAGAACTTGCCGCGCGCGCCATCCATCAGCTTGGCCAATTCAAGAATGGCCGGTTTATCACGCTCGACCTTGCGACAATGCCCTCTGCTGAAATCAACAGGGAGCTGTTCGGTGAAGCGGGGCAGGACGGCGCCGTACATCTGAGAGATTGCACGCTTTACCTCGATGAGATCGCTGACTTACCTCCGGAGGCGCAGGCCCAGCTTGTCATGCTGTTGCGCGACCGTGCCGGCGCAAGATTGATTGCCTCGACCCGCCGCAGCCTCGCGCGATTGGTAGAAGAAGGCCGGTTTCGGGAGGACCTGTTTTACCGCCTGAACGTGATGCGGATTACCATGCCGCCACTTCGTCACAGGAAGGAGGACATACCAGAGCTAGCGCGAGCCTTCTTGATCAGGGCGCAGCGAAAAGGGCTACCGAACCGTGCCCTGGAACGGCAAGCACTGGACCTTCTTTCAGCGTATGACTGGCCTGGAAACGTCCGCGAGCTGGAGAATCTTGTTCTCCGCCTTGCTGTTCTGGGGGCTGATACAGTGATCAGCGTACGGGATGTTGAGCGCGAAATGCGCTTGGGATCAGCCGAGCCGAAGACAAGCGTCATGAGTTTTGAATCCGAAGTTGAAGCTTTGCTTCATCGCCATGTCATGGGGGATCTCCTGGCCTCCGATGAGACTAGGGGAGAGGGGGTGCATTCCGCTGTTATCGACCGTGTCGAGCGGCCACTCATCAAGCTGGCCCTGTCTGTAACGTCGGGAAACAAGGTGAGGGCGGCTCAATTGCTGGGGATGAACCGGAATACGCTGCGTGCGAAAATTAACGCTTTGGGGATTGCAGAAGACTGATTGACGCGCTCTGCGTTGTGACCTTATGGCTACACTGTGGCTCGAATACCACGTAAATAGTGGTATTCTCGCAACGGGCCTGGGGGCCTGATAAGGTTAACAAGCGTGCTGTCCCATTTGGGTTCTCAGGCGAAGAACGGTTGGACCTTGTTCGAGGGGCTGTTCATCGTTGCTTCTCTCGTCGCAGTGTTTGCGACTTTTTTCGCCATATCCGGCATCTCACCGAACGACCCGACCGCCGGCGCGGTTCCCTGGCTTCTGGGACTGAACTTTCTTCTTCTGGGTGTTCTCGCTGTCATCGTTGTCCGCGAGTACAGGCGGATCCGCCTGACCCGCGACGGCAGCGGCAATGGCCGTCTTGCGAAGCGGTTTGTGCTCTTGTTCGGTCTGTCCGCTTTGATGCCAGCGATGATAGTTGCCGTGTTCATGGGCGCTTTCATCACGCAAGGTCTTGATCGATGGATTGGCGAGAGGGTGGATCGCCTAGTCGAAAAGAACGCCGAGATTTTCAGGAGCTACGTGGAGAACTTTCAAACGGGCTTTGAAAGTGACATGCGTATGGCGGCGCTCGATATAGAGAGCTTCAGTCGTCAGGTTGATGAATCACTCGCCGCAGCCGGGCCAGCAGCAGACGATGCCGCCCAAGACGGAATTGACCTTGCCGCCTATGCATCAACAGCGTTCTTCGAAGGGCTGAGATCTGAACTCGCTATCCGGGATTTTCTTACGATCGCCATACTGGGCTCCGATGGAGTCGAGGTTGTTGCAGAAGCCAGCGTGCAATCTCCGATACTTTTGCCGCCGCCCCAAACGGCATTCATTGAAGCTGATGAGGGCTCGGTGGCGACAACCCTCTATGAAGGAAGGGGATTGGCCACGGCGGTATCCCGGATCGATGCACCGTTATCAGGATATCTGTATGCTGTAAAAGTGTTTGACAGAAACGCTGCCCAATCCTTGCGCGAGGCCGAACGAGCCCTTGATGAGTATTACACAGCGAAACGCGGTAGCGGCCGGCTCCAGGCCATATTCGCTATCGGGTATGCGCAGATAGCCGGACTAATTCTTTTGCTCGCAACACGGCTTGGGCTTGAGGCCGCAGGACGTGTGACTGTGCCAATCGCGCGGCTAGCATCCGCCGCCACTGCGGTGCGCGACGGCGATCTGGGAGTGCGTGTACCTGTCCATGGCCCCGCTGATGAGATTCATGCCCTTAGCCTGTCGTTCAACGCCATGACAGAGCAGCTAACATCTCAGCAGAACGCACTCATCCAGGCTAGCAGGGAAGAGGCGGACCGCAGGCGTTTCGTCGAGACATTGCTGGCCGAGATCGGCGCTGGAGTCATGCGTGTTGATCGTGACCGGCGCATTACGCTTGCCAACAGATCGGCAGCGATCATTCTTGATATGGAGGAAATACCAGATGGTGCGCACCTGAGTGATATCGCTCCTCAATTTGAACGCTTCGTGCGCGACACGTTTGAGCGAGGCGCTCCGGTTGATGCCTCGATCGATGTTATGGTCAACGGTGACACCAAGAATGTCCGCCTGAAATCGGCCCCTGAACCTTCAGGGGGCTGTGTGCTCACTTTTGATGACATGACACGGCTCGTGTATGCTCAACGCCAGCTCGCTTGGCGTGATGTCGCCAGACGCATCGCGCATGAAATCAGAAACCCGCTGACCCCGATCATGCTTTCGACTGAGCGGCTCAACCGCCGTTATGGCTCAAAGATTGAGCCAGGAGATACAGTTTTTGAGCGCTGCATCGACACAATCCTTCGGAAGATCGAAGACATTGATCGCATGGTGCAGGAGTTTTCGTCGTTTGCGCGGATGCCGAAACCTAATGTCGCCACCTTTGACTTGCGGTTGCTCCTTCAGGGCACTTGCTTTGCCCAAAGCATGGTTTCGCCTGACATCGAGATTGATTTGCAGACTGACATGGAGACCGCAACGCATCTTGGCGACGAGCGGCTTCTCGGTCAGGCGTTTGGCAATCTTCTGAAGAATGCTGCGGAGGCCATCGGCGCCATGGTGGAAGCTGGCGAGTCTGCCGGGCACATCCGTATTGCCATGCGACGCGACCCTGGCGGCATTGAAATCCTGATTGATGATAATGGGCCTGGCTTTCCAAGGGACGTGCGTAACCGTCTCCTTGAGCCGTATGTTACAACGCGCGAACGCGGAACTGGACTTGGTCTAGCGATTGTCAATCGCATAATTGCCGATCATGGCGGGTCAATATCATTACAGAACCGGCCGGATGGTCAGCGGGGTGCGCGCGTGCGTGTCTATCTGCCTGACAACGGTGTTCTCGCGGCAATCGGGGAGGTGGATGATGCTCTTGTCAGTATTCCGCAGCAGGGCGTGTTGCCTCGGCCGGCAAGTCTTTAGAGGGAGTGAAATATGGCCTTGGATGTTCTAGTCGTTGATGATGAGCCAGATATCCGTGAGCTGATGGCTGGCGTTCTCGGGGATGAGGGTTACGCGGTACGAACGGCCGAAACTGCTGAGCGCGCGCTCGACGAGGTTCGTTCGCGAACACCTCGCCTGGTAGTGCTGGACGTCTGGTTGCAGGGTAGCGGAATGGATGGGCTGTCGGTACTCAAGTACCTGAAAGCGATTGATCCCATTCTGCCTGTTATCGTCATCAGCGGTCATGGGAATATTGAGACCGCCATTGCGGCCATACGGCGCGGCGCGTTCGATTTCATCGAAAAGCCCATCAAGGCCGATCGTCTTCTGCTCGTTGTCGAGCGCGCAATTGAATCGGCACGACTGCGCTATGAGAACGCGGCATTGCGCAGCCGCGCCGGAGAGGATGAACAGTGGATCGGGGATAGTAGCGCCGCCAGTGCATTGCGGAACGTGGTTGAAAAGGTGGGCCCCACAAACTCGCGCGTCCTTATTTCCGGTCCCTCGGGAGTAGGCAAGGAGCTCGCCGCACGGCTCTTGCATCGTGCTTCGGCTCGAGCCGATGGTCCATTCGTGGTCGTGAATTCAGCGACTGTTGCCCCCGATCAGATGGAGAATGCACTTTTTGGTCAGGAGGATTCCCAGGGACGTACCCTGCAGGTGGGGTTGTTTGAGCGGGCGCATCTGGGAACCCTGCTTCTCGATGAGGTGGGTGACATGCCCATCGGCACACAGAATAAAATCCTTCGGGTCCTGACAGAGCAGCGGTTTCAACGAGTTGGCGGTCGCCATGATGTGTCGGTTGATGTCAGGGTGATGGCCACAACGACAAAGGACCTCAAGGCGGAGATCGAAAAAGGGAACTTCCGCGAGGATCTCTACTACCGCCTGAACGTTGTTCCGCTGCGTGTCCCGGCCTTGTCAGAGCGACGTGATGACATAACGGCGCTCACCAAATACTTCAGTGGCCGTATAGCGGCCTCATCCGGCCTGAATGCAAGGAGTTTTGCGCCGGAAGCTCTGGCGGTGCTTCAGGCCATCGACTGGCCCGGTAATGTCAGACAGCTGAGAAACGTCATTGAGCGTGTTCTCATTCTATCACCATCCGATGCCTCCCGGCCTGTCAGCCCTGAGGAATTACCTCGGGATATCAATACAGCATCACCTTTTGACACGAGGTCATCGCCCTCAAATGCCGTTAGCCTGTCTCTCAAGGAGGCCCGCGAGCAATTTGAGCGGGAATATCTGACGTTGCAGATAACGCGCTTTAATGGAAACATTTCCCGAACGGCGGAATTCATTGGTATGGAGCGCTCAGCTCTCCATAGAAAATTAAAGGCTTTGGGAATATCTACTGGTTTGAGATCAGAAGCCTGAGGGGCCTTCTAGAGGCACTTTGACATGCATGTGATCATTTGCGGTGCCGGTCGCGTCGGGCAGGGAATCGCGCGCAAGCTGGCGCGCGAAAAACACGAGATAACACTCATTGATGAAGACGCGTCCTTGGTCGATCAGGCGTCAATTGACCTGGATGTTCGTGGCATAACGGGTCATGCAGCCCATCCGGACGTTCTGAAAAGCGCGCGAGCGGCTGATTGCGAGATGATCATAGCCGTCACACATTTTGATGAAATCAATATGGTTATCTGCCAGGTTGCGCACACGCTATTTTCAGTACCGTTCAAAGTCGCTCGCATTCGCAACCGGTCCTATCTGGAAACAGCCTGGAAAAATATCTTCTCTCGCGAAGGACTGCCGGTTGACCTGGTTATTTCACCCGAAGTCGAGGTTGGCGATGCGATTCTGCAGCGTTTTCATACTCCCGGTACCAACATTAGCGTCAGTTTCGCCGAGGGGCATTTAAAACTGCTGGGCTTTGATGTTGATGAAGATAGCCCACTGCGTAATCTTCCGGTAGAGCAGTTCACGGACCTTTTTTCTGAACTGACGGCCCGCATTATCGGTATTGGAAGTGGGGAAGAACTCCGCGCGGCACGCAAAAGGGATGTTCTCAAGGCCGGAGACCGCGTTTACGCAGCCGTGCTTGATGCCCATATCAACCGTCTGACATCGATCTTCAGTATGCAGGATGGCCGCAACGATCACGTCGTGATCATTGGTGCAGGAAATGTTGGTCTGCATGTGGCCAAGGAGCTGGAAAAGGAAAGCCATATCAGAGTACGTCTCATCGAAAGAGACTCACAGAGAGCGAACCGGGCTGTAGCTGAGGTCAAACGTTCGATCGTTATTCAGGGCGACGGACTGGACAACAACATCCTTATGGAAGCCGGTGTTGATAGGGCTGATTTTGTCATTGCAATTACAGACGACGACAAGGCAAATCTGCTCATCAGCAATCTTGCCAAGCGCTGTGGTGCAAGGCGTACGCTGGCCTTGATCAATTCGACAGAGCTTGGCGCTCTTGCGTCAGATATGCGTGTCGATACGGTTCTGGATCCAAGAGCGCTGACCGTGTCAAAAATCCTCATGAGGATGCGGCGTGGACGTATTATAAATCTTCATAGCTTGGAGGACGGGGCTGCGGAAGTCGCGGAAGGTGTCGTGCTGGAGTCATCAGCGCTCGTAGGGAAGCCTGTCAACTATGATGACTTGCCAGAAGGAATGTGTGCGGGTGCGGTCATCCGTGGCTCGGACATCATGCTTCCTGCGGAAAATGTCATCGTCCGGCCTGATGACCACATCGTTCTATTCTATGAGGCAGACACTGTCCGCAGTGCGGAGAAGTTTTTCCGGGTGAACCCGGACTTCTTCTGATCCATGAACTATCCCTCTGTCGTTCGTGTTCTCTCGCTGCTGATACTGCTTGTTGCAGCACTCGCCGGAATGACGGGCGGGGTTGCGGCAGCACTAAACGAGTGGAGCCAGGCCACGGCCTTCCTGCTAACTGCACTCGCGTGTGGCACGGCCGCAGCCACGATTGGCCTTTTGGCCGGAAAACCGCGGCGGCGCGCGGCGCCGGCAGATGGCTTGGCCGTCAGCATACTCTGGATCGCGCTGTCCCCCGTCGCGGCATCCATTCCTTTTGTCCTTGGTGTGGAGAATAGTTCAGTCCTGACTGCGATTCACGAGGCCGCGTCGTGTTTGTCCACAAGCGGGCATACGGTCATCACGCTCCGGAGTGACAACTGGCCTGTGAGCCTGCTCGTCTGGAGGGCGCTGCTACATCTGCTAGGCGCAGCATCAGCGCTGGTGATTGCGGCTGGTGTCTTTGCTGCAATCAATCTCGGAGGTCCTGGCATACACCGATCCGTGCTTTTTTCCCTCCCCGATGCCAGTTTCTTTGAAGCAATACCCCGCATTATCCGCGCTGTCTTGGCAATGCTTGTATTCGGGTTCAGCGTGATATTCATCTCATTGGTTATGGCGGGTGAGCCCATCGGTATAGCGGCTGCCAATACGGTGAGTGCCATCACGACAGGGCTGGTGTTGCCGTCAGGCCTCTACAGCCCGCCAAATTCCCCTGTGGTGTCGGTCATCTTGACCGCCGGGCTGGCATTTGCGGCCTTGGGCCTCGCGGCGTTCCTGCCGCTTGGGCGACGGCAACTCCGAGTGCTTGTGACTGATCCGGAAGTTGTTGCTTTTGCCGGCTTGGCAAGTCTGTTTGCCCTTTTGCTTTTATTTGCAGGCATCAACCTGACCGATGGTTTGGGCTGGTCTGTATCGACTCTGGCGACCTCGGGCATTCCGGTCAGCCCTGGCGCAGCTGATGCTGTAGTCCCGGTCACGGTCTGGGTCATTCCTTGCCTGATCGGTGGCGCAGCCCTTTCTGCAGCTGGTGGGGTCAAGCTGGCACGACTTATCGTTTTGTTCCGGCGCGCCGAGCAGGAGTTCCGGCAACTGGGCTATCGCCGATCGATGTTACATTTTTCATTTCGCGATCGCGTGCTCGATGAGCGCAGTGTGATCGGAGTGTGGGTCTATCTGATCGCTTACATCGTAGCCGTTTTTGTGACAGTTCTTCTTTTCAGTCTTTCAGGGCAGGGGTTTGAACAATCTATCCGGCTTTCGATCGGCGCCCTTACGAGCTCGGGCGGCCTCATAGGCGAAGCCGCACGCGGTTTGCGGCCGAGTGCGGAAGCTTTGCTCATTGTTGCCATGCTGCTGGGCAGGTTGGAAATTCTCGCTCTTTTGCCCGCGATGAACCCAAGTTTCTGGCGGCGATAAGGCAATGGGCCCTTGCACGTGAAAGGTAATCTATTTAGCTGCAATAAAAAAATGAGCTTTGTAACTGGATCCGTTTGCCGATGTCTGCCGATAAGAAACAAAACCTGCAGGACACCTTTCTGAATGCAGTGCGCAAATCGCGCACGCCGCTAACAGTCTTTTTGGTCAATGGGGTAAAATTACAGGGCGTTGTCACCTGGTTTGACAATTTCTGCGTTTTGCTCCGCGGCGATGGCCGGCCACCCCAACTGGTATACAAACACGCGATTTCTACGATAGCGCCGAGTGCTCCGGTTCAACTCTTTGACGAAGAAGAAGCCGGGAACTGAGTTTCATTGGCCAGCCTGCCGCTAAACCCCCTGCCTGAGCCAGAAATAGCCGGGGTCGTAATTCCCTGGTTCTCTTCGGCTGATCGGCCTGGGCGCGAGCGTGTGCAGGAAACGACAGGCCTGGTCCAGGCGTTGGGCTGCTCCTTGAGCTTCTTGCGTCCGGTTCATGTCCGGCAGGTTAATCCCAGCCACCTGCTTTCCGGGGGGCTCCTTGACTTGTTTGCTGAAGATTTGCTGGCCGCCAAGGCCACTCTGGCTGTTGTAGATGGCGCTTTGACACCGGTTCAGCAGCGTAACCTGGAAAACAGGCTGGGTCTGAAAGTGATCGACCGGACGGGTCTCATTCTTGAGATCTTCGGTCTGCGGGCCCGAACCCGTGAAGGTCGTCTTCAGGTTGAGCTGGCTCGCATACTTTATGAGCGATCACGGCTTGTGCGGACCTGGACGCACCTTGAGCGCCAGCGGGGTGGGGGCGGGTTTCTTTCCGGGCCGGGAGAAAGCCAGATCGAGTCTGATAGGCGGATGCTTGACGACAGGATCCTGCGGCTGCGACGGGACATTTCTGAGGTGAGGCGGACACGCTCCGTGCAGCGGGCAGGGCGTCTTCGCGGCGGAAGGCCCGTAATTGCACTGGTCGGGTATACCAACTCTGGAAAGTCAACACTCTTCAACAAGCTGACCGGCGCAAATGTATTGGCGCAGGACATGCCTTTCGCCACATTGGACACGACCATCCGCCGGCTAGATCTTCCGGTTCTGGGCGAAGCCGTGCTCATCGATACGGTCGGCTTTATCTCCGATCTGCCAACCCATCTGGTCGAAAGCTTTCAGGCTACGCTGGAGGAAATTTTGCATGCTGACCTTCTCGTTCACGTCCGTGACCGAACTAGTGGGGCAGATCGCGAGCAGGCTGATGAGGTCATGAAAGTGCTTCACCAGCTTGAGGCAGAGACCGGGCTTCACCTGCCGCCAATCGTTGAGGCCTGGAACAAGAGCGACAAGGTAGAGTTTGAGAGTTTGCAAGCTCTGCAGCTGGCCGCGGATGAGATGGAAACCGAGCCTAGGGCGGCGATAGTTTCGGGACTAACCGGCAAAGGGATACCCAGCCTCCTCAAACTGATTGATGACACGCTGGTTGAACAAACCCCCGCTATTCTCGTTCGGCTTGAGCCATGTGAAGGAAAAGCCCGGGCATGGCTTCATCAGCATGGTGAAGTTCTGGTTGAAGAAGCCGATAAATCCGGAGTGACGTCTCTGCAGGTTCGCCTGCGCAGGGACCGCATCGGTCAATTCCGGGCAGTTTTTCCGCATCTGGCAGAAGTTACGACAGACTAGGCAGACTGATCGGTCATGTGTCCTTTTCGGCCTGCTTTACGGATTGCCAATACGCCTCCTGCGCATCGAGGCTGAGGCTCGAAAAGGTCTCGCCTTTCTGCTTTGCCGCTTGCTCCATAGCCCGGAACCGCCGCTCAAACTTTGCATTTGCCTTTCGGAGCGCGTCCTCGGGATCAATGGATAGACGCCTTGCAAGGTTGGCAACGACAAACAACAAGTCGCCAATCTCGTCTTCAATCTGATTCCGCACACCGCCGGCCATCGCATCGCGAACCTCGCCGAGTTCTTCGTCCAGCTTGTCAAAGATCTGATCAGCTTCGGTCCAGTCAAAGCCGGTTCGTGCCGCTCTTTTTTGCAGTTTTTCGGCGCGTTGGAGGGCTGGCAAAGCAAGTGCTACCCCATCGAGTGCACTTGCTGGTTGACCTCTGGCAGATTGCTTTGCGGCACGTTCAGTTGCCTTCATCACCTCCCAGGCCACTGTCTGTGCTGTCGCATCCCGCCCATCCGGCTCGTTGAAGACGTGCGGATGCCGCTGGATCATTTTGTCCGTAATGGCCTCAATGACCTCGACCAGCGAAAAATGTCCGGCCTCGGCGGCCATCTGGCTGTGGAAGACAACTTGGAAGAGAAGGTCACCCAGTTCTTCCCGCAGGTCGCGAAAGTCGCTGCGAGCGATGGCGTCAGCCACTTCATAAGCTTCTTCAATTGTATAGGGGGCTATCGTCTCAAAAGTCTGCTCAAGATCCCAGGGGCAGCCATTGTTAGGGTTGCGCAGGCTTTGCATCACGTGGACCAGCTTGGCCAGACCCGATAGTGCATCTGCGGAAGCCTTTTCATTCATGGTGCTATCCTTTGGTGGTCTCGTCGTGATGCCGGGCTTGATGCAGCCCGCAGACGACCAGGGCAAGCGGCCGCCGGCAAGAATTGACAATGATCTCCAGCCGCGACACGGGAAGTGCTTGGCCAGCTCACTTAAAGTCTTGAATCAGGGTTGCGCATCATGACCGGTGATATTGCCCTTATTGGATTTGAATGGGCCAACGAGCGGCTTCGGGCCTGGTCCTTTGATGCCGATGGGGAGATCGTGTCGGAACTTGAGGTGGCGCTGGCGGCTGGGGCAGGGGAAAAGTCTGCTGCGGATCAGGTGCGCCAGCGTATACAATCCGGCCTCGGGAGCCCGGCCTGTGTTCCCTTCATCGGATGCGGCGATCTTGCTGCGCATTGCACGGGCAGTAATGATGGCGCCCTGCCTGTCCCATTGGATATCAGCGCTCTGTCGGAGCGGCTTAGGTACATTCATGGCTTATATGTCGTGCCTTGGCTGCGGCAAGTCTCACCGCCTGACCTTTCCTGTGGGAGCGAAACGTTGCTTGCGTCGCTGGAAGAACCTCACGGGAGGGTGTGCTGCGTGAACCGTCAGGCTCGCCACTATACCTTGCAGAATGGCAGGGCGACGAAGTTCTGCACCGAGCTAACCCCTGATTTGTATCGGCTCCTTTTAAATGCAGAGGCATTCTATGGGGTCAGCGTAGAGGGCAGGAGTGATCCCGATAGTGATATATTTCGGGATTGGGTCGACCGTGCGTTGGACTCCGATGAACCAGCCTCCGCATTTTCGGTTCACGCTGCCATCCAGAGTGGCGTCCTTGCGAAGGCTGACGGCGCTTCTGCGCTATTGGGGTTACTTGTCGGTGCAGATATCGCGAAACACTATGATCCGGGCGATGAAGTTACCCTGCTTGCGGGCAGGGACTGGCTTGGAGCATACACGCAAGCCTTTCAGGTATTGGGCGCAGACGTTGAAGCCGTTTCAGCAGATGAAGCCCTTCAGGACGGCCTTTTCGATCTCGCAGATATGGCAGGGCTGCTTGCGGGCGGCTGAATCTTGCAAGTGTCCTCAGGAGGCCTGAAACAATGATGATGTCGCCTGAGTGCGTTGCTCCCACAGGCTGCCTCCATGGGACATCTCCCATCTGGAGCGCGGATGAAGGCTATCTTTGGTGGGTTGATCACAAGCGGGCAAAGCTGCATCGTTTCAACCCGCGTACCGG
This sequence comes from Hyphomonas sp., assembly GCA_036804125.1. Classification (GTDB taxonomy): domain Bacteria; phylum Pseudomonadota; class Alphaproteobacteria; order Caulobacterales; family Hyphomonadaceae; genus Hyphomonas. The sequence continues at coordinate 34,166 of DAIRTA010000002.1, forward strand.
GAATACGCGTCGCTATGACCTGCCCCTGCATGCGAGCGTCACTGCGCTCTGGAACGGCTTGCTCCTCATGGCCGGCGATCAGGAGATCGGCACTTTCGATCCTGCAACCGAAGTCTACGAATGGCTGTGCACAATCGAGGCGGACCCCTCTGACATTTGCGCCAGTGCTGGAGCGGTCGCGCCAGATGGCTCGCTGTGGTTCGGCATGGTCGATCCGCAGCAACGGGAGCCCTGCGGCGCCTACTTCCGCCTGATGCCGGACCGATCCATTCAGAAGGTGCGGCTTCCGCCTGTGATGCTCACCCAGACATTTACGTTTTCGCCTGACAGGAAGACCTTTTATACCTGCGACTCCGAAGAATACGAAATTCTGGCCTTCGACTATGACAGCGCTACCGGTGCCGTGTCGTCCCGCAGGACCTTTGCTTTCACGCATGATCTCGGCGGCCGCCCTTACGGGTCCGCTGTCGACACTGAAGGCTTCCTCTGGACCTGCTTGCACGGGGCTTCGCGAGTCGTGCGATTTGCGCCCGATGGCAGCATCGATCAGAGCATACTTCTGGCCGCGCCCCTGCCAACCGCGTGCTGCTTCGGCGGACCTGATCTGCGCACCCTGTTTATTACCACATCACGTCAGGGGCTGAGTTTTCCTCAACTTGATGCGAGACCGCTATCCGGGAGCCTCTTTGCGTTCGAAGCCCCGGCGCCGGGCACGCTTCCGGTGGTATTTGGCGCTTCAAAAACAGCTGGCTAGGCGGTTGCAGCTGCGCCTGGTTGTTGAAACGCAGGCGCGCGGGCGGCATTTCTGGCATATAGTCACCACGTAACCATGGACGCGATAGGGCATTCACGATAATGCGCCGGAGACCTAGAGAGATAAGACATCATGGCCGATGACAAGCCCAAGGAAAAAAAGAAGCGCGCCGGACCGCTGACGTTCGTGCGCCAGGTCCGTGAGGAAGGCAACAAGGTTACCTGGACGTCGCGTCAGGAAACGGTTCAGGCCACAATATTTGTGATTATTGTGTCGGTCCTGATAGGCATCTTCCTTTTCCTTACCGATACCGTCATAACCTTTTTCGTCAATTTTGTGCGGGGCGTTTGAGACACCCTCTCCCCCAATTTAGGAGCCGGAAGCCGGATGGCTGAAGCAAAATGGTATATCGTGCACGCCTACTCGAATTTCGAGAAGAAGGTCGCGGCAGGCATTCGTGAACAGGCCGAGCGCAAGGGATTGCTGGCCTTGATCGAGGAGATTGAGGTGCCGACCGAAGAGGTGGTCGAAGTTGCGCGGGGCAAGAAGAAGACTGTCGAACGCAGGTCTTTCCCGGGATATGTCCTGTTAAAGGCCCAATTGACGGACGATATTTACCATCTTGTACGCGATACACCCAAGGTTTCAGGCTTTCTGGGCGCAGAAGGCGGGAAAAAACCGCTCCCGGTCAGGCAGCTGGAAGTTGATAGAATTCTTGGCCGCAGCGCTGAGGTAACAGCAGAACGGCCCCGGCCCCGCATCAGCTTCGAGATCGGCGAACAGGTCCAGGTGAACGATGGTCCTTTCCAGGGGTTTGAGGGCGCGGTCGAGGAAATCGATGAGGCGCATGGCCGCCTTAAGGTAACCGTCTCGATTTTCGGCAGGGGAACGCCTGTTGACCTGGAATTCGACCAGGTCGTCAAAGTGTGATGAGGCAGCTAGCGGCCTGCTTGAAAAGGCGCCGGGGTGCGAGTAAGCCAAGCGATCGGTAAGCCGCCTTAGCTCAGCTGGTTAGAGCGCTAGATTGTGGATCTAGAGGTCCCCCGTTCAAGCCGGGGAGGCGGTACCATTGTTCATTACGACTTTTTTCGGCTGCCGGTATTTGACGTGAAGTTAGACGTGTTGCAAAACAGCCGCGGTGTCTGAAAAACACCATCTGGACAGGTTAGCAAAGTCTGGAAAACACTCGCGATTTGCCCGGAAAGGCATTAACAACAGCGTATCGGGATTCTCCCGAGTTCACCTGCGGCCGTGGACAATACCGTCAAACGGCACACAAAAGGGGATTGATGATGAAGAAAACTCTATTGTGCGCATCAGCCGCCGCCGCGTTTGCGTCTGCTGGCCTGATGGCCCATGCCGAGGGCTGGTATGGTCGCGCCGATGCGATTTACTCGTTTGATGGGACTGCCGATCACGACGCAAACGACAGCGTCGCAGGCAAATTGTCCGACGACTCCAATGTGTCAGAGACCTTCGGGGGAGCGTTAGGATTCGGCTACGCGTTCGACAATGGGCTCCGCCTGGAAAGCACTCTGGGGCACAGAGGTGGCGACCTTGACGTGTCCCGCACCATTTCTGGCGCTGAACCTCCGGGAAGCACAGTCTCCCCGTCAGGATATGCCTCAGTCACCGATCTTATGTTTAACGCCATCTACGACTTCAACCGGGACGGCACGGTGAAGCCCTATATCGGCGTTGGGATTGGCGGTGCACGCGTGAAGGCCAAAGCGGCCAACCGCGTCATCGGCACCGGAAACAATCTGAGTGCTGTCAACGGCTTCAATGACGACAACAGCAAGACAGCCTACCAGGCCCTTGCTGGGCTGGGCTTCCAGATGAGCGACCGGCTCACGCTCGACGTAGGCTATCGTTATTTCCTCGTCAGGGACCTGACTTTTGCCGGCAATCATGGCGGCGTCAGCTATGACATGGATTATACCGATCATTCGGCATCGATTGGCCTTCGCTATGCTTTCGGTGTGACACCTCCGCCGCCGGTTCCGGTCGCCTCGCCTCCGCCACCGCCTCCGCCGCCTCCCCCGCCGCCGCCTCCGCCGCCTCCGCCGGTTGAGGAAGTTGCTCCGGTTGCGCAGCAGTGTTCGCAGCTCGGTCAGGACTTCATCGTCTATTTCGAGTGGGATGGCGCTGATATTACCAGTGCGGCGGCTCAGGTGATTGATGCCGCAGTGGCAAACGTACGCGCTGCCGAAGGGTGCACAGTCGAAATCGTCAACGTTGTTGGTCACACCGATACGTCGGGGAGTGCTGCCTACAACGAGCGCTTGTCGGTTCGTCGCGCCGATGCGGTTGCGAATGCGCTGACATCACGCGGTGTAGCTTCCGACCTCATTCAGCGTGAAGGCCGCGGACAGCGCGACCTTGCTCTCGATACCCGCGACAATGTTCGGGAGCCGCTCAACAGGCGCTCGGAAGTTCGCATCGTCCTGCAGTAGTCTGCAGAACTTTAGACTGGAGCGGCCCGGCCTATGCCGGGCCGTTCTTTTTTTTGCTATCGTCATTCGGCTTGCCCCGCGGCCCTGCCTGTGAAAGCAAGGGCAAATGAAAGAAATCAACCAGCTAACCCTTGAAGATGCAGCCGTGCAGGAGCGGCTTGGAGCCAGAGATGCCGACATGCTGGCAACCACCCGGAGCTGGTCAGCGATCAACACGGGAAGCTACAACCTTGCCGGCCTGAAGGCGCTTGCCCCAATCCTGGCTGACGCTTTCTCCCGGCTCGACGCCGAAATATCCCTGACTGAGGCACGACCGTTCCAAACTGTCAGTCATGATGGCGAACAGAAAACCGTAGAAACCGGACCCATCATTCAGGCTACAGCCCGGCCTTCAGCGCCTGTCCAGATTATCCTCACTGGACACTACGACACTGTATTTCCCGCTGGCACCTTCGAGACGATACGGGATCTGGGGGATGGCAGGATCAATGGGCCTGGTCTGGCTGATATGAAGGGCGGACTTTGCGTCATGCTCGAAGCCTTACTGGCCTTTGAGGCCGGTCCTTCAAAGGATCGGCTGGGTTACAGGGTTGTGCTTACTCCTGATGAAGAGATCGGGAATTTAGGATCCGCAGCGGCCATAGAGAGCGCAGCGCGTGACGGCGCGCATATCGGCATGACATTTGAGCCCGCGATGGATACAGGCGCGATGTCAGGCGGCCGAAAGGGCTCAGCTGTCTATGACGCCGTTTTCCGGGGCATTGCCGCGCATGCCGGTCGTTCTAAAGCTGACGGCAGAAGCGCCATAGAGGCTGCTGCTCTGTTCACAGCCCGTATCGAAAGCCTGAACAATGTACGTGCCGGCGTCACATTCAATGTCGGGGCCATAGATGGTGGGGGTCCGGTGAATATCGTGCCTGACCTTGCAATTGTTCGCTTTGGCGCAAGGGCGCCTGATGCTGAGACAGCTGGATGGGCTGATGCACAAATCCGGCAGATCCTGGACGATCTCTCATGCCGCGATGGAATTCGGGGTCATCTCCATGGCGGGTTTTACCGTCCACCCAAGCCACGCAATCGGGCACAGGAGGCCCTGTTCAAGGCGGTTCAGGAAACTGGTGAAGCCATGGGTCTCAGCCTGTCATTCGAAGACACTGGCGGCGTCTGTGAGGGCAATAATGTTTTCGCTGCAGGTGTTCCAAATGTTGATACGCTGGGTGTTCGAGGGGGGCGCATCCATTCTGTGGAAGAGTACGTCGTAGCAGAAAGCTTTTCTGAGAGGGCGACGCTGTCGGCCCTGTTGCTGAACCGTTTGGCGGACGGCCGTCTCGATGCGCGGAGAATAAAGGGCCTTATGGAGCGCTGACGATGGCTGTGGGGTATGTCATGCGTCCATCGCGGCCGGACGATTTCGACGCGCTGATGGAACTCGCCGAATTATCCGGCCCTGGTTTCACGAGTCTGCCTGTGGACGAGGAAATACTGCGGGAGCGGTTGCTGCAGTCTGAGCGTGCCTTTCATGGCCGTCAGAAGACTCTTCAGTATGGAAAGTATCTGATGATGATGGAGCACTTGCCAAGCGGGCAAATCGCTGGCTGCTCTGCCGTGAAGGCGGGAACAGGTATTGACCAGCCTTTCTTCAACTACCGGATCATCACGCTCGCACAGGCAAGCCAGGCGGCTGGCAATTTGCGTTTCGATATGGATGCGCTTGTTCTGACCAATGAATATGTTGGATTTACAGAGGTTGGAACGCTTTTCCTGAAGCCTGACCATCGCGGCGGCGGCGCGGGCCGGCTGGCAGGTCAGTCCCGCTACCTGCTTATGGCCGCTGCGCCCGAACGCTTCAGCGACAAGGTGCTGGCGGAGCTTCGCGGCGTGGTGGACGATTCAGGTGTTTCACCGTTCTGGGAATGCCTTGGCCGGCACTTCTTCAGGATGGACTTTGCTGAGGCAGACCGGCTATCCGCCACAACCGACAATCACTTCATCATGGACCTGATGCCCCGGTATCCCATTTATGTCGATCTGCTTCCAACCGAAGCCCGGGAAGTTATCGGCCGCTGTCATTCCGAAGGCGTCGGGGCCTACAAGCTGCTCCAATGGGAGGGTTTCGAATTCGACCGGACAGTTGACATATTCGATGGTGGCCCGCTCGTTGCAGTTCAGCGTCGCCACATACGCACGATACGCGAAAGCCGGGTTCTGAAAGTCAAGAAAGGCTCCGTGGACGATGGTCCGGATGCAAAGCTGGGGCTAGTCTCGAATAATCTCCTGCCGGAGTTTCGAGCTACCTCGGGTAAACTTGTAAACAGGGACGACGAAACCCTCTGGCTTTCTGGTGAAATGATCGAGTGCTTGCAACTCAAACCGGGAAAGGAGGCGAGGTTCTGGGTCAGGCCATGATGACAGCACATGATATTTACACACAGGGCCGGTGGGACGTGGGAGAAGGTCCTGCGTTTTCCAAAAGTTGCCCCGCAAGCGGCGCGATTGTTTGGGAAGGCAACGCGGCTTCCCGGCAGCAAGTTCTTGCGTCTGTTGCGTTCGCAAAAGCGGCACAGCGCGATTGGGCCCGCCGACCGCAGGCAGAGCGAACGTCTGTCATCGAAGCTTATGGCCGGGAAATAAAAAGCCGCTCGCCGGCTATTGCAGAAATCATCAGCCGCGAAATGGGAAAGGCGCTTTGGGATTCTGAAGCGGAGGCGGCCTCGATGGCTGCAAAAGTGAGCGTATCGGTAGCGGCTCAGACAGAACGTGCAGGGGAGCGGGAAGATACGACGCCGTTCGGTAGTGCCAGGCTGAGCCACCGTCCCCATGGGGTGATGGCCGTATTTGGCCCATTCAATTTTCCGGGGCACCTTCCCAACGGGCATATTGTTCCGGCCTTGCTGGCTGGTAATGCCTGTGTCTTCAAGCCTTCGGAACTCGCACCGGGCGTTGCACGGATCATGGTCGAGGCGTTTGAAGCCGCCGGCTTGCCGCCTGGTGTCCTGGAAGTTGTGAACGGCGGCCGTGAAACAGGACAGGCCCTCATCGATACCGATATCAGTGGCGTCCTGTTCACGGGGTCGGCCAGGACGGGGCTCCATTTCCACAAGCATTTTGCGGGGCGCCCGGATGTGATTCTGGCTCTTGAGATGGGGGGAAATAATCCCCTGATTGTATGGGACCCAGCCGATTTGGCAGCCGCCGCCGACATCATCGCGCAATCGGCTTTTCTCACGACCGGCCAGCGTTGTTCGTGCGCACGCCGGCTTATCCTGCCGGGGGGAAGCTTTGGAGACCAGGTCATAGAGGCCGTTGTGGAAAGGGCCAAAGGATTGCGCATAGGTACCTGGAACGAACCGGACATATTCATGGGCCCGCTGGTGTGCCCTGAGGCCCGTTCGGCTGCCCTGTCCTTTCAGTCCGGCCTGCTTCACAGAGGAGCGCGACCGGCCTTGGCCTTGACAGGCCTTGAGCGCGGCGGCGGCTTCGTGACGCCGGGGATTGTGGATGTCTCAGATGCGAGCGATGTGCCAGATGATGAGTTATTCGGACCCCTCTTGCAAGTTATCCGTGTGGAAACCTTTGATGATGCCATAGCTGCAGCCAACGCGACGCGTTTTGGACTAGCTGCTGGGCTGGTCAGCGAGAATCCTAAGCTCTGGGACATGGCCCGAAGCGAAATCCGGGCAGGCATCTTGAATTGGAATCGGCCCACAGTTGGGGCAAGCGGGACGATGCCTTTCGGAGGCCCGGGACTGTCAGGGAATTTCCGTCCGGGAGCCTATTATGCGGCTGACTATTGTGCATGGCCACAAGCCAGCCAGATTGCCAGCGAAGTCAGGCGTCAGTCTGCACCCGGATTTACTACTGGCTAAGAGAAGACATTAAAGCGGTGTGGAACCCTTTCACGATCAAGAAGCAGGAGCCAAGCCGCCGATGAATGCATATGAGGTAAACTTCGATGGCCTGATCGGACCGTCTCACAACTACGGAGGGCTGTCCGACGGAAACCTTGCAAGTGCCCGCAATGCGGGGGATTTATCAAACCCACGTGAAGCGGCTCTTCAGGGCCTTGAAAAGATGCGCATGCTGGTGCGTTACGGGCTCGTTCAAGGTGTTCTCCCACCGCTGCCACGACCGGATTTCGATCTCCTCAGTGCGTCCGGTTTCGATGGAACCGACGCCAGGATTATCGAGGCTGCGGCAGATCAAGAGCCTCGCTTGCTCAAGGCGGCCTATTCGGCAAGCAGCATGTGGACGGCCAATGCTGCAACCATATCACCTTCCGCCGACACGGCTGATGGGCGCCTGCATCTTACACCTGCCAACCTTTCAACCATGTTGCACCGAAGTTTGGAGCACCCTTACACCACAGCGACGCTTGTTTCCATTTTTCGCTCGCCCGCACACTTTGCCGTGCACGGTGCGCTTCCGGGGCATGCGGATTTTGCTGACGAAGGAGCGGCCAACCATGTCAGGCTGTGTCGGGCCCATGGATCCCAAGGTGTTGAAATCTTCGTATGGGGACGTGAAACGGGAGAGTATAAAGAGGGATTTCCTGCCCGCCAGACACGCCTGGCCAGCGAATCGATTGCCCGCGGCCATGGCCTGGATCCATCCAGAACCGTTTTTTCCCGCCAATCACGCCGCGCTATCGAAGCCGGCGCGTTTCACAATGATGTGGTTTGCGTTGGCGCGCTTGATACGCTGTTCTTTCATGAGCATGCATTTGAAGACACAGAGACCACGTTGGCTGAAATCCACAGGGCAGCCAACGATCTTTTTGATTTTCAGGTTGTTTGTGTTCAGGAGGCCGAGGTTCCGCTAAGCGACGCCATTTCGTCGTATCTGTTTAATTCACAGCTGCTTAAGCTTCCCGGAGATGAACGTCTGACATTGATTGCTCCGATCGAAACACACGAGACGGACACAACGCGCGCCTATTGCGAATCTCTGGTATCGGGCAACGGGCCGATCGGTGAGGTGAAATATGTTGATGTCCGCCAGTCGATGCGCAATGGGGGCGGCCCTGCTTGCCTGCGGCTTCGCGTTGCTATGACGGATGATCAGATTGCTGAATGCCATCAGGGAGTAATGCTGGATGATGACCGCATTGATGCGCTTCAGGATGTTGTAAGGACAACATACAGAGACACGCTTTCGCCAGCAGACCTCGCCGATCCCCGGTTTGCAGAGGAATGCCGTACAGCCCGAAACAGTCTGCTCGAGGTGTTGGAGCTTACGGAGCTTGCCGAATGATCAGGTTGTTCGACTACTGGCGGTCGTCTGCTTCATTCCGGGTCCGGATTGCCATGAACATCAAGGGCATACCATACGACCGTGTCCCTGTTGACATTGCGCCGGGCCGGGATGTGCAGATGTCAGCGGACTATCGAAGTGTGAACCCGCAAATGCGGGTGCCGGCCATTGACTGGCAGGGAAAGATTTCGGGTCAGTCGATGGCGCTGATCGAATGGCTCGAAGAAACCGTGCCAGCGCCGGCCCTCCTTCCTGCGGATCCCTGGGAAAGGCTCCGTGTGCGGGCCTTCGCTGATATCATCGCCTGCGATATTCACCCCCTGAACAATCTGGCTCCGCTGGCTGTTCTTCGGAGTGATTTCAGCGCCTCTGACGAGGCAATCCGGCGCTGGTACGGTCACTGGATCACAAGGGGATTTACCGCTCTTGAGACACTTGCCCGCGAGGCAGAAATCGGAGCTTTGGCCTTTGGCGATTGCCCGACACTGGCCGATGTAACACTCGTTCCGCAGATGTGGAACGCAAGGCGGTTTGACGTCGATCTTTCATGCTTTCCAAGACTGGTCGCCATAGAGAAAGCCGCGCTGGATATTGGTGCTTTCCGTGATGCTTTACCCGAAAATCAGCCAAAGCCCTAAAGCGTGGGACTGGTGTTAGTCGGTATCCCCAGGGCTGCGGATATCGACAATCTCAATATCTTCCAATTGCCCCAGGGGTTCGGCCAAGCGTGTCGCATTAGCGGCTAGCCATTCATTGAACCCGCTGAGGAGATGGCTCTCGGTGCTGTTGTCCGCAAAACGCAGTTCGCCGTTGCCCTTGTCTATCGAGACGGTTTCAGCGCAGCCTGTGCCATCCGCGAAGCGCCGCGAGCAGACCTCAGAGGCGGCAAGCGGCGGTTGGAAAAGTGCAGAAAAATCCGGTCTGTCCGCCGCGCCGGCCCAAAGGATTCCCGCAAACCTCTCATGCGTTAGGGTATCGCTGGAGATGACGGCGCCAATACCAGCCGGTAGCGTTGAATCCGTGACAATCAGAAAGGCGCGTCCACGATTATCCTGCTCGAGATAGGTTTCAAGCGATCGGGGAATGTCGGATGTCTCGGCCCCAACACGATAGTAAGGCGCATAAACCGGCCCCAGATGCTGAAATGATGCGGCCAGAACTTTGCTGGCGCTTGCGCCGCGCTCAAGCTGCTTTTCTGCCTGTTCGGCAACCACAGCGTTCAGAGCCGCTTCGCTCGTCAACAGCAGGACATCCGTTGCCCATCCCTCTTCCCAAACCGCAGGAGGCGGCTGAGCCGGACGGGCAGCCCACCCTCCGGGGCCTTGATAGTCGGGTGGGGCCGCAGCGATCCGTTCTCCGGGAGGTGCTGCTGGGTCGGGCCATAGCCAGTAGGCTGTCGCGGCGAGCGCGAGGAAAGCCAGTGCGATAAGAATCGCCCGTTTCATTGTTTCAAACTATCCTCGGTATTCGTGGCGGTGAGCCCGGAATAGCCAGGCTGATCGACAGACAATTGGGCGATTGTGGTCGTTTTGAGGTGCTCAAGCAGCCCGGGCGTGGACAAATCCATCCGCCCCTCGCGTAACGCATCACAAAGCAGGCGGTTCAGCATATCGCTTGATTGTCCCGTCACTCCGACAAGGCTCTCGAGCCGTCTGGTCTCTGCCGCTTCGGCCACCGGGCGCTGTTCGAGTTCCCGGAGTACGATAGCCAGCGCATTGGAAGCGACACGCGCGTGGAAAGCTGCGTGCCCGGTCAGCGCCGGCTGGGCCGTTTCGTCGAGGAAGGTCTTCACTGCGATGATCAGCTCACTCGCAGACGGTGCGTCATGCATGCTGCTGCATCCTCTCAAACAGGTTAATGAGATCGATTTCAGTCTCTGAGACACGCCGCCCTATGGCAGCTCGCTCGATGCTGGGATCAGCGCCGGTTTTGAACACGGAATACATGATCATGCACATGATGCCCCATTTGAGGCTGCCAAGCATTTCCCACCAGTCGATCTCGGCGGCGTCAAACCGCTGACCGCCAGCTTCCGCATAGGCATCAAGGAGGTCCTCAAGGTGACCGAACCCGCCAACGCGTTTATCGGAATACCCGAAACGCCATGAGTTCACACATATCCACGCAATATCCTCGCGAGGGTCGCCGAGGTGCGCGAGTTCCCAGTCCAGCACCGCAGCCAGCCCCTCTGAATTCACAATCAGGTTGCCGAGCCTGAAATCACCATGGACAAGCACAGCCTGTAGCGGCCGGGGAGTGTTCTGCTTGAGCCAGGCCAGCGCAAGTTCAAAAACAGGGCGCGGTAGGTCGAATCCCCGATAGATGTCCTCATACTTTCGCAGCTGGTCTTGCCCGAGGCTGCTGGGAATGGGAGGGAGTCCTGAAAGATCAGTCTGGTGAATCCTTGCCAGAGCAGCTCCGCATTCGGCAGCAAGCTGAGCGCGGGCGACTGTGTAGTAGGCATCCCTGAGAATCTTCCGGCCAATGGTTTCGCCGTTCACCCGGCCCATAATGAACCCTTCACCAAGCTCCGTGCCGGGCGCGGAAACATGCAAAACGTGAGGGACCGTGACACCGGATTGCGCCGCGACCTTGAGCAAAGCGGCTTCTGTGGCAAGCGAAACGGCCTCAGAGTTTCTGGCCATAGCTATTCCGCCGGGTGCCCGGCGCAGGATAAGCTTATGTATTTGAGAGGGAGTATTGACTTCAAATGCCCAGGTTTCCTGGCTGGCGCCCCCGGACAGCCGGCTGAGTTCCTGAATGTTTGCGCCCTCTGCAAAATATGTCCGGGCCCAGTTTTGGAGGGCATTTTCAATCATGTCAGCAGTTCCCATCTTCGCCACAATCGCGCGGAAGAAGACTCGGGCCAAGTCGTTACGCCAAGTTAAGCTCGCGCAGGAGCGCTAGGAAATCGTCATGACAGAAACGCACAAGCCGGATTTCGGGATCGTTCAGGTGTCTCCGCCGCCAAAGCAGGGCCTGTTTGGGTGGCTAAGGTCCCGATTCTTTGCGGGAATGTTTCTCGCCTTGCCCATCGTTGTAACCTTCATGCTGTTGCAATGGCTGATCGGCGAGATCGACAAGCGGGTCGTGCCACTGCTTCCATCAGCGCTTCAGCCTCAGACATATCTTGATTACGCAGTGCCAGGCTTGGGCCTTATCGTGCTGATCCTCTTTCTCACTGCCTTGGGCGTTGTCGCGACCAATGTTCTCGGGCGTTACTTCGTAGGCTTGAGTGACCGCATCCTTCTGCGGGTTCCAGTCGTTCGCTCAATCTACTCGGTCCTGAAGCAGGTCGTGGATGTCTTCGCAAATAACACGAACGACCAGTTCCGAGAGGTCGTTCTGGTGCAGTATCCGAGAGCCGGAACATGGGCGATCGGATTTGTTTCCAGCACAGCAAAAGGCGAGATGCGCGCCAAGCTTGGCGCTCAGGACGGCTTTCTGTCGGTGTTTGTTCCGACAACGCCCAACCCGACTTCCGGGTTCCTGCTTTGGGTCAGGGAGTCGGAGGTCAAGCGGCTTGAAATGACCGTAGAGGAGGCGGCGAAGGTGATTTTCTCGGCGGGACTTGTTGTTCCGGATTATCCGGGCAGCCAGGGGCAGGTTGCGCCCGCTCCTGCCCATACGAGCTGAAGGCGCTAATTTTCCGGAGCCGGACGCTCGGTCTCACCCGTCCTGATCATAGGAGTCAGTAGCTGGCGCAGCAAGCGCAGGGCAGGGGCGCGTGTTTCCAAACCAGCTTCGGCATCCTTCCGGGCGATCTCCAGGAGCTCGCCATGCGCGGCAATGTCGATAATCCTGTAATCAGTCATCCCCGCCTGGCGCCGCCCAAGCAGGTCGCCCGCCCCTCTGAGACGGAAATCAGCTTCCGCGATCGCGAATCCGTCCTCGGTCCGCCGCAGTGTATCGAGTCTGTCGCGGGCCATATCGCCTAATGGCGGACGATAAACCAGCAGGCAGTAGGCCGGCTTGTCCCCTCGCCCGACACGTCCTCGAAGCTGATGAAGCTGGGCCAGCCCGAAGCCCTCGGCACGTTCGATGACCATGACCGTCGCGTCCGGAACATCAACGCCGACTTCGATAACAGTCGTGGCTACCAGCAGTCGGGTCTTGCCGGCTCTGAACCCCTCGAGGACCGCATCTTTTTCCGTGGGTGGCAGGCGACCGTGAATGAGCCCGGCTTTGAGCCCCAAAGCTTCCTGCAGGCTTGCATGCCGTGCGACAGCTGAAGAATCGTCTTCCTCGGCGTCGACCCTTGGGCAAACCCAGAATACGCGCTCACCGCGGCTTATAGCGCGCCCGGCTGCCTCGATCACCTCGGATATACGCCCGTCAGGTATAGCGCGCGTTTCGACGGGCTTTCGTCCCGGTGGCTTTTCATCAAGAACAGTGGTGTCAAGGTCTCCATGAATGGCCTGAGCGAGTGTCCGCGGGATAGGGGTCGCACTCATCACGAGGATATGCGGGCTTTCAGCCTTGCCGGCGAGACGCATCCTGTCAGACACACCAAACCGGTGCTGTTCATCAACGATGATAAGACCAAGATTCCGGAATGAGACGGCTTCCTGAAACAGGGCGTGCGTTCCAGCGACGATCTGGATCGAACCGTCTGCCACTCCCATGAGAAGCGCTTCGCGCGCGGCACCCCGGCTACGGCCGCTGATGGCGCCAATCGTGTGACCGAGCGGCGACAGGAGTCTGTCGAGAGTATCGAATTGCTGTCGGGCAAGAACTTCGGTTGGCGCCATGAAAGCAGCCTGGAATCCGCCCTGTACGGCTTGCAGGGCGGCGGAGGCAGCAACCAGTGTCTTTCCGGATCCGACATCGCCCTGCAGAAGCCTGCGCATCGGCCGGCCACTGGCCAGGTCACGGCTTATATCTCTGGTCGCCCGATCCTGCGCCCCAGTTGGCTTGAAGCTAAGTGCAGCTCTGAAACGGGCTTCAGCAGCGGCGTTCCATGTAATGACAGGGGCCCGTCGCGCCATTCTGGCTTTACGCGCGAGTGCAAAGGCCGATGCCCGTGCGAGGGCCTCGTCATAGGCAAGGCGTTGCCTGGCGCCATCAAACGCCACCTCGTCATAGACTTCCGGAGCATGGAGGCCGTGCAGGGCCCCGGTAAAATCCGGCCACCCGCGATGGATCAGCAAATGTCCGTCGATCCATTCTGGAAGTCCTGTGGGTACCTGCTTGAGAGCATGCAGGATCAGGTTATGGAGCTTCCGGTTCGTCAATCCTGAGGTCAGCCTGTAGATGGGTTCGACAGCCGGCGGGAAGGGGCCCTTTTCCGGGTCGGTGACGAAATCAGGATGGGTCATTTGCCGCTCGCCGCGGTATTCATCGATACGCCCCGACACAATCCGGCTAGCGCCTACGGGAAACTGTGACTTGAGCCAGCGCGGGTCGGCCCTGAAATAGGCCAGAGTAAGAAAACCTGAGTCATCGGCCAGCTGAACGCGATGCGGCGAGCGATCATTGTAGGGCGGATGATGGGCGTGAACCTCACCGCGGACCGTTGAGACTTCACCGGGAGTTGTGTCCGCGAAACTGACGCATACCTTCCTGTCGACCCATCGGTCCGGAAGATGCAGAAGCAGGTCCCAAACCGTTCCGCCGCCTACCAATTCAGCGATCAGTGGGGCCAATTTTGCCCCGACGCCTGGCAACGTCTCTAGACCTGCGAACAGAGGAAAAAGGCGTTCGTCCCGCATTGCGCGTGAAGCCTAGGCGGAGCTGCAGGTCAGCACAATCATGCTGTTGAAGGCTCACCTGACTGCTGCACGTGTCAATCGCCGTAGTCCGGCCTATAACCCCAGAATGACGTTTCGCACACAAGGCCCGGGCAGGACATGCAGGACGAGACCAGGATAAAAAAATTGAGGTTCAGAGCCTGGCGGCGGGGATTCAGGGAAATGGACCTGATTCTGGGCAGTTTTGCCGATGCTCGCCTCGGGCTGATGAGTGCAGACGAGCTGGACGCGTTCGAACGGTTGCTGGAGGTCCCGGACTGGGAAGTTTACGCTTGGCTGGTTGGAAACAAGCCTGTGCCGCCGGATCATTCGGGTCCGGTTCTGGACCAGTTGATTGTATTCCGCTACGCCGCCCAGCCCGGATGAAACGGTCCAGGAAAGGGCACTATGTCAGCCACTAATGTCCTGTCGTCCCTGAGTGGCCCGGCGTCCTTTGCCGGCGCACCTTTCTGCGCCGATCTTTTCACTTTTTGTGAGGCCCTGCAGAAGCGCGGTGGCATTGGCACCTACATTGCCCGCGATGATCGCGTCGCACAGGCCGCCCGGCATGCCGCGCTTTTTGCTGCACCCCGCTTGAAGCAAATCGACCTGCCCGGATGGGATGTGCTGCCCTATGACCGTTTAAGCCCGTCAGCCGGCCTCACGGCCCGCCGCTGCGCAGCTCTGGCGCAATTGGCGCAATATGAGCCATCAGATGGCCCGCTTCTGGTCATCACGACAGCCGGCTCGCTGGTACAGCGCTCGGCACCAGCCGAGACGATGCGCCTCGCATCTTTTGCGGTCCGAGCCGGACAGGCGCTTCGGCAACAGGCGCTTGCCGATTATCTCAGTGTCAACGGTTACACGCGGTCAGGGACTGTTCGCGAGCCCGGCGAATATGCCGTTCGCGGCGGGATTATCGACATTTTTCCTCCAACGGCCTCGGAGCCATACCGGCTCGACCTGTTTGGCGATGTTCTTGAGACGCTGCGCACTTTCGATACTGAGACACAGCGTACGACAGGCACAGCTAGTGATGCTGCCTTTGCTCCTGTGAGTGAAATCCTTTTCGATGACAGAATCTTGAGCGCCTTTCGCGACAGGTATCTCGCAGCTTTCGGCGCTCCCGCCGGGGACCTGACTTACGAAGCCGCGCGGGCAGGCATTCGGCGCCAGGGGATTGAGACCTGGCTGCCCCTCTTTCATGAGTCTCTTGATACGCTGTTCGATTATGCTGGACAGTCAGCCCTCATCGCGCTTGGACACCTTGCCTTAGAGGCGGCGCATGAGCGCATAGGTCAGGCCGCGGACCATTACAACGCCCGGTTAGAAGCAGCCGGCGGGGATATTCAGAAAGCAAAGGTTCTGCCGCCGGATCGGCTGTATCTCACAGCCGAAGAGCTCGAACAGCGCCTTGCAGACGCCGCCTCGGTGCGCTTCTCGCCCGGAGAGGCGCCAACCGGGTTGTATGATCTGGGCGGTCGGAAGGGCCGGGATTTTGCGCCAGAGCGCCTTCAGACGGATGGTAACATTTTTGAGTGCGTCATCGCACATGCTCAGGCGCTTCGCCGCTCGGGAAAGTCTGTCGTCTTTGCGGCATGGTCGGCGGGTTCAGCTGACCGGCTGATCAACGTCCTTTCCGATCATGGCCTAACGGATCTCACACAGGTGCATTCGCTGGAGGCGGCTCTCAAGGCTGGCTTCACAGTTGCGGAAATGCCGGTGGAAGCGGGGTTCACCCTTCCGCATCTGGCCGTGATCTCGGAGCCTGATATTCTCGGTGACCGGCTGGCCGCACCCAGGCGGCGCCGCAAATCTGCCAGCTTCATAACAGACGCGACAGCGTTATCTCCAGGCGATCTTGTTGTTCACATCGATCATGGTGTTGGCCGCTATGTTGGCCTGAAAACGCTCGACATCACAGGCGCCCCCCACGACTGCCTCCAACTGGAATACGCCGGCGGCGACATGATCTTTCTGCCGGTCGAAAACATCGACCTCGTTAGCCGCTACGGCTCCGACGATGCTGAAAGCCAGCTTGACCGTCTGGGCGGGGCAGGATGGCAAACACGCAAGGCCCGCGCCAAAAAGCGCATACTGGAGATGGCAGAAGAACTCCTGGCCATCGCGGCTGCGCGCGAATTGAGGCGGGCAGAGCCGGCGACAGCCGGGCAGGGGCTGTATGAAGAATTCGCAGCGCGCTTTCCTTATGAAGAGACCGACGACCAGCTGAACGCCATCGAAGACGTTTTGACCGATCTCGCTTCGGGCCGGCCGATGGACAGGCTTGTTTGCGGTGATGTCGGCTTCGGCAAGACCGAGGTTGCCTTGAGAGCCGCTTTTATCACCGCCATGAGCGGGAAACAGGCTGCAGTCATAGCGCCAACGACTTTGCTCGCTCGCCAGCATTTCAAGACATTTGAAGAACGCTTTTCAGGATGGCCACTGAAGATTCGCGCGCTCTCGCGGCTTGTAGGCGCGAAGGAGGCGGCGGAGACCCGAACCGGGCTTGAGTCCGGCCACATTGATATTGTCATCGGAACGCACGCCCTGCTTGCAAAGGGGCTGGCGTTCAAGCGGCTCGGGCTTCTGGTCGTGGATGAGGAACAGCGGTTCGGTGTCAAGCACAAGGAACGGCTAAAGGAACTCAAGGCTGACGTGCATGTGCTTACGCTCTCCGCGACGCCGATTCCGCGAACCCTGCAAATGGCGCTGACTGGAATTCGTGACCTGTCGATCATTGCGACCCCGCCAGTCGACCGTTTGTCGGTGCGCACTTATGTAACGGAAGAAGATACCGTCACACTTCGCGAGGCGCTGCTGCGTGAGAAGTATCGCGGCGGACAAGCTTTCTTTGTCGCCCCGCGCATTCAGGACCTCGACAAGCTTGAGGAATTCCTGCGCACTGAAGTGCCTGAACTGTCTTTCATCGTCGCTCATGGCCAGATGGCAGCTGGCGAACTTGAAGACATCATGACAGCTTTCTACGACGGAAAGTATGATGTCCTGCTTTCAACGACCATCGTTGAAAGCGGCCTCGATATTCCGCGGGCCAATACATTGATTATTCATCGTGCTGACCGGTTTGGCCTCGCTCAGCTCTACCAGTTGCGTGGACGTGTCGGACGCTCGAAGGTGCGGGCCTATGCTTACCTGACCACGCCGAGGGACCGCGTGGTTACCGAGAGCGCTGAGAAGCGGCTCAAGGTCCTGCAATCATTGGATTCCCTGGGGGCCGGTTTCCAGCTGGCGAGCCATGACCTGGACATGAGGGGCGCCGGTAACCTGCTTGGGGATCAGCAGTCCGGGCACGTGAAGGAGGTCGGCGTTGAACTGTACCAGTCGATGCTTGAAGATGCAGTCCGGGCCCTGAAAGCCGGAGCGCGGGATGAAGCGGATGTCGCTGACGACTGGTCTCCTCAAATCAATATTGGCGCAGCAGTCCTGATTCCAGAAGACTATGTTGAGGATCTCAGCCTCCGGCTTTCGCTTTACCGGCGGCTCTCGGGAATAGAGACTGTAGAAGAGCGGGAAAGCTTTGCAGCCGAGCTGATAGACCGGTTCGGTCCGCTCCCGGACGAGACGCGCCAGCTTCTGGAGGTGGCGGCCATCAAGGTTGGCTGCAAGGCTCTTGGGATCAGCAAACTCGATGCTGGCCAGAAGGGAGCGGTTTTCACATTCCGGGAAGACACCATTATGGACCCAACCCGGCTCCTCGATATCGTGCGTACCCGCCCAAACTATCTGAGGCTAAGGCCGGATTCCCGGCTTGTGCATACAGGACTTGGGGGCGACCCGGCACGCCGGCTTGCCATGGTCAAAGCGTTTCTGGACGAGCTTCTGACAGTAGCCGGCGCGGATCGTCAGGGCAGCGATGCCGTCGCTTTGATGCCGTCGCGCAGCGCCCGGACCTCAGCAGACAAATGGAAGACAGCGTTACCTGAAGGGCATTTGAGCGGTGAATAGTCAGGCTGTAGCAGAAACCCGGGCAAAGGGTCCGGCAAGGCCAGCTGCGAGAAATGTCTGAGCGGTGTGGTAGGTTCTCTTTTCGACTATGCGCGTCGTAAGTTCAACGCCGCGCAGATCGATCTCGCAGGCAATGGAACGAGACAGCCGCGCCGCCAGTCTTGCGCCGCCGCGATAAGGGGTCATGGGCAAAGCAAGGCCTATCGTGCCCGGATGGAGCAAGGCCGGAACATCGGTGTCACGGATAAGTGGCCTGATGGTTCGTGCGATGGCGGCCTGTGCCAGTCGCGAACCGGCCAGCGCAGGGGGCAGCTGCAGTGTCAGCAGGGACAAGGGGTCGCCATGCTGCGATGCATCCTCAATCTGGCGCGAGAGATGAGTTTCAAAAAAGCGGCGGTTAAAGAACCCGGTCACCAGATCGGTTGTCGGCGATGATAGTCCAGCAGCAGGCGCAAGCGGTGCCGATGCAAGGTGCCTGCGCGCATAACGTTCGATCTCTGCCGCGACATGCAGGGTCCGCCCCTCAACCGTTATGATTTCCGCCGCACGATTCAGTATTGGCCTGTGACGCGAAGTGAGGCGCGTATTGCGGTGTGTAAGGACAAACAGGGGAAGCGTTGAGAGCCCATCTTCATCAATCAGCCAGTGGTCGAAACCCGAGGCCGAGCCCGCTGTGGCATCCAGATCGATGAGCGCGGCTGCAAACCGGCGCTCGCGTTCATAATCAGCGGCCGTATGCCGGCTCAGAGCGGCGGCTACATTTATGCTCCGTTGCCGAAGGGCCCCGATCAGCCCAAGATACAAAGGAGCCCCCTCGCTCGTATACAGGAGTGAAATCGGCGCATCCGGGTCGGGGCGTTTTGCCGTTGTGCCCAGCAGTTTGGCACTTTCCGCCCGCAGGCGGCTTTCCCGTTCACGGCCTTGTCGCCGGGCTCGCGCCGCCAGGCGGCTCGGCAAAAGCACAAGCTCGTGATCCTGTTCGAGCCTGATGGTGTCCGCGAGGTCCAGATCGCAGGTATCTGTCGTGTCCAGCAGGACAAGCGGCCTTCCCAGTTCCATCATCTCCGCGCGCGCGAGGCGCGTGAGGGCATCTCGTCCCGCGCTGGCCACATCAATGAGAAGCGGGTCGTTCACATTGAAATCGATCGGATTGGAAGCGGGATATGGGCGCAATCCTCCGGATTTGAGCCGCGCTGATATCATCTCGAAACGCGGACTGGTGGCCGCAATCTCTATCGGCGGGTCCAGAAAAGCATGCGTACTCATCGACGTGCAGCGACTCCGCAAAATACCGCGACGCAGCGGCACCCCTTCCTTTTGATCATCCCCTGCTTAAAGTTCCCCTAACTGACGCATTTGCAGCCGGCCAGATGGAGCAGACGGATGGCAACAGGACCCCTTGCAGGCATACGGATTGTGGAATTCGCCGGTATTGGCCCCGGCCCTTTTTGCGGCATGCTGTTGTCAGATTTGGGCGCCGACGTCATTCGTATAGACCGGCCGGGAGACCAACGCGCCGGGCGACCGGCCGATGTCATGGGTAGGGGCCGTCGCTCGATCAGCCTGAATCTCAAGGATCCGGCCGATGTTGAGACGGTCCTCCGGCTACTCGAGAGGGCTGACGGGCTGATCGAGGGGTTTCGTCCAGACGTCATGGAGCGCAATGGTTTGGGCCCGGACATCGTACACAGGAGGAACCCGAAGCTCGTTTATGGCCGCATGACGGGTTGGGGCCAGAGTGGTGCACTCGCCCATGCCGCAGGCCATGACCTGAATTACATTGCCATCACGGGGGCCTTGCATGCGATGGGCGACGGTAATGGGCGCCCGCGCCCTCCGCTGAACCTGATCGGGGATTATGGCGGCGGCGCCCTCTATCTTGCGATGGGCCTGCTCGCGGGGATTGTCCACGTTCGCTCTGGCGGGCAGGGCCAGGTTGTCGATGTTGCGATGTCGGATGGTGCGGCATCTCTTGCCACCATGTTCTATGGCATGAAGGCGATGGGGATCTGGACAGATGAGAGGGAGGCGAACCTTCTCGATGGAGGCGCTCACTTCTATGACACCTACGAAACCAGAGACGGCAAATGGGTTGCGATCGGATCGATCGAGCCGCAATTCTATGCGCTGCTGCTGGAAAAGACCGGGATCACGGATCCTGAATTCCACAACCAGATGGACCGCGCGCGGTGGCCAATGCTGAAAGCGAGGTTGGCGGAGGTATTCCTCACGAAGACGCGTGATGAATGGTGTGCCATCATGGAAGGCAGTGATGTCTGCTTTGCTCCCGTTCTCTCGATGGCGGAAGCCCCTTCCTACGGGCACAATGTTGACAGACAGACCTTTGTGGACATCGAGGGCGTCATACAGCCTGCTCCAGCCCCCCGTTTCTCGGCTACGCCGCCCTCGATTCAGGGGCGCCCGCCAGGTATCGGCGAGCATACCGAGCAAATCCTCGAACAATGGGGCGTCTCGCGCGCATGAGCGCACTTCCGGGTACAACAGGGCGCCGCCGTATTTACCTGATGCGCCACGGCTTCGTGGATTACACTTCAGAAGCGGTCCGCAAGGCTCGCGACCCGAAGGTCGCTGCGCTCACCGCGCGGGGCATTGAAGAGGCGCGTGCTGCCGGCACAGCGCTATCGGAAGTGCATTTCGATATCGCGCTTTGTTCCGGCCTGCTGCGCACGCGCCAGACGGCCGAACTCGTACTGGCCGAGCACCCGGATGCGCCCACGCTTGAAATTGATGAGCGTTTTGGCGAGCTACGCTCCGGCTCGTACATGGACTTCCACTCTGCCGAACACCTCGCAGCCGTGATGACCTTCATTTTCGAGCGTGCCGGGGAAGACGGGGCGGAGTTCCTGCCCGGCGGGGAGCGATTCGCTGATGCCTTGATCCGCATTCGCGAGGGGCTGGCCGGGCTGCTTGCACGCCCGGACTGGGCCTGCGCGCTGGTTGTGGCTCATGAAGTCGTGAACCGGATGCTGCTTGCTGATATTATCGGCGCGCCGCTGGGGGCGAGTGCCGGCTTCGAGCAGGATACAGGCTGCATCAATATTCTCGACTTCGACCTGGTTCCTGCGGAGACCGGCGAGGGTACGAAAGTCGAACGCGGCGTCATCAAGGCCATCAACCTGACGCCTGCTAACTACTTGAAAAACGGAATGAATCTGCGAAGCCTTGAGGCGATCTTCATCTTGCCAGAGAAAGATGGCAATCCGCCTCAGCCATGAGATCCATGCCCGGATGAACACCCCCCCAAAGTGAACGCGTAACAACGCAATTCCTTGCCTTTGTTCAGACTCAATCTTCTATTAACCAAAATTGTCGGCTCAAGCTTATCGGGCTTTTTGCCAGGGCAGGAGCCGGCGTCCTTCTTGCATACCTTGGCCGGCTTAACAGCCGGCCATTTTCGTATTTGACCCCGTCTGCCGGCTGGATTTCTGGCTTGTCATAGGCATCATCGTGCGTTAGGTGCGCGCAATTATCAAACAAGGCTGCACTCGTGCGGCTTGAACCCTACGGATATGCGCCATGGCCGTCCCCAAGAGTAAGAAATCGAAGTCGCGCACGCGCATGCGTCGCTCGCATGACCGGTTGCCGATGAATACCTACATTGAGGACAGTGATTCGGGCGAGCTTCGTCGTCCCCATCATATTGATCTCAAGACAGGCGTGTACCGCGGCAAGCAAGTGCTTGAACCGCGCGAGGACGTCTAGCATCCAGTTGCGTTGAAAAGCGCATCATCATAAGGCTTTCCGCGCCCCGGTGCTCAGCGTCGGGGCGCGATGCGTTTTACCGACCAGTCCCGCAAGGAGCCGCCTTATGAGCGAGATCATCGATATTCACGCGCGCGAGATTCTTGACAGCCGCGGTAATCCGACGATTGAAGTCGACGTCACGCTGGAGGATGGCAGTTTCGGCCGCGCGGCCGTGCCGTCTGGAGCGTCAACCGGTCTTCACGAGGCTCACGAGCTG
This sequence comes from Hyphomonas sp., assembly GCA_036804125.1. Classification (GTDB taxonomy): domain Bacteria; phylum Pseudomonadota; class Alphaproteobacteria; order Caulobacterales; family Hyphomonadaceae; genus Hyphomonas. Next base: position 56,303 of record DAIRTA010000002.1, read on the forward strand.
CGTGATGGCGACACGTCGCGGTTTCTCGGCAAAGGTGTCCTCAAAGCCGTTGACGCCGTAAACGGCGAGATATCGAATGAGTTGACCGGCCTCGATGCCACGGACCAGCGCATGATCGACATGCTGATGATCGATCTCGACGGGACAGATAACAAAGGCCGTCTCGGCGCCAACGCCATGCTCGGTGTATCGCTTGCAGTTGCCAAGGCGGGCGCCGAGTCCTGTGCTATGCCGCTCTATCGCTATGTCGGCGGCGCCAATGCCCGGGTCCTTCCCACGCCCATGATGAACATCATCAATGGCGGCGCGCATGCCGACAATCCGATCGACATCCAGGAATTCATGGTCATGCCGGTCAGCGCCGAAAGCATTGCAGATGCCGTTCGAATGGGCGCAGAGGTTTTTCACGCCCTGAAAAAGACCCTGCACGACGCTGGCCACAATACGAATGTTGGCGATGAGGGCGGCTTTGCGCCCAACCTTGCATCTACCGACGAGGCTATCGGCTATATTATGAAGGCAATTGAAAAGGCCGGTTATCGTCCCGGTGAGGATATGGCGCTTGCCCTTGATGCGGCGTCCACGGAGTTTTTCAAGAAAGGCCGGTATGAACTTGCCGGAGAAGGAAAATCCCTTTCCTCGGACGAGTTCGCAAAATACCTTGAGGATCTCTGCAAACGCTACCCGATCCTCTCGATCGAAGACGGCATGGCCGAGGACGACTGGGATGGCTGGGTCGCATTGACCGAGCTTCTTGGCGACACGGTTCAGCTTGTTGGTGATGATCTGTTTGTGACGAACGCTGACCGCCTCTCGATGGGGCTGCAAAAGGGTGCCGCAAATTCGATCCTGATCAAGGTCAACCAGATCGGAACACTTTCAGAAACGCTGGACGCCGTCGAACTGGCCCATCTTCATGGCTACACCGCAGTCATGAGCCACCGGTCAGGCGAGACCGAGGATGCAACTATTGCCGATCTCGCGGTTGCGACGAATTGCGGCCAGATTAAAACCGGCTCATTGTCTCGTTCGGACCGTATTGCGAAATACAACCAGCTACTGCGTATCGAAGAAGAGTTGGGGCCAATCGGGATTTATGCCGGGCTCAGCCGGATCAATGCCGCATGAGCCAACCCGTGTTTTGGTAAGGGATTGGTTACGGCTGCGGCTTAGGACCTCCTTATGGTTTCAAGACTCCAAGCCCTTGGACTGACCTTGCTGGTCCTGTATTTCGCGTACCACGCTTTTGCGGGTGAGCAGGGGCTAGGGCGCTGGACTGATGCACAGATCGAGCTTCAGGAACGGCGCATCGAACTTGCGGCCATCGAACAGGATATTGACCGCCTGAAAGTCGATATACGGCGCCTGACACCCGGATCGGTTGATCCGGACTATGTTGAGGCCATAGCCCGTGACAAGCTGGCCTTCGTTTATCCGGGCGAAATCGTGCTCCTTACGCCGGAGCGCAGCTCTGCAAATTGACAGAGTTGATCTGACTTGCCGTTGCAAAATTGTGGCGACATAAAGGCGTCAACGGGAGGCCCGCTTCATGGCCAGCAAAACTAAGACGCCAAAGAAATCCGCGCCCAAAGCCAACAAGGCCGACATGTTGCGTTTCTATCGCGAGATGCTGCTGATTCGGCGCTTCGAGGAAAAGGCCGGCCAGCTTTATGGCATGGGGAAGATCGCCGGTTTCTGCCACCTTTATATCGGCCAGGAAGCGGTCGTCACAGGCATGCAGGCCTGCCTGAAGGATGGCGACCAGGTCATCACGGGCTATCGTGATCATGGCCATATGCTGGCCTGCGGCATGGATCCGAAAGGGGTCATGGCCGAACTTACGGGCCGGATTGGTGGCTATAGCCGCGGCAAGGGCGGTTCCATGCACATGTTCTCGAAGGACAAGCACTTCTATGGCGGGCATGGCATCGTTGGTGCGCAGGTGCCGATCGGTACAGGTCTTGCCTTCGCCAACAGGTATCGCGGCAATGACAATGTCAGCCTCGCCTATTTCGGGGATGGCGCGGCCAACCAGGGGCAAGTCTACGAGGCCTTCAACATGGCCTCGCTCTGGAAGCTCCCAGTGGTCTATGTGATTGAGAACAACATGTACGCGATGGGAACGAGCGTCGAGCGCCATGCCTCCGAAACCGAGCTCTTCAAGCGCGGCATATCATTCGAGATCGAAGGGGAGGAAGTTGACGGCATGGATGTGCTTGCCGTTCGCGAGGCGGGAGAAAAGGCCGTGAAACACGCGCGCAGCGGCAAGGGCCCCTACATTCTGGAAATGAAGACCTATCGCTATCGCGGGCATTCGATGTCGGACCCCGCCAAGTATCGCAAGCGGGAGGAGGTCGATGATATACGCTCGCACCATGACCCGATAGACGGGCTCAAGGGGCAGATACTCGAGCTTGGACATGCGAGTGAAGATGACCTCAAGAAGATCGACAATGAGATCAAAGCGATTGTGAAGGAGGCCGCTGACTTCTCGCTGGAGAGTCCGGAGCCTGATCCGAGCGAGCTCTGGACCGATGTCCTGATCGAAGAGGTTGTCTGATGAGTGCGGAGCTTTCCTGGCTGTCAGCCTCGGCGGCCCTGTTTTTCCTTTACATCATGGCTGAAGCCGTGGCCGGTAATCGTCAGTACAAACCCGCAGAACTGCTCGGTCCCCGCGACAATCTCCCCCCCTACAGCCCCGCTCTCGCACGCGCCAAGCGCGCAACGGCAAACATGATCGAAGCGATGTGTCTGTTCGTGCCTCTGGTGGTTGTCGTCGAGGCCAGCGGCCGCGCGAATGAGTGGACGGCGCTGGGTTGCGCGATCTTCTTCTTCGCCCGCCTGGTCTTTGCACCGCTTTACTGGTTTGGCGTGCCAGTGCTGCGTACGCTGGCCTATTTTGTCGGAGTCATCGGACTGGGGATGATCTTCGTACAGATTCTTCCTTTCTCTGGAGCATAGCGCATGTCCGTCGATATCCTGATGCCGGCGCTGTCGCCCACCATGGAAGAGGGCACACTTTCAAAGTGGCTCAAGAAGGAAGGCGACCGGATTTCCTCAGGCGATGTTATTGCCGAAATCGAGACGGACAAGGCCACTATGGAGGTTGAGGCTGTCGATGAAGGCGTTCTGGCTCGCATTCTTGTTGCCGAAGGCACCGAAGGGGTCAGGGTGAATGCAGTCATCGCCGTGCTGGCAGAGGACGGTGAAGATACAAACTCAGTCAAGCCGCGGGGTGAAAGCGCCGGCGGCGCGCAGGTCCAGGTATCGGAAACCCGGCCAAAGGACGAAACCAAAAGCGCCGAACCGGCAGCACCTATCGCCCATATGCTGCGGGACCCGGATGTGCCGGAAGGTGTAAGCTATACCGAAACGACCGTCCGGGATGCATTGCGTGACGCGATGGCTGAAGAAATGCGCCGCGATGAGCGCGTCTTCATCATGGGTGAGGAAGTCGCGCAGTATCAGGGCGCCTATAAGGTGACACGCGAGCTGCTCCAGGAATTTGGCG
>DAIRTA010000003.1:0-57192 GCA_036804125.1 Hyphomonas sp.
CTCGCCTTCGCGGAACGAGAGTTCGCCGAGCGGAAGGGTAAGGCCCAGCCGCTTCATCGTGTTGACGGTCTTCAGCACGTCGCCGAGATGGATGAGGTCCTTGTTGGCCGAGTTGGGCGTGACCTCGCCCGCCTCGATCCGTTCCAGCCAGTGCTGGCGGAAGTCCAGCATGTCGTCGCGCGTGATCGCTTCGACGGGCTTGTTGCCGACGATCTCGACGAAGGTGCGCACCGCCTTCAGGCGCGGGTTCTTCCAGCGCCGGATCTGGTCCTCGCTCTTGCCGAAGGTCTTCTCCCGGGCAAGGCCCCAGTAGAGTTCCAGCGCCTTCTCCAGCGTCAGGGACGGCGCTGGCACCGTGCCGAGCAGGGCCGACGCCTCCACCGTGTCCGGCGCCGCCCGGCGCGCGCCAATGGCCTCCACGCGGGCGACGAGCTCGTCCACCGGCAGGCGGGATACCAAGCCGACATCAAGGTATCGGAAGCCCCGGATGCGAGCGAGTTCATGGGCGGCGGCGTGGCGGGTCTCTGCATCCTCGGTGTCGCCCGCCAGCCGGGCCTCCCAGGCCTCGACCAGATTGCCCCAGGCCCGGTCTGCCTTGCTGCGGGCCACGGTCTCGGAATCGGTATGCAGGCTGATCCAGATGACCTCGCGCGGCTCCACCGTCCGGTACCTCTGCGGCACCCGGCGGCGCAGCTGGAACGTGCTCCCACGCTTCACGATCGACAGGCTCGCCTCCGTCAAGATTAGCGGACTTTGTGCAGCGAAATGTGTAGCAAATTGTGTAGCAGTTCAAGTCTAAAAGGGTGCAGGCTAATGCAAAGACGTACAATAAATACTAAAAATACAATGTGTTGGGACAAGTTCACTGCTGAACATCTGGCGGAGGAGGAGGGATTCGAACCCCCGGAGCCCGCGAAGGCTCAACGGTTTTCAAGACCGCCGCATTCAACCACTCTGCCACTCCTCCGGCGCGGGCTGTTTCGGCCATCAGGCCGTAAATGGCAAGATGGCGCCTCTGTAGCCAGTGTTTAAGACCACGTTACAGGCACCAGAAAGATTTACCCCGGGACCTCAAACCGGCCTGAACCTTCTTTTGGTAAACGCCAAAGCTCAGCGGCCAGAAAGCCGCCGGCGCAGGCCCTGCCGCGCCATCCGTCAGAATGAGGAGTCCTGCACCCCATGTGTGCTTCCCGTATCCGCACTTCCCTTAATGATGCCGCCTGGCTCGTCCTTGCTCTACCGGCCTTCATGATCGCGTTGCCGGCCGATGCCCAGCGGCGTGAGCCCGCGCCGATCACTTACAGGGCCGGGGCGCCGGCCGGGCAGGGGCAGCAACAAGCTCCTGTGAGGGTCGCAGAGGATCGGGCATCGCAACGGATACAGTTTCGCTACCCTGATCATCCCATAAGCGTGGATGATCCGCAGCCGGGTGCGCCAGGCCCTGCGCCAAGAGCGCAGCCTTCCTCCATGCCCACCACGAATGCGGGCACTCAGCAACCACCAGGGCAGGGGGCGGGTAGCGTTCAGACCGCTGCTCTTGGCCCGATGCCCTCGAGTGTCGACACCATCGCACGCAGCGAACTCGGTCCCCGTACACCTGCGGCTTCTGCGGAGTTCCACCAGACAGGGCTCGGAATTGTGTATGGCGACGAGTTTGCCGGGCTGCCGACGGCAAACGGTGAACTGTTCAGTCAGACAGACATGACGGCTGCGCATCCGAGCCTTCCTCTTCCCAGCCTCGTCCGGGTTACGAACCGGCAAAACGGCAAGGAAGTTGTCGTGCGTGTAAATGACCGCGGGCCGTTTGAAGATGGTGCAGCGCTCCAGGTCTCCCGCCGTGTCGCAGATACGCTGGAGTTTGGGCGCGATGGGCGCGCGATGCTCGACATCAGCTATCTGGGCCCTGCGCCTGCTGCGCCCATTGCCTCAGCCCCGGCAGCGCCCTCACGTGTTGCGGCGCCGGCCGTTCCGCCTCCCCCTTCGCAAGCTGAGCTGTTGGGCGGGGATGATGAGTTCGTCCGGCCCGGCCCGGCGCCGCGCCAACTGGCCCATGCGGTCGTGAGCCCCGCGTCCGGACAGCACTTTGTACAGCTTGCGTCCTTCACGGAACTCGGCAATGCCGAAGCCCTCTACCGCAGCCTTGCCGCCGGCTGGCCGGTGGAGATCGTGCCGGCACGCGTTCATGGCGCAGACTTTTTCCGGGTCCGCATCGGACCGTTTTCCGATCGCGACACAGCCGAGCTTCACCGCGACCGGCTGTTCCGGGAAGGCCGGGCCGAGGGCAGGGTTGTCACCAGCCAGTATTACTGATCGCACGGGACGCAGCCCGCACGGAACAGGCATTGACGCGTAACACAAAGCGGCCCTTTTTCAGCACTAGGTCTTGATCCGTTGGGCGTGCAGGAGGATTCTGTTGCCCCGGTTATCATGATGGAGGGTATGTATTGCGGCTGATCAGCTTTTTTCTGACGGGTATATTGGCGCTGCTTTTCCTGTCAGCCATGCCCCGTACCGCTATGGCCCAGGTCATCGACACTCCGGCCAGCCATGCCGTCATCATGGACCATGCCACCGGCCAGATCCTGTTCTCGAAGAATGGGGATGAGCCGATGGTTCCGGCATCGATGACGAAGATGCTGACAGCCTACGTGGTGTTTGAACTTATTCGCCGCGGCGAGCTATCCATGACCGATCGCTTTACGGTCAGCACGGACGCCTGGCGGCGCGGAGGATTTCCATCGGGAACATCGACCATGGGTCTAGCTCCCAACGACACCCCGACCGTCGAGGAACTGCTTCATGGTGTCATCACCATGTCCGGAAATGATGCCTGTATTGTCTTGGCGGAGGGTATATCCGGATCCGAGGAAGCCTTCGCGCGCAAGATGACTCAGATGGCTCATGAAATGGGTTTGACGAGCGTCAACTTTGTCAACTCCACAGGGTTGCCCGGCGAAGGTCACGTCGTGTCGGCGATTGACTTGGCCCGTCTCGCCAGGATGACGATTGAAGATTTTCCCGAGTATTATGACTGGTACGCGCTTCCATCTTATTCTTGGCGGAACTTCACCCAGCAGAACCGCAACCCTTTGCTGGAAGTCAGTGGCGCGGATGGCCTGAAAACCGGTTACCTTTCGGAGTCCGGCTACAGCCTCACCGCATCGGCCGTTCGGGACGGCGCCCGCCGCACGATCGTTGTCAATGGCCTGCCCTCGATGGCAGCCCGTGCACGCGAGAGTGAGCGCCTGATGCGTATTGCTTTTCAGAGTTTCGATCTGCGCCGTCTGGGGCCTGAGACGCTGCAGCTGCCCGAGGTCGAAGTTTTCATGGGCGCGCAGCGGCGGATAGCTGTTACGCTGGCTGAGCCCCTCGAAGTCGTTGGCCATCGCGCTGCCTTCGAACGGGCGCAAGCCGAGATAAGGCTCTCGGGAGCGCCCGTCGCGCCCATACGCCGGGGTGACCGCATCGGCGACCTTGTCATCACACTGGAGGGACAGGAGCCGATCATGGCACCCGTGCTGGCAGCGGAAGATGTCGCACGACTTGGTTTTTTCGGGCGCGCGGTGGAGGGCCTGCGCGTGGTGATGTCCGGGAGCAATGGCTGAATTGCGCCGTGGCTGCTTCATCACGCTGGAAGGCGGCGAAGGCAGCGGCAAGTCCACGCTGATCACCGCGCTCAGCCAGCAGCTGCAAGCAATCGGTATGGATCACACGCTGACCCGGGAGCCTGGCGGCACCCCGCTGGCAGAGTCGCTTCGGAGCGTGCTGCTGACGCCAGCAGGGGGTGAGGCTTGGTCAGCCCGCGCTGAAAGCCTTGTTATCAATGCTGCGCGATGTGATCATCTCGAAAAGGTTATCCGGCCAGCGCTTGAGCGGGGGCAATGGGTTCTGTGTGACCGCTTCAGCGACTCCACTCGCGTATATCAGGGGATGGTCGGGAAGGTCGCGGCAAGCTTCCTTAAGACACTCGAAGCCGAGGTGCTTCAGGCTACTCTTCCGGACCTGACGATCATCCTTGATGCACCTCTGTCGCTGACGACCGGGCGCAGAAAAGCCCGGCAGGCGAGCGATGCTTTCGAAGCCCGTTCAGAGGCATTTCATGAGGCCGTGCGCCAAGGCTTTCTCGAGATTGCCAGGCAAGAACCGCAGCGCTGCGTGCTTGTCGATGCCTCATTGCCAGCTGAAGATGTTGCGGGATCCGCCTGGCGCGCTATTAAAACTCGCCTGCTCAATGCGGGCAGGCAGGCATCCACAAGATGAGCGCCGCATTGCCATTGACCGGACACAGGGACGCGGAAGACGCGTTTCGGGATGCTGTCGAACGCGGACAGCTGCATCACAGCTGGCTGATTGAAGGGCCGGAAGGAATCGGCAAGGCGAGGTTCGCTCTGCGCCTGGCGGCGTGGATGCTTGGCGCTGCGGGGGGTGACCTGACCCGTCTTGATGAACCCTCGGATGATCCTGTTCTCCGGAAGATCCTCGCCGGCAGCCATCCGGACATACAGATCATTGAACGGCAGCTTAACGATCGTGGACGGCCTGCACAGGATATCACGGTGGATCAGGTGCGGCGCCTGACTGATTTTTTCACGCTCAAGCCCGCACTGGGAGGCTGGCGTATTGCCATCATCGACTCCGCTGATGAGCTGAACCGCAACGCGGCCAACGCCCTCCTGAAGACCCTTGAGGAGCCACCGGACCGGGGCCTGCTGTTTCTTATCCATCATGGCCGGCGGCCGCTTCTGCCTACGCTGCGTTCGCGCTGCCGCCGGCTCAGGCTCAGCCGGCTCAAGCCAGACGCCACAGCGGCAGTCCTGAATGGCATGGGTCAGGAGTATGACGAGGGCCTGCTTGCCCTGGGCCAACCCGGTCTATGCGTGCAACTGTCTTCTGATGCGGCAAAGTCAGGCCGTGAAGCCGCTCTTGCTCTCCTGGCCAGCCTGCCTCGGCCGGGCGAGCGCGATATCGCCCGCACTCTGGGCGTTGCGAGCCTTGGTGAGGTTGGCGCAGCGGCCTTCTTCAGGGAGATCCTTCAGTCTTTGGCTTTGCGCGCAATCGATGAACCGCACTATGCCGAGCTATGGCTGAAAGTCGCGGCGGTGGCTGGCGAGGCCGAGGGGCTCAATACAGACGCGTCTCAGCTATCGGCGCGCGTCATTACGCTGCTTCAAGAAGCCGTTTAATCAGTCTAGACGCGCGTGGATGTTTGATACGCATGTGAACTTGCACAGCGAGGCCTTTGCCGGGGATCTTGGCGAAGTGCTGGACCGCGCCCGCCTTGCCGGGATCAGGCGCTTTCTGGCGATCTGCGACCGTTTTGACAATTTCCCGGACGTGCTGCGGATCGCCCAGGAGCATGACGATATCTGGTGCTCTGCGGGCGTGCATCCCCACCATGCGAAGGATTTCACTGAGCTCTCAGCCGAGACGCTGGCAGAGGCAGCCAACCATCATGAAGTGGTCGCAATCGGCGAAACCGGGCTGGACTTCCACTATAACTACAGCGTCGAAGCCGAGCAGGTCTCGAGCCTGCAACGCCACTTTGCCGCCGCCCGCATGACAGGCCTGCCAGTCATACTGCATTGCCGCGAGGCGGACGCCCTGATGGCCGAGATACTGGAGGCCGAGCACGCAAAAGGCGCGTTCACGCCGTTGCTGCATTGCTATACAGGCGGGGATGATCTCGCGCGTAGGGCCCTGGCCGTTGGCGCCTATGTGTCAGTGTCTGGTATCCTGTCGTTCGGAAGCGCTTCTGAAGTCCGGCGCGTGATCGCTGGCGTGCCGATGGACCGTCTGATTCTGGAAACAGATTGCCCTTATCTTGCTCCTGTCCCGATGCGGGGCCGCCGCAACGAACCCGCCTATCTGCGCCATGTCGGAGAGGCCCTGGCGCATGTCAAAGGCATAACGGTCGACGAAGTTCTCGACCGGACCGAGGCGAACGCCCTGCGGCTGTTCAGCAAGATCGGCGCATGAGCCGCCGTCTCATCCTTCTGGGAACCGGCTCCTCAGGTGGCGTGCCACGGGTCGGGGGCGACTGGGGAGCGTGCGATCCGTCTGAGCCGCGCAACCGCCGCCGGCGTTGCTGCGCTCTTGTCGAGCTCGGCGACGGGGACGGTAATGTCACACGCATCCTGATCGATACGTCCCCTGATCTTAGAGAGCAGTTGCTGGAGGCCGGTGTTGACCGCCTGGACGCCGTCGTCTTCACGCACGATCACGCTGACCAGACGCATGGTATCGATGATGTCCGGGCACTGGTGATCCGTCATCGCGCGCCCATACCGGTCTATGCCGATGCCGCAACCTGGCAAAGCCTCAACAAGCGCTTTGGCTACTGCTTTGATGGCGTAGCCGGGTATCCGCCCATCCTTGCTCCGCGAAGCCAGCTTCATCCGTTCCGGAATGTCCCGATAAGTGGTCCGGCGGGCAGCATTGATCTCCTGCCGCTGCCCCTTGAGCACGGAGACATCGAGGCGCTCGGTTTCCGGATTGGCGATGTTGCTTACTGCAATGACGTCAATGAAATCCCCAGGAGCAGCAAGGATCGCCTACAAGGGCTCGACGTGCTGATTGTTGACGCGTTGCGTTACACACCGCATCCGACGCACGCCCATCTGGAACGCACTCTGGAGTGGATCGACGAGCTCAAGCCCAGACGGGCAGTGCTGACGAATATGCACATAGACATGGACTATGCGACCTTGCGCCGGGAGCTGCCGCCACACGTCGAACCGGGCTATGACGGGTTCGAAGTGCCTTGGTGACATCCGAAACTGCGTAATCGAACTTACTCTGCATTTCCCATAATGTAGATTATGCGACACACGTATATCACTGACACTTGCTCTGTCGCGGGCCTGCGTATGGATGCACCCCGTCATGGCGAGAGGCTGCGCTGGTTGTCTCTCAACCAAGGTTGAGGTGGCCGAGTCCGCAAATGATACCCGTTCGTTAATCTCTAGATCAGGAGACCTCAGGCCGGCGCTTTATGTCTATCAGAGGCTCCGGAACTGGCGCAGTGTGAATGTATTCACGGCCCCCGCCCATCCCTTCCTGGACCTGGATATCCAGCCGCGCGTTGTCGCGCCGACGGATCTCCTCTGCGACTTCGTCTGCTTCGAGGCTGGTCAGTCCCAGAGTGCGAAGGCTGGCTGCACCGAAGACTATCGCTGATTCAACCGTTTCCCGGATCTCGAAATCCACGCCTGTCTTGCGCAGCTCGATGGCATGGCCACGATCTATTGCCCGCACGAGAACCTTGGCGAGCGGGAATTCCGTCTTCACCAGGCTGGCGATCCGCAGCGCACCTTCCTTGTCGTTGATGCAGACCAGAATCGCCTCGGCTTTCGCGGCGCCTGATTGCTGGAGAATATCGAGACGGCGCCCATCGCCGAAATAAACCTTGAAGCCAAACCGCGCGGCTTCGCGTATGCGATCCGGATCATTGTCGATGATCGCAACCTCGGTTCCCTGCGCGAGAAGTAGCTGAGAGGAAATCTGCCCGAACCGTCCGAAGCCGATCATCAGGACCCGTCCCTTGAGGTCACGCGCCTCGCTCAGGCCATCTGCTTTGGAATCCGGTTCCTTCAGCAGATGGTCTGCAGCGAGCAGGATCAGCGGCGTAAGCGCCATGGACAGGATAATCACGGTCGAGAAGACCGCGTTCTGCGAGCCGGATATCACTCCGCTGGCCGCCGCTGCGGTGTAGAGCACAAAAGCGAATTCCCCGCCTTGCGCGAACATCGCGACACGCCGAAGCGCCGGCCGGTTGGTCGCGCCGAACAGCCGGGCCAGTGCGTAAACGCCGATAGATTTTGCAACCATGTAGGCCGCCAGCAGCGCGGCTATGCTGGCGAGTTCCGTGAACACCACGCCCAGATCGAGCGACATGCCGACAGCAAGGAACAAGAGGCCCATCAGCAGGCCCTTGAAGGGCTGGACATCCGCTTCGATCTGATGGCGGTAATTCGAACCTGACAGCATGATGCCGGCCAGGAAAGCGCCCATGGCCATCGACAGCCCCGCAGCGTCGAGGAGAAGCGCGGCGCCAAGCACGACGAGAAGAGCGCCCGCGGTCAGGACTTCGGTGGTGCGGGCCCTCGCAAGCAGCCTGAAGAACGGATCGAGTAGCCAGCGGCCAGTTCCGATGAGGATGGCGATCGCCGCCACCGCCGTGAGTATTGCGGGCACCAATGGGCCATTCCCGGTTCCGGCCGGACTGAGAAAGGCGACAATGGCCAGGAGCGGCACGATCATGAGATCCTCGACCAGCAAGATCGACAGGCCTTGCTGGCCCTCTGGCCGTGTCAGGTCGCCCCTTTCCTGTAGCACCGACATGATCACCGCTGTTGATGACAAGACAAAGCCGGCACCCGCAACAAACGCCACTGGCCAGCTCAGCCCCAGCGCGACACCCGCCAGGGTGAGCAATCCTGTACACAGAAGCACCTGTGACACGCCGAGCCCGAAGATCAGCCGGCGCATGGCCCACAGTCTCTGAGGTTTCATTTCGACGCCGATCAGGAAAAGAAAGAGTACGATCCCGAGTTCCGAAATTGTCAGGATCGTCTGCGGGTCCGTGAAAATCCCCAGAACCGAAGGTCCGATCAGCAAGCCGCCGGCGAAATAGCCAAGAACTGAACCCAGCCCCAGCCGCCGGAACAACGGAACCGCGACAACTGCCGAACCAAGCAGCACGACACCCGGCAGCAAGATTTCCGAAAGTCCCGATGCCGACATTTCCCTGCTCCGTTACCACTCGCGGGACTCGCCCAGCGTTATCACTTTCAGCCTTGGCGGGCGCGGCGGCAATGGCAAGACGTATTCAAGGTGGTCTTATCTGCTCATTCCCCTGGATTGACTTGTCATGCGCCATGACGGACCAGATTCACGATGCACATGCAGCGGGGGGGCAATGTCAGACAGCTTTGAGTTTTTCTTCGACTATGTCAGCCCCACCGCCTATCTGGCGCACCCGCTTGCCCTGCAGGTCGAGGCGCGAACCGATGCGCGCCTTGTCTTCCGGCCGATGTTCCTTGGCGGTGTCATGCAGGCAACCGGCAACCGGCCTCCGGGGACAGTTATGGCGAAAGCCAAATATATGAGCCGCGACTTACAGAGGTGTGCCGTGCATATCGGCATCCCGTTCCATCACAACCCTGCCTTCCCGATGAATACGCTTGGCCTGCTGCGCGCAACGATCGGCCTGGAGTCTGACCCGCCCGTGATGCGGCGCTTCATCGAGCGCGTCTTTCATGCCTGCTGGGGCATAAAACAGCCGATGGATCCGGGTGATCCGGCGCAAGTCGATGCTTTCCTGACCGCAGAAGGATTTGATCTCGGGCTTATTGATCAGCTCACCAAGGCACCGGAGAACAAGGACCGCCTGCGCTCGAATACCGATGAGGCCGTCCGGCGCGGGGCGTTTGGTGCCCCAAGCTTCTTCATTGGTGATGAGCTCTATTTTGGGCACGACCGCCTCGATTATCTCGAACGCGATCTGGCGCGATCCCGTCAGGCATGAATGCCGGCAGATTGCGCAAGCGCGCGGTATGACGCTTCAGGCCGCGGACCGACATGGCTGATGACTTCAGCGGCAGCGATGTGGCCAAGGCGTGCACAGGTCATCAGTGGAAGCTCGTTGGCATAGCCGTAAAGAAAGCCGGCAGCATACTGGTCGCCGGCCCCCGTTGTATCCCTGACCCGTTCAACGGGCTCCGCACGCACCTCCACCGGCGCACCATCGCCCAGAACTACGGATCCCTTTTCACTTCGCGTCACCGCCGCAATGACCGAGTCCGCTTCCAGCATCCGGATGGCGCTGGCAAAGTCCTCGATCTGGTAGAGTGAGAGGAGTTCAGCTTCGTTGGCGAACACGATGTCGGCAAATCCCCGTACGAGGTGGCGGAAGCTTTCCCTGTGGCGCTCGACGCAAAAGCGGTCCGACAGCGTCACGGCGACCTTGCGCCCGGCGGCTTTGGCCACTGAGGCTGCATACACAAAGGCTTCCTTGGCCGCCTCTTTGTCAAACAGGTAGCCTTCCAGATACAGAATCTTGCTGGCGCGGATCAGTTCGGCATCGACATCCTGCTTGGCAAACATGACCGAGGCGCCGAGATAAGTGTTCATGCTGCGATGCCCGTCTTGCGTGATGAAGATGATCGAGCGAGCCGTTGCCGGCGGGGCCTCAAGCGGCCTGGTATGAAACGGAATTCCGGCCGCCATCATTTCACTCATGAACTGATGGCCCAGATCGTCATTGGCGATCTTCCCGATATAGGCCGCACGCGCCCCGAAGCTGCCGAGGCCTACGATTGTATTGGCGCCCGATCCGCCGGATTTGTACACAGGCTCGCGCGCCAGCCGGGTGAGGTCCTCTGCCCGATCCGCTTCAACCAGTTGCATGACGTCCTTCTGGATGCCGTGACGCTCAAGGAAGGCGTCATCGGCGGGCGACAATACGTCAACAATGGCATTGCCGACCCCCACAACGTCAAAGCGTATATCTGCCATTCCGGTCTCCTGAAGCCGTTCCTCCCGCGCCTTGCCAGAGCGTCCCCATGGACGCAAGCAGCGCTCCCCGCTACAGCGCCGCACAATGAAACGAATCGCCTATCTCGCCAGCCGCGAGACCCTGCCGGGGTCACTCATCCGGCGTACCGATGCCTTTGAGCATGACCTGATGATGGACGTCCTGCGGCCGGCTTTTGCGGACCGGGCTTGTGCCGTCGTCGACATCTGCTGGGACGATGCGCGCGCCGACTGGTCCGGTTTTGATGCCGCGATTATCGGCACGACATGGGATTACTGGGACCGTCATCAGGCCTTCCTGGAGGCGCTTGAACGGATTGAGAGCCATACTCGGCTGTTCAATCCGTCACATCTGGTGCGCTGGAACAGCCACAAGACCTACCTTCGTGACCTTGCCGGCAAAGGTGTCGACATCATCCCCACCCTCTGGATTGACAGCGATTCCGGAGCGGACGCCCTGTCTGCATTTGACAGGCTTGGTCAGGATGATCTGGTTTTCAAGCGCCAGGTCGGAGCCGGGGCCAAGGGCCAGTACCGCGTGTCGCGCGGTGAAGCCCTGCCCGTTATGCCACACCCCATGATGGCCCAGCCCTTCCTCAAAAGCATACAGCAGGAAGGCGAGCTATCGTTTGTCTTCATCGGCGGAGAATTTTCTCACGCACTCGTCAAGCGCCCACAGCCCGGTGACTATCGCATCCAGTCGCTTTATGGCGGCCACGAAACCGCCATTCGGCCCGAGGCCAGCGACCTCGCTGCGGCGCAGCGCGTGATTGAATGTGTCGGAAGCACATTACTTTACGCCCGCGTTGATATGGTGCGCAACGATCACGGCGCCCTGCTTCTGATGGAACTCGAAATCATCGAGCCTTATCTCTACCCGGTCCAGGGTCCTGACCTCGGACCTCGTTTGGCCGAGGCCCTGATCCGAAGGCTTGAGGCTCACTGATCCTGTCAGGGAAAGGCCAGATAGACCCAGACCGGCTGGTAGACGGGATTGCCGTCGCCATCGCGTGGGGTGACCGCATCAGCAACGGGCGAGCCATGCGTAGGAGCCGCCGTCACGCCGAGGGGGTCAGGATTTGCCGGCAGGCTCGTCGTCAGTTGACGAGAACCGCCGAAGGGCGGGGCCACGCCGTCAACCGATGTGACGGGTCCGAATGCGTCGAGGCCCGCAAGGGCCCAGTTCCCGGTCGCACGCTGCAGCGGTACAAGCGGATCGGTTGTGTGCGTGAAGCCATATTGCCGGCTAGCCGGTGTGATGTTCGGCAAGCTGAGCCACGGCGCCGGGACAAACGGATTGAGCCCGATATCGCCCGGTCCGGAGAACATCACGATCCTCTCCATCGGATGCAGCTTTGCCAGAAAACCCGCATGCCCGGCCCCTTGTGAATGGCCTGCGGCCGTGATGCGGCTCCAGTTCGGCTGACCTGCTATCAGAAACTGGCCCCAGCCCTCGTCCGGATAGGTTGTGTCGAGATAGCTCAGCAGGGATTGCAGCCGCCCGGTTATCGAATTGGGCCCGTCCACACTGACGACAGGGCTGAGGTCCTCACCTGTGATGATCTCCCGCCGGGATTTTCCGGAGCAATCCGGATCGGTGTTACCCGCGCAGAGCACCCCTACCGCCTCATCGTTAGGATATGTCAGACCCAGTGCGTGATAGCCCTCAGCGGCACCGGTCCGGACGATCAGCCTGTAGATGCGCGGCGGTGCGCCGGTTCCCGGCAGCATGACGAACAGGCGATTTCTGGCGCCAATGGCCGGGTCAGGCGTTACGACGAAATGCGCAGCAAGATTGGTGGTCACGGCAGGGTTGGCCTGCGCCGGTGAAATCTCCCGTTCAATACTGCTGCCCGGCTGAGATGGAGGGGGCGGCGGGGGTGGCGGCGGTGCGGGCATAATGGGGGCTGGTGCCTCGCTGCCTCCCCCACCGGAACAGGCAGGAAGCACAAGCGGCAGGAGCATCACGCCTATGGCCATGCCAGCAAAACGCCAGGGATCCATTGAAATCTTGCCTCGTGAAACACTCGGCATCACAAAGAACATGCAGAGGCCCTAATCTCAACCGCCAGAAGGAAGGCGCGGCAGCCTCAACCCGACTTTGCTAGGTTCGCGGTGCAGGCGTCTTGGGGCTGTACCGGCAAAGATGCGCAATCTCGCAGCGCCAGCATTCTGGGGTCCGGGCCTTGCAGACGTAGCGCCCGTGCAGGATCAGCCAGTGATGCGCGCCCCGTTTGTAGTCCGGCGGAGTCATGCGTTCGAGACCCGCTTCGACCGCATCGGGTGTCTTGCCGGGTGCGAGCCCGGTCCTGTTGGCGACGCGAAAAATATGCGTATCGACCGCGATGGTCGGCTGACCAAACGCTTCGTTGAGAACGACATTGGCGGTTTTCCGCCCAACGCCAGGAAGGCTGGTCAGGGCTTCGCGGGTTTGCGGGACCTCGCCACCATACTCGTCGAGCAGCTTCCGGCTAAGCGCAACCACATTCTTCGCCTTGTTGCGCCAGAGACCGATCGTCCGGATATACTCAGCTACACCAGCCTCACCCAATGCGAGCATTTTCTGCGGTGTATCGGCGACAGCAAACAGTTTCCGCGTGGCCTTGTTGACGCCGGCATCCGTCGCCTGGGCCGACAGGGCTACGGCAACGAGCAAGGTGAACGGATTGATGAACTCCAGCTCTGTATGCGGGTCAGGCCGAGTGGCGGCCAGAGCCGCGTACAGCTCTGCGGCCATGGCCCGTGAGAGGAGGGAACGGGGGAGCTTTCGCGCTGGTCTTGAAGTCCGGTTCATGGGGTGAGGCATAGAGCGCCCTTTTTGAACCTCAAGCCCATGCTAGCTTCCGGGCTGCGGCAATATATAGCCCGCAGGATATGAGCCGTGACAGACCGAATTTACATGGACGCCACTTTGACACCCAACCGTTCGCTCAGCGATCGGGGCGCGGCCTTCCTTATTGGCGGCATAGCGGTCTTGTTTTTCCTGTCGGGACTTGCCTTCCTGCAGATGGGAGCCCTTCCCGTCCTCGGTTTCTTCGGTCTTGACCTCATCGCCATCTGGCTGGCCTTCCGGCTCTCATTCCAACGGCAAAGGGAGGAGACACGTATCGTTGTCACAGCAGACTCGCTTCAACTCCATCACAGGGATGCCCGTGGGCGGGAGAAAAGCGCGAAAGTGCCCAGCGCCTTTGCCCGCATAGAGCTTGAGGAACCCCTCTCCCCGACAAGCTGGCTTCGGATCGAGTATGGGCAAACGGCATATGTAATCGGCAAGTTCCTGACTCCAGACGAACGCCGATCCCTGGCCCAGGCCATGCGAGGCGCGCTGGCCGCCGCACGCTCCGAGCGCAACACTTAAAAATGACGCCTGCGTCATTGTTTTGGGGTAGCAAGGTATGCTATCAGGGATTCAGCAGATATTCGGACTGCTGATTTGCTGAACCGGAGGAGAATCCATGGCCGCTGACACACTATCCTTCGTAGGGCATCCGGCTCTCCAGCGTCCCAAGGTAACAGCCCGCGAGCCGCTCCACCCCGGCTATCTCGAATCTGGGCAGGAGGTGCCGCCCGCCGGGGCGCTTGAGCTGGACAATCTCAATCTCGTCGATCCGGAAGTCTGGAGACAGGGCAAATTCTGGGATCGCTTCGAGCGCCTGCGCAAGGAAGAGCCCGTCCATTTCACCCCGGACAGTTTCGCAGGCCCATTCTGGTCGGTCGTTCGTTATGAGGACATCATGACGGTCGATACCGACCACAAGCGCTTTTCCTCCAGCTGGGAGTATGGCGGTATCACGCTTGGCCCGCCGATCAGCGATTTCGAGCTGCCGATGTTCATCGCCATGGACGAGCCGCGCCATTCAGAACAGCGCAAAACCGTCCAGCCTGCTGTCGCGCCCAATATGCTCAAGGAATACGAGCCCCTTATCCGCTCGCGCACACAGGGGCTGCTCGACAGCCTGCCTGTAGGTGAACCGTTTGACTGGGTCGATGCGGTTTCGATCGAGTTGACAACGATGATGCTGGCACGACTTTTCGATTATCCCTTCGAGCGCCGGCGTGACCTGACTCACTGGTCAGATGTTGCAACCAACATGCACAATCCGGACATCTGCCCCGGCGGTGAGGAGCAATGGAAGCGCGAAATGCTCGAATGTCTCACGGCATTCATGGGCATTTTTCAGGAGCGTGGGGCGTCCGCACCAAAGAACGACCTCATGAGCCTCCTCGCGCACGGCGAGAAGACCCGGAACATGTCTCCCATGGAACTTCTCGGGAACGTCATCCTGCTGATTGTCGGAGGCAATGACACGACGCGCAACTCGATGTCGGCCTCGGTCTATGCACTCAACAAGTATCCGGAACAGTATGCCAAGCTGAAAGCCAACCCGGAGCTGATCCCCAACATGGTTTCAGAAACGATCCGCTGGCAGACACCGCTTTCCTTCATGCGGCGCACAGCGTTGGAGGACGTGCCTCTGCGCGACAAGATCATCCGCAAGGGTGACCAGATCGCCATGTGGTATGTTTCGGGCAACCGGGATGAAACCTTCTGGGATCGCCCGGATGACTATCTCATTGACCGGACGAACGCGCGCGCACACCTCTCTTTCGGTTTCGGTATCCACCGTTGTGTTGGCAACCGGCTTGCAGAGCTTCAGCTGCGTATCCTCTGGGAGGAGATTATGGCGCGCTTCGAGCACATCGAAGTTCTGGCGGAGCCCTCCTATACATCCGGGGCCTTCGTTCGTGGCTACACATGGATGCCCGTGGTGCTTCACCCGAAGTGAAGGCTGGCCGCACAAGCAGCGCCTGATTAGACCTTCCGCCAGACATGGCAGGAGGTCTAGCGCATGGATGTTTCGCAAGCCGTTCGGCAAAGGATTTCGACCCGGGCTTTCCTGGCGGATTCCCTATCAACGGACGATCTTAGGGACTGGCTGACAACGGCGCAGCGGGCACCTTCGGGCGGAAACACCCAGCCCTGGCGTGTTATTGTTGTGAGTGGTGACGCGAAGGATGAAGTCATCCGCCTCGCACAGCAAAGGCTATCGTCCAGCCCTTCGGGCGAGCCGACAGACCGGCCGATCTATCCGAAAGGTCTCTGGGAGCCCCATGAGAGCCGCCGCCGCAGGGTTGGCGAGATGCTCTATGAGGCTCTTGGCATTCCGAGAGAAGACAAGGCCGGGCGGATGGCCTGGTTTGCCAACAATTTCCGCTTCTTTGGCGCCCCGGTTGCCCTGTTCCTCGTTATCGACGAGCGGATGGGTCACGGGCAATGGGGGCATGCCGGCATGTATCTTCAGACGCTCGCCCTGCTGGCTGAAGAACGCGGCTGGGGCACTTGCATGCAGGAATGCTGGGGCATCCTCCGGCCCAGCCTGAAAGCGCATTTCGCGCTTGGGCCGACCGAAATGATCTGGTGTGGCCTGGCCGTAGGCCGGCCTGACCGCGACCATCCCGTCAATACGCTGCGGGCCGAACGGGCGCCTCTCGAGGAAATCGCCGAGTTTCGCGGCTTCTGAACCCTAGAACTCCCTGCCCTCATAGGCCTTCCAGTCCGGGCTCACGAAGCGCTCATCGACTAATGTGCGTTGGAAAAGGCGGTCGGCCTTGAACCATTGCCAGACGCGCGCGCGGGCTTTTCCGTCATCCGAGAGCTGAATCATTTCATAGAGATACAGGTCGGGCTCGCCCGTTCGGATCCAGTAAAGCATGGTGGTGCGTTTCAGGTCGTCCAGCGGAACATCACAAGCCCAGCCCTGAATGAATTCATTATCCCAGCGCAGACGGCCATTTTCGACGGTCGCTGGAAAATCGCGAACCTCCCGACGGCCATCGGCCCAGCGGTAAAGATTGGTCTGGTGATAGGCATGGCCTCTATCCGGAAAGCGGCAGAGCAGCCGGGATGCATGCTCATCGGTCTGTTGCCCCGCGGTGTTGTAGTACCGATAGGTGCCCTCCCAGACCCCTTCATGCCGTGCAAGCAGCGGCATGATTCGCTTCAGTTCGTTGGACGTGATCATTTCAGCCATCGCTTCCTCCCTTTTGCTTGATGCAATTGATATATCTTTTGATGCCCCTGTCGAGGTTCATGACGCGGGCCGCACTGTCACATTATCGCCCCATACACCCGCCCAACTGACACTATGCTGACCCGTCGCAAAGTCATTGGCGGCATTTGCGGCCTGCCACTGGCGCCCTTGCCCCAGCTGAGCGCCCCTGATTGGGCAAACGCGCTGGTCCGCGCCGCACGGGCTCAGATCGGGATTACGACGCGCTATGATCCGGCGTATGCCCGTCTTGACTACCCGGGCGGCGATATCCCGCGAGCGTCAGGGGTCTGCACAGATGTCGTCATCCGTGCCTATCGGGACGCGCTGGATGTCGACCTTCAGGTTCTCGTCCACGAAGACATGCGGACAGCCTTTTCACACTATCCGCCCGAGTGGGGGCTTTCAGCGCCAGATCCCAATATTGATCACCGGCGAGTCCCTAATCTTGAACGCTTCTTCGTGCGCCAGGGGCGCGAACGCGATGTCCCCGGCAACCGGTCAGACTGGCAGGCGGGAGATCTGGTCACGATGCGGCTCGGCGGCCGGCTGCCGCATATTGCGGTCTTCTGCGGGCACAATCGCGATGGTGGAGCCATCTACGTTCACAATATCGGCGGCGGCGTACATGAAGAGCCGATCCGTGCGGCCTTCACCCATCCGCGGCGTTTCCGCTTTCCGCCGCCCTGAACGCCGGTTCAAATCGCTTACTCGTCTTCGCTCCAGCTATCCATCGGCTGTTGGGGAATCCGGCTTTGCGTGCGCAGACGAAGCACAGCAGCCTTGATGCTGTCCTGGCCGAAATCGGCCGCGTCTGTATCGGGCTCAGCCTCGGACGGCAGACTCCGGGTATAATCGAAGAGACTGACAGGATTCGCCTTGTCGGCGCCGTCATCATCTGACGCCAAATCGTCATGGCTCTCAGCCTCTTGCCTCAGGGGCGAGTCATCATCGGTAAGTGGGCCGGCCTGTACTGTGTCTTCCAGATAGTCCGTGACGAAATTATCAGCCTCGACGCTGTCAGGTCCAGCGAGCATGGCCAGGTCGTCTTCAGACAATGCGGCTTCGTCCGGCATCTGGAAGCCGTCAGGGATGACATCGGAAAGCAGGCCTTCAGCCTCAAGATCGGCCTTGCCCGGAAGCGTATCGAGACTTTCAAGGCCAAAATGCTCGAGAAACTTTTCGGTCGTCCCATACAGCACGGGCAGGCCCGGGGTCCGGCGCCTGCCACGTGTGCGAATCCAGCCGGTTTCAAGAAGTGTATCGATCGTGGCCTTGGATACTGCGACCCCTCGTACGGCCTCGATCTCGGCGCGAGTCACCGGTTGCCCGTAAGCGACAATGGCGAGGGTCTCGAGCGCAGCCTGGCCAAGTTTTTTCTGCACCTGCCGTTCCTCGACAAACAGCCACGAAAGTTCCGCCGCTGTCTGGAAGCGCCATTTTCCTGCGACCTCAACCAGGTTGACACCGCGCCTTGCATAGGCTGCGCGAAGCGCCATCAGCACTTCCGCTGGCTCGATCCCCTGCGGGAGGACCTGGGATATCTGTGCCGCAGACAAAGGTTCGCCGGCAGCAAACAATATGGCTTCGGCCCGGCGGACTCCTTCCGCCAGCGCCTCGTCATGCCCGCCGCGCAGGTCTTCCTCCGCGCGTGCCCGTGCTTCGGAAAGCTGCGCGAGGAGATCGGCATCTTCATGAGGCTGGTCTGGCATGGTCTCGATCTTCTCAAGCGGTTTCATGATCACCCTCCCCGCCAGAAGCGGCAGCATTGCGCAGGTAGATTGGTCCGAAATGAGCGTCCTGCCGTAAATCCACTTCTCCATCCCGGGTCAATTCCAGTGCAGCGGAAAAGACACTCGCCGTTACCGAACGGCCCGGCAGGGACGGATCCATATCCCCTACAGCGGTGCGCAACTCGTCCAGCCTGGCCCAGTATTCAAGCTGTGGCTTCAGCGCAAGCAGCGTCTTGCGCGCCAATTCGAGAGGCAAAACAGGTTGGCGCGCAATCCTGTGAGGGCGTTCCTGCTCACGCCGCGCCCGGATAGGAGCAAATGCCGACACGAGGTCGTAGAGCGAAGCCTGATAGGCATTGCGGCGAATGACGACGGGCTGTTCTGGCATTCCTCGCAGGAAGACAACATTATTAAGGATGGGACCCGACTCGAGTTCACGCACAGCCTGACGCATGGCGTCCAGCCGTTTCAGGCGGAAGGCAAGCCGTTCGGCCATCTCCTCGCCGGTCGGTTCATCCTCGGCAGATTCAGGCTTGGGCAAGAGAAGGCGTGACTTCATGAAAGCCAGCCAGGCGGCCATCAGCAGATAGTCGGCCGCCAGGTCGAGCCGTTTGGTTCGCGCTTCCTCGATGAAGATGAGATACTGCTCAGCCAGCGAAAGCATTGACAGCTTCAGCAGGTCGACTTTCTGACGCCGAGCAAGCTCAAGCAGGAGGTGCAGCGGACCCTCATAGCCGGAAAGGTCCACGGTAAAGACGTTTGCCCCGTCGGCCTGCGCCGCCTCATCCGAGAGGGCGTCAATCATTACGGCTTCCGGTGTCATGCGACCGCCCCCGATTCCGGCATCAGTTCATTCAGGCGCCGCCAGCCCAGCGCGGTGTCGAATGGCTTGGCCAGCTGTGTCCAGCGCTCTGCTGCCGCAGCCCTGTCTGCGGGCTTGCCCTCCAGATCAGGGGCGGCCGCCGCAACTTCCGTCATTTCGGCAAGGATGGCATCGGGGTCGCTGACGAAACCGGAGCAATGCAGGAGCATGTCGCAACCCGCGCTCAGTGAGGCTGCAGCGCGCTCGGCAAGGCTGCCGCCCAAAGCCTTCATGCCGAGATCATCCGTCATCAACAGCCCATCAAAACCGATCCGTCCCCGGACAACCTTCTCAATGATGATTTCCGACACAGTCGCAGCCCTGCCGGGATCGAGGGCTTCGTATGAGACGTGCGCTGTCATCGCCATGGGGGCATGATTGAGGCGGGCGAAAGCGTCGAAGTCGTCGGACAGCGCGCCTTCATCGGCTGTAATCCGAGGCAGGTCCACATGGCTGTCCGATTGAGCCCGGCCATGCCCGGGGATGTGCTTGATAACACCTGCCACGCCGCCTGCGGCCAGCCCATCGAGAGCTGAGCGCGCAAGGTCGGAAACGGCTTCCGGGTCTGAGCCGAGTGACCGGTCACCGACAATGTCATGTGCGCCGGGAATGCGAAGGTCGACGACTGGGGCACAATCTGCATGCACACCGAGGCCTGAGAGCTCTTCCGCGATGAGGCGGTGGCCCAGCCAGACGGCCTCCTTTGCGGTGGACCGGTCGCGGGAATAGAGAGCGGCGTAATCGCCTGCACGCGGAAATGCCGGCCATTCCGGAGGCTTCAGGCGGGCGACCCGCCCTCCCTCCTGATCAATGAAGATCAGTGTCTGCCGTCCTGTGGCAGTCCAGATCGCTTCGACCAGATGCCTGACCTGCGTGCGTGACAGACAGGAGCGCCCCATCAGGATGACCCCCCAGGGATTGGCCCCGGCCAGCAAGGCCGCCTCCTGAGCCGTCAGAACCGGCCCGGATATGCTTAGAATGCAGGCCTTTACCACTATCCCGTCACCACAATACAATTCGTGCCGGCTTGCTTTACAGCTTCGCAGAACGCAACGGCGTCTGATCTGTCTGTAAACGCGCCCACCCGCAAGCGGTAGAAAACGCCTTGGGCGCCGAGATCCGCGCGCTGGATAAACTTGTTGGCGCCGTAATAGAGCTCCGGCTCACCGGAGCTGATGCGCCGCCAGGCCTTCTCGGCAGCCTCCTCGCTCTGCAACGCTGCCAGCTGCACCAGGAAAGGGCCTTGCGCGGCAAAACCAAAGCGTTCAGCGCCCCCCAATGGCCGCAGAGGGGACGGAGGCGCCGCGCGTGAAACCGCGGATGGTTCCACACCGGACATCTGAGCCGGCGGCCCAGAGGCCACCTCTCCCGCAGCTGCAGCGTCAGGATCACCCGGCCCAGCCTCAGGCGGGGCGGCATAATCGCTGGCCGGAGCCAGTTCGCCGCCCTCCAGCGCATCAGGCTCACCCGCCAGCGAATCGCTTCCGCCCGAAGCCGCATCTGGCTCCCAATTATTGTAGATCCGCAAGTCCGAGACGGACCTGGACACGGCTGGGGGCTGGTCTGCGGCGCGTTTGTAAGGGCTCTCATCTGCAAGGACAGGTGGAAGCCCCTCCCCCGCAGGACGAACGCCCTGCCGGTAAGTATTCCACACAACGCCACCAAAAATTATGAGGACACCGACTGCCAGCGCGAGAATCATGGGACCGCGCATGGTCTCGTCTTCGCGGACATCATATCCACGATAATCGTCTTCAAAGGCCCCGTATTCCCGCTCTGCCATTCGCGCCCGGCTCACGACGATAACTCCTTGAGTCAATTCAATAGGTTAAGGATTAAGCCGCTATCCTTAATGAGGCTTGAAGATATGGCGGGTTTGGCCGGATCTGTTGCAGCCGCTTCAGCGCAGGCTCGACGGGTCGAACAGCCTCTGATGCTCTTCCAGCGCGTAGGTATCTGTCATTCCGGCAATGAAATCACAGACGATTCGGGCGCGCTCGGTTTCATTTGCCCCATCAGTCTGGGCCGCCCATAATGGCGGCAGGGTTTGCGGCTCGGTCAGGAAAACCTCGAAGAGGTCAGCCAGTACCCGCTTGGCTTTCGATCGCATCCGATTGACGCGGTAATGCTTGTACATCCGGCTGTACAGGAAGGCCCGCAAGGCCTGCTGGGCGGGCTGCATCGCTTCCGAGAAGGCAATGATCGGTTCTGGCAAAGCCCTGACATCCGCGGCCGAGCCAGGCTTATGCATCCTGATGCGCCGGCGCGCCTCATCAACGAGGTCGTTGATCCAGATGCCAATCATCTGCCGCACCGCTTCATAGACGATCATTCGGTCACCGATCCCGGGAAATTCGAACTGAACCCCGCGAAACACCTCTCCGGTCAGGGGCAGTTCCATCAGTTCGGTGATTGTGAAGAGGCCGGCGGCAAAGCCGTCGTCGATATCATGATTATTATACGCGATATCGTCTGCGAGGGCTGCAACCTGCGCTTCCGGTCCGGCAAACTGATCGATTTCGAGCGCTTCCAGATGAGGAAAGTCACGAAAGGCCGTCGGGAGTGCGCTGACCGGTGCGTCGGGCCCGATCAACGGCCCATTGTGCTTGACGATCCCTTCCAGCAACTCCCAGGTCAAATTCAGGCCATGAAAGCGCGGATAACGACGCTCAAGCCAGGTAACAATCCGCAGCGTCTGCGCGTTGTGGTCGAAGCCGCCATAAGGCGCCATGAAGGCATCCAGCTGATCCTCGCCGGCATGCCCGAACGGGGGATGACCGAGATCGTGTGCAAGCGCGAGCGCCTCGGCGAGATCCTCATCAAGCCCCAGCGTGCGTGCGATTGTCCGCGCTATCTGGGCAACTTCAAGGGAGTGGGTCAGGCGCGTGCGGAAATGGTCGCCTTCATGGGCAACGAACACCTGCGTTTTCTGCTTCAGCCGGCGGAACGCTGTCGAATGAATGATGCGGTCCCTGTCGCGCTGGAAAGGCGTTCGGGTCGCCGAAGGGGACTCCTCAAAGAACCTCCCCCGGCTGTCCTCGTGGCGGCTTGCGAATATCGCTCTCTTTTCCATCCGAAGGATTATCCCTAGATAAGGCTCATGACCGAAGCATTTGAACGACCTGTTGGGCTGACCGAGGCTGCTGCGAAGCGGATTAATGCGATTCTCCGGAATCACGCGGATGCTGCATATCTGCGTGTTTCCGTTGAAGGCGGCGGGTGCTCGGGTTTCTCTTACAAGTTTGATCTTTCTCAATCATCGAATGCGGATGATCTGGTGGTGGAACGAGACGGCGCCAAGGTTATCATTGATCCGATGAGCCTGGAGTTTCTTGCTGGTGCCGAGATCGACTTCTCGACTGAACTGATCGGGGCCGCTTTCAGGATCCGCAACCCGAATGCAACCGCTGCCTGCGGCTGCGGAACGAGCTTTTCGGTCTGAGGGCGTGTCAGCGCGGCGAGCAAGTCCCGGCCCGCCCCTAGGGGTTCCTGATGATGACGCGGATGACACCCTACACAATCCATGTCCCTCAAGCGAAGCTCGACGCGATCCGCGCGCGGGTGGAGGGCTATCAATGGTTTCCCGCTCCGGCGAATGAGCAGGGTTTTTCTTATGGGATGTCGACTCCCGTGATGAAGGATATTCAGGCCTATTGGCTCGAATCCTATGATTGGCGTGCCGCCGAGAGCGATCTCAACCGCTTTCCCCACTTCAAGGCCGAGATCGAGGGTCTCGAGATTCACTTCGTGCATGTCGTCGGTGAGGCGAAGGGCACGCGCCCGCTACTCATTACGCATGGCTGGCCCGGCAGCTTCTACGAGTTCTGGCAGGCCATCGGCCCACTGGCTTTCCCATCCGAACACGGAGGAATGGCGGAGGATGCGTTCGACCTCGTGATCCCGTCCCTGCCCGGTTACGCCTTTTCCGGCAAGCCCGCTTCCCCTATTGGCCAGCGGGCGACGGCGGCGCTCTGGGACACGCTGATGCGGGATGTCCTAGGTTACACGACCTATCTCGCACAGGGCGGCGACTGGGGCGGGCTCGTCACATCCTGGCTTGGGCTCAACCACGGTGTTCCTGATGGCCAGGGAGGCTGCCGGGCGATCCATCTCAACATGATCGGATTCCGGCCGACGCCATCCGTACCGCAGACGGATGAAGAAGCGGCGTGGCTACAACATGCACAGGCGCGCATGCAGGCGGAAGGCGCCTACTTCTTTCAGCAGTCCACCAAGCCGCAAACCCTGGCCATGGCCCTGATGGATTCCCCCATGGGAACGGCGGCATGGATACTCGAAAAATTCCACGGATGGTCTGACCTCGGCCAACGCGGCCTGTTCGAAGTTTACACGCGCGACCAGCTTCTGACAAATGTCATGATCTACCTCGTCAATGATGCAATCGCCAGCAGCATCTGGTATTACAACGCTCTCTGGCAGGAGGGTGGCGTCGCGCTTCCGGCCGGCCAGCGCTGCCTGACGCCAACCGGATTTGCGAACTATCCGGGTGAGGATATCTACACAGCGCCACCACGCAGCTGGTGTGACCGCGTTTACAATATCACCTACTGGCAAGATATGCCGCGCGGAGGACATTTTGCGGCGATGGAAGAACCTCAGCTGTATACGGAGGATGTTCGGAACTGGGCCCGGTCTGTTGGCTAGGCAGGTCCGCCAGCCCTGCCACGGATGTCACGGCCGATATTCTCAAGAAGGGCGTTGGCAAAACGGGCGTCGGTGTCGTCAAAAAAATCGTGCGCCAATGAGACATACTCATCCAGAATGATGGCATCAGGAAGCTCGGGATGAGCCATGAATTCCGCGCCCGCGGCTCTCAGCAGGGCCCGCATGGTTGCGTCGAGCCGGGTCAGACGCCAGCCCTCTGCGAGCCGGCCCAGAATGGCCTGATCGATGGCAGCCTGATGCGTAACGACTGCGTTGACGACTGACTTGAAGAGATCAGGGTCCGCTTCTTCTACGGGTTCGCCCTCCGGGCCCAGGCCCAGCCTGTCGTTCATGAACTCGAATATGGTCGCCTTGGCTGATTTCCCCGTCTGATCCATTTCATAAAGAGCCTGAACGGCCGCCAGGCGTGCGCCAGCCCGGCGGGCGCGGATAACGTCGTATGGAGCCTGCGACGCGTTCACCGGATAAGGTCCTTTCGGAACTTTATCATGGCCAGACAGGCATGGGCCGCTTCCGCCCCCTTGTTCTTCTGCTTCCGATCCGCCCGGGCAATCGCCTGCGCCTCATTCTCGACCGTCAGGATGCCATAGCCGATGGCCTGGCGCCGGCTGACGATGAGCTCCATCAATCCACGCGCACTTTCGCCGCAGACATAGTCATAATGGGTTGTCTCGCCCCGTATCACGCAGCCCAGTGCAACGGCACCATCAAAGCGGCCGGAATCGGCTGCCATGGCAATGAGGCCGGGCAACTCGAAGGCTCCCGGTACTTCCATTACTGATACCTTGGCTCCGGCAGCCTCAAGCACTTCCAGCGCTCCGGCTTCCAGTTCGTCACTTATATGCTTGTAATAGCGAGAGATCGCGATCAGCACCCGGTCAGCCATCTGTTCCAGTCTCCTCAGTCAGGCCGCGCCAGCCCTCTATGCTCAGGCCATATCCGTCAAGTCCGGCAACCCGTGTCGGCCGCGTATCCGAGAGATAGATCATCCGGCGCACCCCGAGCTGACGCAGGATCTCTGCGCCGATACCATATTCCCGCAACGGTCGCTGGGGGTCGGAGGGGCTGGCGGGCTTGACGCCCAGACGTTCGGCAAAGATGTCGGGACGGAATGTGTGCAGGAACACAATGACCCCTGGTTCGGCGCTTTGCGACATCAGCTCCATCGTCCGGCGCACCAGCCCATAGCGTGTGCCCCGTTCGCCAAGTACGTCCGCAAACAGATCTGTCCGGTGAACCCGCACGAGCGTCACACTATCCGGTGCAATCGTTCCCTTGACGAGAGCGATGTGTTCGGTCCGGTCAATGCTGCTGCGGAACACAATGGTCCGGAAACCGTCACCATAATGGCTTTGCAGCGGGGCTTCCACACGCCGTTCAAGAAAGTGGTCGTGCTCCCGGCGCCAGGCGATCAGGTCGGCGATTGTGCCGATGTGCAGGTTGTGAAACTGCGCGAAGGCGATGAGTTCGGGCAGCCGGGCCATCGTGCCGTCATCATTCATTATCTCGCAGATCACGCCACTCGGATGAAGGCCCGCCATGCGTGCTATGTCGACAGCGGCTTCTGTATGCCCAGCCCTGACGAGCGAGCCGCCCTCCTTGGCAATCAGCGGAAAGACATGGCCCGGGGTGACGATGTCGTCATGATCCTTGGTGGGATCGATGGCCACAGAGATCGTGCGTGCTCTGTCATGTGCGGATATGCCGGTCGTCACACCTTCCTTTGCCTCGATGGACACAGTGAAAGCCGTGCTCATCGACTCGCGATTGTTGCGCGTCATCATATCGAGCCTCAGCTCGTGCGCACGCTCCTGCGTCATCGCGAGACAGATGAGGCCGCGCCCATGCTTGGCCATGAAGTTGACTGCTTCCGGGGTTGCGAAACTTGCCGGTATGACAAGGTCTCCTTCATTTTCCCGGTCTTCCGCGTCAACGAGGATGAACATCCGCCCGTTTCGGGCATCCTCGATGATGTCCTCGATGGAGGAGATAGCGGGATGGATGTCCTTGTTCATCGCCTGTCGTTTTCCTGTGGCGTGTCACTGCCTATGAGGCGGGCGACGTAGCGCGCCAGCATGTCGATTTCCAGATTGACCCTGTCGCCCGGCTTGAGCTGGTGCATCGTCGTGACATCCCACGTATGCGGAATAACCGCGACCTGGAAGTCACCATTGGGCAAGGCAGCGGCAACCGTGAGTGATACGCCGTCAACAGCTGCAGACCCTTTGGTGGCAAAGAAACGCGCGATGTCCGGCGGCGGCCGGATCGTTACCCGCCAGCTTTGCCCCTCGGGCTCTATCGACACGATTTCACCGAGACCGTCCACATGGCCGAACACGAAATGCCCCCCGAGTTCATCACCCAGCCGCAGGCTTTGTTCGAGGTTTACGCGCGTGCCCTCCCGCCACTCGCCGATCACCGTTCTCGACAGGGTTTCAGGCACGGCTTCGACAGCAAACCAGCCCCCCCGTACCCCCTGCCCCCGATCGACGACCGTCAGGCAGACGCCCGAGTGAAGGATCGAGGCGCCGAGCGCGATCTGGTCGAGCGGGTAGCCACTTTCGATTTCCAACCGCCTGAGGCCGCTGCGGTCTTCGACGCGGCGCACATGGCCGACATCAGAAACAAGACCTGTAAACATGAGGGTTTCCTGGTGCCGCTTAATGCTCGTATCGAACATAAGTCTCGAGAAGATCGTCCCCAATCCGTTCCGTTGCGACAGGGCGCCAGCGTGACGCGGCTGCAAGGTCACCAAGTCCCAGCCCTCCGAGGGCCGGAAGCCCATCCCCGCCAATCAGGATTGGGGCGCGGAACCAGGCGAGTTCATCGACGAGGCCTGCCCGGACAAAGCTCGCCGCCAGTGTTCCCCCGCCCTCGACCAGGATGGAGGCGATGCCTTCGGCCTCTGCGCGGCGCAGCAACTCGCGTGCGTCAACGCGAATGCCGTTTCCGCACCGCCAGACCGACACACCTGCCGCTGACAGCGCAGCATTGTCCTGCCCGGCGGTGACGACAGCGACCGGCCCCATCGATATTGACTGTACAAGCCGGGAATTCAGGGGAGTCCGGCCATGCGAATCCGCTACGAGCCGTACCGGCTGGCGTTGAGGCAAAGGCACTGTCCGGGCTGTCAGCAGGGGATCGTCGGCGATGATCGTGCCAATCCCGACCAGCACACCGTCATGGTCTGCCCGCAACTGATGGGCCCGGGCACGGGAGTCACTGTTGGTGATCCACTGGCTGGTCCCGTCCGCCAGCGCGATGCGGCCATCGAGTGATGTTGCAAGCTTGAGAGTGACACGTACACCGCTCATGGTGATGGCGGATCCTCCTCGAGGGCCGCCTTCTCGATGAATTGTGCAAAATCGCTCGGATCCTTGAAGTCCCTGTAGACGCTCGCATAACGGACATAGCCGACAGGATCGACCAGCCTCAGCGCTTCCATGACCAGTTCACCGACTTCCGCAGAGTGGATTTCGGCCTCTCCGCCACTTTCGAGTTTGCGGACGATGCCCGACACCATCTGATCGATACGGTCCCGATCGACAGGCCGCTTGCGCAACGCGATCATGATCGAACGCTGCAGCTTTTCCCGGTCGAACAACGTCCGCTTGCCGTCGCGCTTGATGACGATGATCTCGCGGAGCTGCACCCTCTCGAATGTCGTGAACCTCGCCCCGCAATTCTCGCATACCCGGCGGCGCCTGACAGCGGTATCATCCTCCGCCGACCGGCTGTCCTTGACCGATGTATTCTCAGAACCGCAAAATGGGCATCGCAAAGGATATCAGGCTCCTGGCCCGCCATAGATCGGGAATTGCCGGGTCAGCTCCCGCACCTCGCTTCGAATGCGCTCCTCGGCTTGCGCATAGGACTGATCGGCAAGCGCCGAGACGATCTCGCTTATCCACTGCCCTATCTGACGGAATTCGGGCTCGCCAAAGCCACGTGTCGTTCCGGCGGGCGAGCCGACTCGAATGCCGCTTGTTACCGCAGGCGGCTGAGGGTCGAACGGAACGCCATTCTTGTTGCAGGTGATGAAAGCCCTCTCGAGGGCTGCTTCTGCATCCCGCCCGGTAACGCCTTTCGGGCGCAGGTCAATCAGAGCCAGATGCGTGTCCGTCCCGCCGGACACGACATCGAGGCCGCCCGCCTTGCAGGCCGCCGCCATGGCCTGCGCGTTGGCAACGACCTGTTTTGCATAGTCCCTGAAACCGGGCTGTAGCGCCTCACCGAAGGCCACGGCCTTTGCGGCGATGACGTGCATCAGCGGGCCGCCCTGGATACCCGGAAAGATGGCCGAGTTGAATTTCTTCGCAAGCGATTCGTCATGGGTCAGGATCATGCCGCCTCGCGGCCCTCGCAGCGTTTTGTGGGTTGTCGTTGTAGCAACATGGGCATGATCTAGCGGGTTAGGATGGACGCCCCCCGCGACAAGCCCGGCAAAATGCGCCATGTCGACCAGCAGGTAGGCTTCATACGCATCGGCAATTTCCCGAAACTTCCGGAAGTCGATGATACGGGGATAGGCCGAGCCTCCGGCGATGATGAGTTTCGGCCGGTGTGCCTTGGCCAGCCGGGACACTTCTTCAAAATCGATCAGGTGATCATCGGCACGGACGCCATATTGAACGGCGTTGAACCATTTTCCAGACTGGTTGGGCCTGGCGCCATGGGTGAGGTGCCCGCCAGCATCAAGGCTCATGCCCAGGATCGTATCGCCGGGTTTGAGCAAAGCCTGGAACACAGCCTGATTCGCCTGGCTTCCGGAGTGGGGCTGAACGTTGGCGTACCCAGCCGAAAAAAGGGCTTTTGCCCGCTCGATAGCGATCGTTTCGGCGATATCGACGAACTCGCAGCCGCCATAATAACGCCGGGCAGGATATCCTTCGGCATACTTGTTGGTCAGCAAGGAGCCCTGCGCCTCGAGAACGGCGCCGGACACAATGTTTTCCGACGCGATCAGCTCGATTTGCTCCTGCTGCCGGCGGCTCTCCTTTGCGATGGCCTCTGCGATATCAGGATCGCTTTCGGCCAGCGGCCGGGAAAAGAAATCAATGTTCTGATCCGGCGCAGCAGCCACAGTGTCCGCCATGGGTGATCTCCGTCTGTTCGGGTGTGTGTTTAGGATGCGCCGGACGACAGGGCAACTGGTCGCCACATGCCGCCAATTCAACTTGAATGGTAGTCGGGTGATCAGTTTTTATAGTATTTATCAATATATTCGGCGCGACGCCGCTTATCGTCTTGCACAACTGAAGAATATAAGAGCATAACTATTATATTGCGGTGGTTGGTGGGCGCAAAAAATGATCGATGGTGGTGAGTCGGAAATCCTCGACATGACGGTCGAGATTGTGAAGTCCTATGTCTCCAAGAATTCAGTCCAGGCCTCGGCTCTGCCGGACCTGATACGATCCGTGCATGCGACCCTTGCCGAATTGCTGGATACAGAGGACGAGCTTGTGGAGCAGCCAGAGCCGGCCGTTCCGATCTCCAAGTCGATTACACCTGAATTCCTTATCTGCCTCGAGGATGGCCGCAAGCTGAAGATGCTGAAGCGCTATCTGAGAACGCGATACGACATGTCGCCGGAAGAATACCGGGCCAAATGGAACCTGCCGGCAGACTATCCCATGGTCGCGCCGGCCTATGCCAAGCTTCGCTCGCGCCATGCAAAGCAGATCGGATTGGGACGGAAAGGCAAGTCCTGATGCCAGGACAGCCAGCGCCCTCAAGCCGCCCGGTCCAGTCCTAACTGTTTCCAGACGGCAAGGATCGCAGCGACCAGCTCGTCCATCATGGCCTCGTCATGCACCGGGCTGGGTGTGAACCGTAAGCGCTCCGTTCCGCGTGGCACGGTGGGATAATTGATCGGCTGCACGTAGATTCCGAAATCGAACAGCAGCGTGTCGGACAAGGCCTTGCATCGCTCCGGATCGCCGACAAGCAGGGGTACGATGTGGGAGGGTGAGTCCATGACGGGCAGCCCCGCATCACGGAATTTCTGTTTAAGCTGCGCGGCCTTGGCCTGATGCACAGCACGCAGGCGCCGCCCTGACTCGGTCCGCAGTTTAGAGACACTGGCCAGGGCGCCGGCAGCCATGACAGGGCATGTCGATGTCGTGAAGATGAAGCCCGACGCCATCGAACGGATGGAGTCCACGACCGCTTCATGGCTGGCGATATAGCCCCCCATTACGCCATAGGCCTTGCCAAGGGTGCCCTCGACGATATCGATCTCACCGGCAAGGCCCAGCATCTCGGCCACGCCGGCGCCATTGTCGCCATACAGGCCCACAGCATGAACCTCGTCCAGATAGGTCAAGGCGTCAAACTGCCTGGCGAGACTGCAGATCTCCTTGATCCGACCGAAATCGCCATCCATGGAATAGACGCTCTCGAAAGCGATCAGCTTGGGACGTTCTGGCTCATCCAGTTCGAGTAGGGCCTTGAGATGGTCTACATCATTGTGGCGGAAGATGCGTCGTTCTGCTCCCGAGCGGCGGATGCCTTCAATCATGGAGGCATGATTGAGCGCGTCGGAATAGATGATCAGCCCCGGCAGGATCCGGCCCAGTGTAGATAATGTCGCCTCATTGGAGACGTAGCCGGACGTGAACAGAAGCGCCGCCTCCTTGCGGTGCAGGCTGGCGAGTTCGCGCTCGAGGTCCACATGGTAGCGTGTGGTTCCGGAAATGTTGCGGGTGCCTCCGGAACCTGCACCGAATCGGTCGATGGCCTCATGCATGGCTGCAAGAACATCATCGTCCTGCCCCATCGCCAGATAATCATTGGAACACCAGATCAGGACTTCTCGCTCGCCGGTCTCGAAACGCGCCGTAGCGCGTGGAAACTTTCCGCGATGGCGGTGGAGGTCGATAAAGACCCTGTAGCGTCCCTCGCCCCTTATGGTGTTCAAGGCATCTTCAAAGGCCTGCAGGTGTCGCATGGTGGCATCCGGTTCGTTCTTACGGCAAGGCATTGGCCGCTTGGAAGCGGTGCCGCTGTGTTAAATCGGCGTGTATTTATGGCCGATCCGGAGTTTTACCTATGCGGCATAAC
Source organism: Hyphomonas sp. (assembly GCA_036804125.1). Taxonomy (GTDB): domain Bacteria; phylum Pseudomonadota; class Alphaproteobacteria; order Caulobacterales; family Hyphomonadaceae; genus Hyphomonas. The sequence goes on from DAIRTA010000003.1 coordinate 30,930, forward strand.
CGGGCATGTCCCGGTCGAGCTTGCGCAGCAGCGCCGGCCAGACCAGCCGGTTGGCCAGGATGCTGGCCCCTTGCGGGTTTGACTGCCCTCGCACCACCTCCTGCACTGCTTCCGGGGCAACGATCACGCCGTCGCGGCCCGCAGAGAGTGCCCTAACCTGCATGCTACAGGCCCGCTCAAGGAAAAACATCCGGGTAAACGCTTCGGCGGCCGTCCCGCCGACAGTCAGCGTGCCATGATTGTAGAGGAGCATTGCGTTTTTACTGCCCAGATCCGCTACCAGTCTTTCGCGCTCCCCGAGGTCGAGCGCAATGCCTTCGTAATCGTGATAGGCAAGATCATGCCGGGCGATCATGGCCGTCTGGCTGAGCGGCATCAGCCCCTCCTTCTGGCAGGACACAGCCACACCGTCATCGGTATGCAGGTGCATGACCACATTGGCATCGTCACGCGCCGCATGCACGGCCGAATGGATCGTGAATCCGGCGGGATTGATGTACTGCTCCGTTTCCTGGACGATGTTGCCTTCAAGGTCGACCTTGACCAGTGATGAGGCCGTTATCTCCTCGAAGAGCATTCCATAGGGATTGATCAGGAAGTGATGCTCAGGGCCGGGAACCCGGTGCGAGATGTGGGTGAAGATGAGGTCGTCCCAGCCGTGCAACGCCGTCAGGCGATACATCGCGGCAAGGTCAACACGGGCTTTCCACTCCTCTTCACCAACGGTCTGGCGCATGTCGATTGCTGAACTTCCCTCGGCCATATCTCTCTTCCCTTGCGTTTTCCCGAATTTACCGCGAAAGCCCGTACAATGCCAGTTGTGCTTGTGAATGCCCGTCCTCTGTTCTGGCGCCATGCTTGACCGGCCCGGCGAAGCGCCGGCAGATGCACCGCAATGACGCCATCGCGTATCGCCTTTTTTGCATCGAAACGGCCGGAAGCCCGGGCTGCCTTGCCAGCGCTAGGGGCAAGGTATGGTAACTTTTCCGAGGAAGAGGCTGATGTCATCGTCGCGCTGGGGGGGGATGGCGCCGTGCTCGACACGCTCCGGCGCCGGTTCGATGACGGCAAGCCGGTCTACGGAATGAATCTGGGGACAGTTGGGTTCCTGATGAACGAGTACGCCCTCGAAAACCTGCCGGAACGGATTGCTGCTGCCGAGACGGCCCGTCTCAACCCGCTGACAATGCTCGCCACGGACATCACCGGGGAGCAGCATCGCGGATTCGCGATTAACGAGGTTTCACTGCTCAGGCAGACGGCGCAATCGGCAAGGCTGGAAATCCTGGTTGATGACCGCGTGCGCATCGAGCAGCTTGTGTGTGATGGAATCATGGTGGCCACGCCTGCCGGCTCGACCGCCTACAACCTGTCCGCCCATGGGCCGATCCTGCCGATTGGCGCCAACCTTCTGGCGCTGACGCCTGTGAGTGCCTTTCGTCCCCGGCGCTGGCGCGGGGCTCTCCTTCGGCATGATGCCGGGGTGGAGATCCGGGTGCACGCTCCGGAACGCCGCCCTGTAGCCGCCTCTGCAGATAACCAGGAAGTGCGAAACATCGTAAGCGTCGCCGTCAGCGTAGATCACGACAAGACCCTGACATTGCTCTTTGATCCGGGCCGTGCGCTTGAAGAGCGTATCCTGATGGAGCAATTCGCCTATTGAGGTTAATTTGGGCTGGCCTGTCAGCCGAATATTAAATCTTTGTAGCTAATGGTCCTTGCGCAAGAACGGAGAGACCCGATGCTGGCAAGGCTTCTTAAGAATACACCCCTTGGGCGTAACCGTTCAGCGGCCGACAAGCCGCCGGTGGTCATAGACATCAGCCGGGCGATAAAGTCTGCACCAGCTGACGAAGAACTACTCGACATGCCAGAGGCAGCGCCTGAAGCCATGGGCGAACAGGCCGAAGCCGCAATTGATGCTCTGACGCTCCAGTTCGAAGGCTGGATGCGCGCCGATCTGGAAAAATTGCGGGCCGCGTGGGCTGAGGTGCAGGAAGAGAATGCCTCCGCCGAAACGTATCGAGCCGTTTATACCTGCGCCCACAATATTCATGGTGCAGCCGGTTCATATGGCTACAGCGCCATTGGGCGCCTTTGCGGCTCGCTTTGCGCCCTGCTGACAGCCACACCGCCCGGCGAGAACCACGGCCTCATCAACCTTCACATCGAAGCTTGCCGCGCAATTCTCGCTGGGGGGCCTGAAAATGCCTCGGGCAGCGCAATGGCTGATGCCATCTGCGAGGCTCTCGAGCAGCGTGTGGCGCAGAACGCCGCAGAGCATTAGACCTTGATTTTGGACAGCAGTTCCATCGTCTGACCATAGCCTGCGGCTTCGGGGATAAGCAGGCACGGCTCTCCCGCTTCCGTACGTGAAGGTTCGGGCAGCACACTAACGACCGTTTCCTGCGTGAAGCGCTGATAGGCATCGGCAACCGATGCTGCGCGGGCGAGTTTCACCAGGTTCATGCGCGTCGGAAAGATAATTGTCGCTTGCCCTGTCCGCTCGAGTTCAAGCGCGCGCTCTGCCTCTATCCAAACAGTATCGGTTGTCTCCCGCCCGTCATGCCTGGCCATCTGGTCCGGGGGGGCGGCGGCAAGGTAGAACTGGGTATCAAACCGCTTTGGCATGATGACCGGCGTGATCCAGTGGCCGAAATGCACCAGCATGTCGAGCGCAAGAACAAGGTCGTGCGCTCTGATCAAATCGAGGAAGCTGGCCTCCCCTTTGTCGACGGCTTGCCGGTGAACGGCGAGAGGGGCTGTAAGGTTCGCCGGGGCGAGCGGACTCCCCGGGCCGCGCTCGGATGTGGGCCGCGCAAGCAGGAGCCCGGTTTCTTCGAACACTTCGCGCACGCCGGCGATCCGCGCAGTCCTATCCGCGTCATTGAAAGCCCCATCCGTGAATTCAGGCCATACCGGTGCCGCATCATCCTCGGTGGCCTTGCCACCCGGAAACACATAAGCACCCGCCGCAAAATCGATCTCATAATGGCGCTTCACCATCAGCACTTCCGGGCGCGCCGCACCATCGCGAATAAGCAGCAATGTGGCTGACAGGCGCGGGGGCGCGGGAGGGTTATTCTCTTTCACGGCGTCACCCATAAAATTTCCATGAAATTGGCGGCCTGCATTGCGCGTCATCTTCAGGCCCGGCCGCTAGGGAAGGCAAGATAGTCTCTGGTGAAGCGAGTGAATAGCGATGACAGGATTTACCGCCCGCGATTTCCGGCCAGCCTTGAAGGGCAAGGTCGTACGTTTCCGGCCCCTCGTTCACCTTGGCGCCGGGGACCTTCTGGGCTGCCTGGCCGAGCAGGCCTGGGCCTATGATGACCGCCCAGCCTTTGGCGCAGCCAATGATAACCATCCCACGCTCTCCGCCGCCCTCTGGCTGGCACAGCATGTCGAGCGTGTCGCAAGTGCCATTGTTGCCTCAGAGGAAACATCGCGCCCGATACTGATACAGGCGCCGGCTGCCGCCCTGACCGATTCGAATACCGCGCTGGCCTGCGCAGCCAGCGTCGGGCGCACGATCCTGTGCCCCCAGGAATTTTGCCTGATGTTTACCGACGCCGCCCTTGCATCCGATTTCGAGGCTGCCGCGGCAGCCCTCCTCGGGCTCCGGCGGCATGGCTTCCGGGTCGGTGTGGACATGCAGAAAAGCTGGCAGGCTCCCCTGCCCGCTAGCCTGCGGTTGGCGGTAGACACGATCCTGGTGGATTCGCGTAGGCTCAACGACTGCGAGCATCTTGCCGATATGGTCGATGCAGCCTCGGCAGCCGGCATACTTGTTGCGGCTACGCATGCACGCTGGCGTGACAGCGGCGCCCTTCAGGATATGGGGATTGCGGCGGCCCTTGCGCCGCGTGCGGACGCCTGACGGATTCAGGCGGCGTCCGTCGCCTCAGCCTTTGCTTCTTTTGCGGCCATGACGGAATAATAGTCGAGTTTTTCGAGCAGATAATCCAGGTCATCCTTTGGAATAGCCTGAAACTGCGTGAGGATGCGCTCAATCATCCGTGCACGGAATCGCGCGCGGTCATTGGCTCCGCCGTCAAATGACGTTTCATGGTAGACAGTAACAGCAGCCTTGAAGGCTGGCAGCAACTTGCGGGGAAACCCGGCGCGGTCGAACACGGCTTCCAGCCCGAGCGGGCCGGCATCATGGATCATGAGCCAGACGCGCTGATGCGGCACGCCCGAGAGTTCCGCAAGCGCATGCTCGACAAACGGCATCTGTCCGCAACAGAGCGCGCGCATGATAAGCGAGTGTGTCAGCCTGCCGTTCAGGTTGAGCTGGGATACGAAGCGTGGAAGATCATGACTCCTTCCGGCCTGTTCGACGAGGTCAACCGTTGCGCGTTCCCGCGCGCCGGACGCCAGGTCAATCGCCAGCTGCGCGGGCAGCTCGTGCTTGTTGACCAGCAGGTCAAAGAGTTGTCCCGAGACCAAGGACACCATCTTCTCGGCGATGTGGGAGGGAATAAAGTCGCGATGGATCAGGCCGGACTGCAGGATCTCGTCAGTGCCGAACCGGCCAAGGGAATCCTCAAACGCCTTGTCGCTCCATTCTGCGCCATTGTTCGCGGCGAGCGCCCTTACCGCCTCTAAAGATCCGTGCTCGGAAATGACTTCCGTCAGTGTTACCGAAAGAGACTCCCGGCTGGCAATTGCCGCCTGCTTGGCTGCCGTTACCGAAAGGACCAGCTCCACAAGGTCTTCCTCAGTGAAGACAGGGGACTCCTCAAGCAGGGGAAGGGCAACGCTCTCGATGTCGTGCGCAAGCTTCAGGGCAATTTCGCGTGGCAATACCGGGGAGTTCCGCAGGGTGACAGAGAGGGTGCGGCGCACGAGATCTGCCGCATCCGCGGCAAGGATTGCCATGATCTCCGTCGCAAAGGCCTTCTCGCGGTCACTGAGCACATCCAGGGCAATCCTGCGGCAGAGCCTGTGGGCTACCGAGGCGCGCTGCTCCGGTGTTTCGCCTTTCATCAGGCGATGGATGTCTTCGTTCGTCAGTTGCGGCCTGATGGACTGGACGGTCATGGAAAAGTCTATCCCTGCAGCGAATCCTTCCTCACCATCAGCTATCGCGGTTAACGCGCAGTTTACCAAGCCGCGCGTGGATATAACCCCAAAATGAAATGGGCCCTGCGCAAGCGCCGGGCCCCAATTCAACGACAGGCTGTGCTTTCAGGAGGGTTCGGGACTATTCCTCGTCGTCCTGCATGAGTTCTTCACGGGAGACGGGCTTGTCCTCTACGGTCGCGACAGAGAAAATGTGATCGACGACCTTGTCCTCGTAGATGGGCGCGCGCAGCTGCGCCATCGCGGCAGGGGTGCGCTGGAAGAATTCAACCACTTCCCGCTCCTGCCCCGGATACTGTCGCGCCTCACGGATCAGTGCCTGCTGCACTTCCTGCTCTGAAATCCGTATATCGTTTATTCGCCCGATTTCAGCCAGTACGAGCCCAAGCCGGACACGTCTCTGGGCGATCAGGTGATATTCCTCCCGCAGGGCCTCCTCCGGCTTCGCCTTCTCGGCATCAGATACCCGGCCGGCATCCATTTCGCGCTGAAATTGCTGCCAGATCTGGTCAAACTCCTGCTCGACCATGCCTTGTGGCAGTTCGAAATCATGTGCGGCATCGAGTTTGTCGAGAAGGTCGCGCTTTGCCTTCGCGCGTGACGCCGCGCTCAACTCGCCTTCAAGCTGCTGCTTTACGAGTTCCCGGAGCTGCTCGAAGCTTTCAAGACCAAGCGCCTTGGCGAACGCGTCATCCATCGCCGGCGATTCCGGCGCGCGAACTTCGTGGACCCTGACGTCGAAGACTGCAGCTTTGCCAGCCAGGCTCTCTGACGGGTAATCTTCAGGGAACGTGACATTCAATGCTTTTTCGTCCCCGGCCTTCACCCCGGACAATTGCTCCTCAAATCCCGGGATGAAACGGCCGGAACCGAGGACGATGGCCTGCTGCTCGGCGGCGCCGCCGTCAAACGGCTTACCATCAATCTTGCCGGTGAAGTCAACGACAACCGCATCGCCATCCACGGCGGCATCGCCGGCATCGCGGGGTTCATATTTGGTGTTCTGCTCGGCCAGCCTTGCCAGGGCCGCGTCAGTTTCCTCGTCCGTAACCTCGGAGACCGGGCGTGTAATGGTCAGGCCGGAAACATCGACGGGGGTGAATTCCGGCATGACATCAACATGCATGTGATAGGCGAGGTCTGCCTCGCCCTGCACGACCTTGTCGATATCGGCTTCCATATGAACGTGCGGCTGTCCGGCAGGGCGCAGCTCATTCGTCTGGAGGGCCTGCTGGTTGGTTTCCGTCACCAGCTTGTCAATCAGCTCACCCATGAGGTCACGGCCATACATCCGCCGGACATGCGCTGCAGGCACTTTGCCGGGGCGGAAACCCTTGAGACGCATTTGCGGGCGGATCTCTTCAATCCGCTGGTCAAGACGAGCCTGCAATTCGCTCGCAGGCACCTTGATCGCAAACGTCCTGCTGAGGCCATCTGCCTTGGTCAGGGTGACTTCCATCGGATATGTTTCTCTTCTGTCTGGCTGTTAAAGCATGGCTGTGCTCAAGGCGTGCAGTGCGCGCCCACACACCGGCTTTGGGCAAATGTCAAGCTGAGGTGTATGTCATACGGCCCCGGCACTGTCCACGAAGCAACCTCACCCTCCATGCAGCTGGCGTTGCAGCGCCAGAGGCGATCGCCTAATAAGCCTCCTATGCGGATGTGGCGGAATTGGTAGACGCACTGGATTTAGGTTCCAGCGCCGCAAGGTGTGGAGGTTCGAGTCCTCTCATCCGCACCAGCCAGCAGCTGACGTCGCAGGCTGTCGCTGACACAAAGGCAGCCTCTATGGGTCGCTAGCTCAATTTCAATTATCTCTATCAATGCAAGAGCGGTATGGTGTCGCCAGTGAAAATTTAAGCTGCGATTACGAGGAGGATCAGCATGTCGACTGAAGCAAAATGCCCGATGACGGGCGCCACGCGTATGCACACTGCCGCAGGCGCTTATAACAATGCGACCTGGTGGCCCAACCAGCTGAACATGAAGATGCTGCATCAGCATGGCCGCACGCCTGATCCCATGGATCCCGGCTTCGATTATGCCGAGGCCTTCAAGGCACTCGATCTCGATGCCGTAATCGCGGACCTGCATGCCCTGATGACAGATTCCCAGGACTGGTGGCCGGCAGACTATGGCCATTATGGCCCGTTCTTCATCCGCATGGCCTGGCACAGTGCCGGCACTTACCGCATCGCCGACGGTCGCGGCGGCGCCGCTTCAGGCACGCTGCGCTTCGGCCCGCTGAACAGCTGGCCGGATAACGCCAATCTGGATAAGGCAAGGCGGCTGCTCTGGCCGATCAAGCAGAAGTATGGACGCAACCTGTCATGGGCGGATCTGATGATCCTGACGGGCAATGTCGCGCTGGAGTCGATGGGCTTCAAGACCTTCGGCTTCGCTGGCGGCCGCGCTGATGTGTGGGAACCTGAAGGCGATATTTACTGGGGACCGGAGACGGAATGGCTCGGCGATGAACGCTATTCCGGCGACCGCGAACTCCAGAACCCGCTAGGCGCGGTGCAGATGGGACTGATCTACGTCAATCCTGAAGGCCCGAACGGTAAGCCCGATCCGCTCGCCTCCGCCCGCGATATCCGCGAGACCTTCGCCCGTATGGCCATGAACGATTATGAAACGGTCGCCCTCACCGCCGGCGGCCACACCTTCGGCAAGGCCCATGGCGCAGGCGATGCCGCAAAGGTCGGGCGCGAACCTGAAGCCGCTCCGCTGGAAGCCCAGGGGCTGGGCTGGATCAGCACGCATGCTACCGGCAAGGGCAAAGACACGATCACGTCCGGTATCGAAGGCCCATGGACCCCTACCCCAATCAAATGGGACAATTCCTACTTTGATGTCCTATTCGGCTATGAGTGGGAGCTCATCAAAGGCCCCGGTGGGGCCTGGCAGTGGTCACCCAAGGATCTGGCGGAAAAGGATCATGCGCCGGGCGCGCATGATCGCGCTGCGGCCGAAAGAATCATGATGACGACAGCGGACATGGCGATGCGCATGGACCCGGCCTATGAGAAGATTTCGCGGCACTTCCACAAGAACCCGGATGAGTTCGCGGATGCATTTGCGCGCGCCTGGTTCAAGCTGACCCACCGGGACATGGGGCCGATCGCGCGCTATCTCGGGCCGCTCGTTCCGAAGGAAGAGCTGATCTGGCAGGATCCCGTCCCGGCCGTTGATCACGAACTGATCGGCGACAAGGAAATCGCCGACCTCAAATCACAGATCCTGGCTTCAGGCCTGTCAACCGCAGAACTCGTCAAGACGGCCTGGGCGTCAGCCTCGACCTATCGCGACAGCGACAAGCGCGGCGGCGCCAACGGTGCGCGCATCCGTCTCGCTCCCCAGAAGGACTGGGACGTCAACGAACCGGACACTCTGGCCAAGGTTCTCGGCAAGCTTGAAGGCATCCAGAAGGCCTTCAACTCTGCCCAGTCCGGCGGCAAGAAGGTATCGCTGGCAGACCTCATCGTTCTCGGCGGCTGCGCAGCCATCGAGGACGCTGCAAGGAAAAGCGGGCATGACATCAAGGTCCCGTTCACACCGGGGCGCACGGATACGACGCAGGAGAAAACGGATGCTGACTCCTTTGCGCCACTTGAGCCGACCGGTGATGGCTTCCGCAACTATATCCGCAAGGCGATTGAATGGGCGCCGGAAGAGATGCTTCTCGACAGAGCCCAGCTGCTGACTCTCAATGCACCGGAGATGACGGTGCTGGTTGGCGGCCTCCGGGTGCTGGAAGCTACGCACAAGCAGACGAAATACGGTGTCTTCACCGACCGGCCGGGCACGCTGACGAACGATTTCTTCGTCAACCTCCTGGACATGGCCATCGAGTGGAAGCCAGCCTCTGACGGCCGCTATGAAGGCTGCGACCGCAAAACGGGCAAGGTCAGGTGGACGGGTACGCGGGTAGATCTCGTCTTTGGCTCGAACTCCCAGCTGCGTGCCCTTGCTGAGGTCTACGCCTGCAGCGATGGGCAGCAGAAATTCATCAGGGATTTCGTCGCGGCCTGGACAAAGGTCATGGACCTTGACCGTTTCGAACTTTCCGAAGCTCGCCAGACGTCCAGAGCGCCCGCTATAGCGTGATGTAGCCGAGCGCCGCTGAATAAACGGCACGGATTGACCGGACGCTGCTTTGTTGCAGCGTCCGGATTTTACGTTTACGGCCCGCCCGACAGCCGCCTTTTAGCACTTTCTGGTTGTATTTTGTTATTTATTCGCGTAGGGCGTGCTACATTTGCAGCTATTGTCCGACATCTGGTGTTTCAAATCTTGAAAGCGGCGGTAATCTCCAAGGGTGGGGAATTGGTAGGGCTGAAGACTGTGCACACTGACGTGCGCCTAGCTGTTGATTCGCCGCGCGAGCCCGTTGCTTTCGGTGAGGACCGGAACGGCTGCAAGGTGCTGACCGGTATCGGTGAGGCCGCAGCCGGCGAGTGGCGCCTCCCGCCGATCTATCCTGAATGGCTGGGCGACCGGGCCTTCACGGCGGCTCACGCCATCCGGTTTCCTTATGTGGTTGGCGAGATGGCGCGGGGTATCGCGACTCCGCAAATGGTGATTGCCGCGGCACAGGCCGGCTGCCTCGGCTTCTATGGAAGCGCTGGCCTGCCGCGCGATGATATCCGCAAAGGCGTCGAGACGATCATGTCGGGGCTGTCCGGCGCCACTGAAGGCTGGGGCGCCAACCTGATTCACTCCCCCCAGCACCCCCGGGAGGAAGCGGCAATCGTTGACCTGTTCCTCGATCTCGGTGTCAGGCGGGTATCCGCATCGGCTTTCATGCGGCTGACGCCGGATGTCGTGCGGTTCACGGCCCTTGGCCTCGCGCGCGAGAGTAACGGACGCATCACGCGCAATCATCATGTCTTTGCCAAGGTCTCACGCGCTGAAGTGGCAGAGGCGTTCATGGCGCCGCCGCCAGAAAAGGTCTTGCGTGACTTGGTTCAGGCCGGAAAAATCTCGCCTGCCGCAGCCGAGCTGGCCAGCCAGGTACCCGTTGCCGCCGAAATCACGGCCGAATCTGATTCCGGTGGCCACACGGATAACCGCCCGGCTGGCGTCCTGTTCAGCTCGCTTGCTGCAGCGCGCGCCCGCATTGTGGCGCGGCACGGATTGGCTGAAAACGCCATCCGCATCGGTCTTGCGGGCGGCATTGCGACGCCGCAATCGGCGGCAGCCGCTTTCGGCATGGGCGCCGCTTACATCCTAACAGGCTCGATCAACCAGGCTGCCGTTGAGTCCGGGCTGTCCCTGCTCGGGCGTCAGCTCCTCTCGAAAGCCGGGCCGGCTGATGTCGCAATGGCCCCCGCTGCCGACATGTTTGAACAGGGCGTGCAGGTTCAAGTCCTGAAGCGTGGAACCCTGTTTGCGATGCGCGGGCGCAAGCTGCATGCCCTCTACAGGTCCGGGGCCAGCTATGACACTCTTGCCCCTGCTGACCGCAAATGGGTCGATGACATTCTGGGCGAGCCCTACGCTAACGCGTGGGCCGCCACCCGCAGCTATATCGGGAAGGTCAATCCGGCCGAGGCGGAGCGGGCTGACGCGGATGCCAACAAGCAGTTCGCGCTTGTGGCCCGACGCTACCTGTTTCAGGGCGCGCAATGGGCACGCGAGGGGCATCCCGGCCGGATCGCGGACTATCAGATCTGGTGCGGGCCCTCCATGGGAGCTTTCAATGAGTGGGTCGCTGACAGCCCGCTTGAGCCGCTTGAACGTCGTACGGTTCGGCAGATCGCGCTCAATTTGATGGAAGGTGCAGCAAGACTGACACGTGCAGGCCAGTTGCGATCCGCCGGTATCGCTGTGCCGCAAACCCTTTTTCAATATAAACCGCAGATATTCGAGTAATCCAATGGTAACCATGACGCCCACAGCCCGCGCTCCTGCAGCGCCGATCGCCATCGTTGGCATCGGCGCGATTTTTCCTGGGCGGGGCGACACCACTGGGTTCTGGCGGGATATCTTCGAGGGCCGCGACCTGCTCTCCCCTGCCCCGGCTTCCCACTGGCTTGTTGAGGATTACTACGATCCCGACCCCCGCACACCGGACAAGACCTATGGCCGCCGCGGCGGCTTCCTGTCGCCGGTTGCGTTTGATCCCATGGCCTTCGGCATTCCGCCGAATGCCATGGAAACCACCGATACAGCACAATTGCTGGCGTTGATCGCCGCCAGAATGACACTTGAGGACGCCGAACGCGATAGCGGCGGTCGCATTGATCGTTCGCGCACAAGCGTCATCCTCGGGGTTGCCTCCGCAACGGAGCTGACCGCCCACATGGCCGGCCGCCTGCAGCGCCCCACCTGGGTCAATGCCATGCGCAGCATGGGCCTGCCGGAGACAGACGTTCAGGCCATCTCGGACCGGATCGCGAACCACTATACCGAATGGAAGGAAAGCACCTTTCCCGGCCTGCTCGGGAATGTCGTCGCCGGCCGTATCGCCAACCGGCTCGATCTTGGTGGCAGCAACTATGTTACGGATGCCGCCTGCGCATCCAGCCTCTCGGCCCTGCAGATCGCCCTGCATGAGCTTCGCGCCGGGGATTCGGACATGGTCCTCACAGGCGGGGTCGATGCCCTCAACGACATTCTCATGTTCCTGTGCTTCTCGAAGACGCCGGCGCTTTCGCCGACAGAGGACTGCCGGCCCTTCTCCGCCAATGCGGACGGCACCATGCTGGGCGAGGGTATTGGCATGCTGGCCTTGCGGCGCCTCGCGGATGCGGAACGTGATGGCAATACGATACATGCAGTCATCCGCGGCCTGGGAGGCGCATCGGACGGCAGGGGCACAGCGATCTACACGCCTCTGCCCTCCGGTCAGGCCCGCGCGCTTCGCCGCGCCTATGAACAGGCTGGCTACAGCCCGTCAACGGTTGAGCTTGTCGAAGCCCATGGCACCGGCACAAAGGCAGGCGACAAGGCGGAGCTTGAGGGGCTGCACGATGTCTTCGCTGATGATCCGCGCCCGGACAGGCCATGGTGCGCCATAGGCTCAGTCAAGTCCCAGATCGGTCACACCAAGGCGGCTGCAGGATCAGCAAGTCTCATCAAGACGATAGAGGCGCTCCGGCGCAAGGTTCTTCCGCCCACGATCAAGATTGATCAACCCGCTGCCGCCATTGCCGAAAGCGGCGTGTTTTATCTGAATACGGAAGCCAGGCCCTGGATAGCCGTCCCGGGGCACCCGCGCCGGGCCTCGGTCAGCTCTTTTGGTTTTGGGGGCAGCAATTTTCACGTCACGCTGGAAGAATATACCGGCGCGCAGGCGGCGCGTCCGCCGCGCGTATTTCCTGCCGAGCTTTTCCTGTACGCAGAGCCGACCGCAAACGATCTCGCCGACGCGCTGGAGGCGCTGGCAGAGAAACCCTGCGCGGAAGACGCGATGGCCCAGCTCGCTGGCCTGACACATGAGAAATTTGACCCTTCGGCCATCGCGCGCGCGGCCCTCGTGGCGTCCTCACCGGCCGAACTGGCCGAGAAGGCTGCGCGTCTCGCCGGGCTGGTCCGCTCCGCACAGATCGGGCGCGCTCCCCTTCCGCAGGGCTGCAGCTGCTCGCTTGAACCGGCCGAACCCGGCGCAGTGGCCCTGCTCTTCTCCGGACAGGGTAGCCAGTATCCGGGAATGGGAGCCGACCTCGCCATGGCCTTTCCGGCTGCCCGCGCGATCTGGGATGCGGCCGCGGGACACCCCGAGACCGGACCGTTGAAACTGCATCGCCGCGCCTTCCCGCCGGCCGCATTCGATCAGGTGGAGTTCGGCCGCCAGGTTCAGGATCTCACCGCGATGCAGCATGCACAGCCTGCAATCGCTGCCGTGGCCCTGTCCCATCTCGCGCTTCTGCGGATAGCCGGTGTCGAGGCCGACATGACCGGCGGGCACAGCTTTGGTGAGATCATGGCGCTGCATTATGGCGGGGCCTTTGACCGCGATACGGCGCTCACCGTTGCCGCCGCGCGGGGGCGGTGCATGGCTGAAGCCGCCCAATCGGCCCAGGGCGCCATGCTGGCAGTCCAAGCCGGCTCGGAAGCCCTTCGCGACATCATCGACGAGATCGGGCAAGGCCTTGTCCTTGCCAATGATAACGGGCCGAGCCAGACCGTTCTCTCCGGCCCGGCAGGGGCCATCGAAGCGGCTGCAGCAGCCTGTCAGTCGCGCGGATTGAAGGCCTCGCGTCTGAAGGTGGCAACCGCCTTCCATTCCGAAATCGTCAGCCCTGCCGTCGAGCCGTTCAAAGCTGTGCTGGCTGCCCAAAAGATCCGGAAACCCCGCCTCCCGGTCTATGCCAATGCGTCGGCCGCCCCTTATAAGGCCAAGACAGCCGACCTGCCGGTGGCCATCGCGAGCCAGCTCGCCTGTCCGGTCCGGTTCCGCGAACTGGTCGAGGCCATGTATGCCGCAGGGGCCCGGATATTCATTGAAGCAGGTCCCGGCAACGTCGTGAGCGGCCTGGTCAAGGATTGCCTCGGGGACCGGGATATTCTCGTAGTCGCGCTTGACAGCAAGCGGATGAACGGCGTCAGCCAGTTTCTCAGCGCTCTCGGTTCCCTCAGCGTTGCTGGTGTCGAACTCGATTATGCTGCCCTTCTGGCCGACACGCCCCCGCCTCTGCCACGTCAAGAGCCCTCTCGGCACGCCATCATGATCTCCGGCGCCAATCATGGCCGCCCTTATCCGCCTGCGGAAGGCGCGGCGGGCCGTGCGGCACCCAATTCCGGACCGCGCGAACAGCCCATCCCGTCTTCCACCGCACCGCCTGCCCAGCCCAACAGGAACACCTCCCCGATGCCCAACTCGTCCCCACTCATGGAATCGTCCACGGCCATGCCCCCATCGCCCTCATCCGGCCGTCCCGCCGCAACACTTGAGTCCGTCTGGCATGAGGTCTCTCTGCGGCATCAGGATTACCTCAATCAGGTCTCTGCGGCACATACGGCCTATCTCAACACCGCGGCCGCAATTCTCGGTGCAGCGGCCCACTCGCCTGCTGCGGCGGCTTCGCTTCCCGCCGTGTCCACGCCCCTGCCCGCCGCCGCTTCACCAGCCCCGGCTCGGCGGCAAACGCCGGATGCACCACCGCGACCAGCTGGCGAACCCTATACCAATGGGCATGCGCACCCGAACGGCCGGGCTCATCAAAGTCCAACGGTCCGCCCGGTCCAGGCCGATCGGCCCGAGGCCACCAGTACGCCCGGCCCGCAAGGAGCCGACGCGAGCAGACTGGTCCAGGAGATCATTTCCGAGAAAACAGGATATCCTTCAGCGATGCTGGACGCCGACATGGATCTCGAGGGAGAGCTCGGAGTCGATTCCATCAAGCAGGTGGAAATCCTTTCCGCCATCAGGGATCGCCTGCCACATCTTCCTGAAATCGATCCCGAACGCCTTGTTGACCTGCGCACCATCCGCGCGATAGCCGCGATGATTGAAAGCGCGGGCGTGACACCCGCCACTGAAACGGCAGCTCCCCCTGCTTCCTCCCCCGCGCCTTCTGCAAATGGTCACGCAGGTCTCTCTGCCGATACTGTCAGGGCCCTGATAGCCGACAAGACAGGCTATCCGGCAGCCATGCTGGAGGATGACATGGACCTTGAAGGGGAATTGGGTGTCGATTCGATCAAGCAGGTCGAGATCCTTTCGGCCTTGCGCGAAAGCCATCCGGGGCTTCCGGAGGTCGATCCCGAACAACTGGCCGAGCTGCGTACCATACGGAAGATCGCCGATTTTTTTGCGTGAGGGATGGCGGGTCCGGCCCCGCGGCCTACCGTCCCCAGCCCCCGGAAAATAAGCGCCCTGCCTACGCAGCAGACGTGCGCCGGATCGATTGGACGCCGGCAGGACATCCCCAGCCCGGGGCGATTATCCGCCCGGGCACTACGCTAGCGGTCACTGATGATTGCCCCGAGCTGGCGATAGCTCTCCAGGAAGCGCTCCGGGCCAAGGGCATTCAGGCCGCGATTGTCGATGGGCCGGGCAGCGCCGTGGCCGATCAGGTTATAATAACCGCCGGATACGCTTCCACAGGGCTCTCCGACCGCCATTGGGCCGCGCTGGTGCAGGCCTGCCGTGCCCATGCACATGCAGCGCGGCTTGTCTTTCTGCAGCCCCTCTTCAGCGATAATGGATTGGACGGCCTGGCGCAGACACTGGCGCAGGAATGGCCGGACAGGGAGATAGCGTGCCTTTCGATTGCAGAGGAGGCCCTCGCTGACAGGGCCGCTCTGGCAGACGCTATCATCGCTGCGCCGGCGGGCACACGGCAGCTATGGCCGGGCGGGCGCTACGCAGAGCGGATTGAGCAGGCATGGCAGCCCCCGGTTGCTGCTACCCCTCGCGGAACACCCGGTCTTTGGCTGGTGACAGGAGGGGCGCGCGGCGTCACGGCGGCCTGCACCGTCGAGCTCGCGCGGCGCACAGGCGGGCACTTTCTGCTCGCTGGCCGGACCGAGATCGCGCCATGGCCGGATGGTATTCCGCTAACAGAGGATCTCAGGACTCTTCGGACTGCGCTCGCGTGCGAAGCCGGCTTCAGGGGTGACCGGATGAGCCCCAGAATGGTCGACACCGCTGCGCGCGCCGCTCTTGCGGGCCAGGAAATCCGGCGAACCCTTCAAGGCTTCGCCGATGCGGGGGTCACCGCTGAGTATATCACACTCGATGTCGCAAATGCTGGATCTGTAAACGACACGGTCGGGCAGATCCGGAAAAGGCTTGGCGCCATCACCGGGCTCATTCATGGCGCCGGAGTGCTCGCCGACAGGATGGCGCTCGAGAAATCAGAGGCCGAACTCCGCCGCGTCTTCGCCCCGAAGGCAGAGGGTCTGATCAACCTCCTGAATGCGCTGGACCTCGACAGTTTACAGCACCTTGGACTGTTTTCATCTGCCTCGGCGCATTTCGGTAATCGGGGGCAGTCGGACTATGCCATGGCCAATGCTGTGCTTATCAATTGCGGCAGGCGGCTGGCGCGTGATTACCGGCATCTCAGCGTGAAGGTCTTTAACTGGGGCCCTTGGGCCGGAGGGATGGTCGATGCTGCCCTCGCCGCGCATTTCGAGGCTCGCGGAGCCGCTCTGATCGGTCTTGAGGAAGGCGCCAGGATTTTTGCAGACCTGATGACATCTTCGGACAGGGATATGCTCGAAGCTCTGGTCGGCTCCGGATGGACTCAAGCGTGAACCGGTTTGAGCCGATTGCGATAGTCGGTGAGGGCTGTGTTCTCCCTGGCGCGATGTCGCCTGCAGACCTCTGGGATATCGTGCGAGACCGGCGAATTGTCACCCGTCCGGTGCCCGCGGCCTGTCTGGGCCTCTCCGATGGATCTGAGCATTCGGCACGTTTCACCTCCGGCTTCATAAATGGGACCTATCCGGAATGCGGCGGGCCTCAGGACGATCCCGTCTGCGCCTGGCCGATAGCCGCTGCGCGTGCCGCCTGGGCCCAGGCCGATACAGCAAGTCTCGACCCGCAGCGATGTGTGGTGATACTGGCCAACCTCTTCTACCCATCGCGCGGGCTTACTGCGTATGCAGAGGATATCTGGCGCACCGGACAGTCTGCATGCGCACCCGAAGCGGCCCGCAATTCGGGCTATCCGGCCTTTGCGGTGGCAGAGGCCATAGGGGCAAAAGGCGCTGCGTTCGCGCTGGACGCGGCCTGCGCATCGTCTCTTTACGCGCTGGAAATCGGTTGCCGGAAACTTGCGGCCCGCGAGGCCGATGCCGTGCTTGCCGGCGCCGTGAATGCCGCAGACAATCTCATCCTGCATATCGGCTTCGATGCCTTGAAGGCGCTCAGTCCAACCGGCCGCTCGCGGCCATTCATCGCTGGCGCAGACGGGCTTGTGCCGTCTGAAGGCGCTGTTGCTGTGGTTCTTAAGCGTTTGTCGGACGTAACCCCAGGCGAGACCGTACACGGTGTCATTCGCGGCATCGGATTGTCGAATGATGGCCGGCAGAAGGGCCTGCTGGCGCCTGATGCGGGCGGTCAGATGCGGGCGATGCGTCAGGCGTATCGCGAATCCGGCGTCGATCCTTCGAGTATCGCCTTTCTTGAGTGTCACGCCACTGGGACGGCGGTTGGAGATGGCGTGGAAATTCAGGCGGCGTCCGAAATCTTTTCAGGCTCCGGCTCCCTGCCGGTTGGTTCCCTCAAAGCCAATACCGGACACCTGATCACGGCGGCAGGGCTGGCCAGCGTTCTCAAGCTCACGCGGGCTTTGGCGGCTGAAACGCTTCCCGCCATGCCGCTTGACGGTGATCTAATCCTGCCGCTGCACAATTCGGGGCTGCGCCCGCTGGCAGCACCGGAGCCGTGGAAGCGGCCTGCCAAGGCTCCCCGCCGCGCCGCCATTAGCAATTTTGGTTTCGGCGGCAACAATGCCCATCTGGTTCTTGAGCAGTACGAAGCACGCGCCAGCTATGTGAACGGCGCCTCCGTAAAGGACGTCAGACAACAACCCGAACCGATTGCCGTGTGCGGGATCGGCCTCCTCGGCGGGGAGGATGCGGGCGAGCGCGCCGTTTTGCGCAGGCTGATGAATGCGCCGGTCAAGGCGTCCCGGTCGGGCGCCGAGCTGACCGTCGACCCCGTAACCGCGCGGACGCCCCCGACCGATCTTGTCCGGTCCGAAGCTCCGCAGCTGGCAATCCTTGCTGTCGCAAGCGAGGCGCTCAGCGGAGTGACCCGGCCGGAAGCCAGTGCTTGCGGCGCCTTCACCGCCATTCGCAGCCTCCCTGACTCCGCGCGATGGCTGCTCCGCGCACGCGCCTCGCTGCCCGATCACGCGAACGACGACGCACGCGACTTGATAGCGCCGCCACTCATTGCTGCAGATGTCCTCGGAGCCATGGGAAATGTGTCAGCCAATCGCCTGAATGTGGCCGAGGATTTCCGCGGCCAGGGCTTTGCATTGGCAGCGGAAGCGGCTTCTGGCGCGGCGGCTCTTGATGTTGCCTGCGCGGCCCTTCGCGGTGGCCGGCTCGACCTGGCGATCGTGATCGGTGCCGATTTCGCTACCGACCCTGTCAGTGCCGCGACCCTTCCGTCAGGGTCCTTGCCTGGAGAGAAGGCCGCAGGACTGGTCCTCAAGCGGCTCTCGCGCGCCGAGGCCGACAATGACAGGATCCTCGCGGTCCTGGATCCGGTAGAGTGGCATGGGGCCAACGTGAAATCCTGCCAGTTGACAAGCAGCACCTACGGCTCAGCGCCCGCCGCAGATTTACTGTTTGATCTCGGAGTCCGGATTGCCCTCGCGGCGCGTGGCCAGACTCTCACCGATACCGGAGCGGTTCCGGCCCTTGAGGGTGAGCCGGGCGCAGCTCTTGTAACCACCGGCGCCGAGAGGCTTTCACGGCCTGCAAGCCTGTCGGTCCGGCCGTGCCCGCCACGGCCCTGCCCCGATCCGCTTCGCCCGCCGCCTTACATGGTCTGGGCTGCGGCTGGATCCCGACCGGCCCTCGCAAAGAAGCTGTCCAGCAATATGACAGGCGGCCGGGGCAGCGTCCGCATCGCCCTGATTGCGGCCAGTCCTGAAGAACTCGATGCCTTGCGGGCCAATGCGGCCCTGGAACTGAAGGGCGGCCGAATACCCCAAGGGGCAGGCGTCCATTTCGGAGAAGGCGATCCCGAAGGGGAACTGGCCTTTGTTTTCACCGGGTCCGCCGCCGCTTATCCCCGGATGGGCCGGGCGCTGCTGATGGCGTTTCCCGAAGTCGCCGCCGAACTCGGCAAGCTGTCCCGCGCGCAGGAATTTGCGCCGCTTCTGACGCGGCCAACACTTACCGAGTTCGAACAGCTCTGTGCGGTAAGCCTGGTCACGCAGGCCCATGCGATCCTCCTGCGTGATCTTCTCGGCATCAAGCCGGATGCAGCGCTGGGCCTGTCGCTGGGGGAGAGCAATGCGCTCTTTGCCTTTGGCTACTGGCGCGATATGGGCGGGCTGCTGTCCGACATCGAAGACGCAGCCATGTATGAGCGCCATATCGGCGGCTCTTTTGAAACGGCCCGCGAGTCCTGGGGACCCAACGTCCCTGCCGACTGGACCAACTGGCGGGTCAGCGCTCCCTGCGGCGAGGTCCGGCAGGCCCTCGCCTGCGAGCCGAATGTCGAACTCACGATTATTTATTCGGATACGGACTGCATGATCGGTGGGCCGGCAGACGCCTGCCGCAGGGTTGCGGCGCACCTTCCAAAAGGCGCAGCCGTGCTGATGCACCAGCACCTGATCGTCCACGCCCGGGCGATGCAGCCCTTCGCGGAAGCCTGGCGGCGCCTTCACTCCCGTCCCGTTTCTCGTATCAAAGGCCCACGCCTGTATACGAATGCGACCAATACAGCTTACAAGCCAAGCAAGGCGAGGACGGCCGACATGCTGACCCGTCAGGCGCTCGCCACGGTGGATTTCCCCGCCACTGTGCGACAGGCCTGGCAGGATGGCGTACGCACCTTTGTCGAACTCGGTCCGCGCGACACACTCACGCGGAGCATCCAGCAAACCCTTGGGGACAAACCCCATCGCGCGGTCGCCACCGACAAGGTGGACTCCTCCGCACTCGCACAGATCGCCGAGCTTGCTGCGGCCTTGTATAGTGAGGGGTGGCCAACCAGGATCGATTTTGTTGCCCGGCGCCTTGAAGAGGCCCGCGAGAACGCCTGGCGCGCGCCGCCCGTGTCTTCCTTCAAACGTGCTGCACGACTGCCGGCACCAATCCTTCCGCGGGCGTCATCTCAACAGCGAGGCCTGGCGTTTCCTGTAGCACCGGATCTGCCTGCACCGGTCTATACGGCGTCTCCGCAGGAACAGCCGCCAGTGCGGAGCGTTCGGTTTCCGCCTCCTCCAGGCGCGCGCCCGAGCCTGCCGAAGCCCAGATCAATCCTATGCGGTAACACGCCACTGCCCAGCCGCAAGCCCTCTGGGCCGGCTTGGTCGAGGCCAGACATCGAGGCTTCCACGCGCGGCCACATGTCGGCGCTGTTCGGGGAAAGATTCGCCGGGCAGGATCGCTATCCGCGTCAGGTGCGTCTGCCGGCCCCTCCGCTCCTCCTGGTCGACCGGATCACCGGCCTTGATGCCCCCGCTGGCGTTGAAGGCACCGGAGTCATCTGGACTGAAACAGATCTTGAGACTGAGGCATGGTATCTGGCGGGGGATCGCATCCGCCCCGGGCCTCTGATCGAATGCGGTCAGGCGGACCTGACGCTGATCGGGTGGATGGGAGCTGACCTGCGGAATCGCAGTGAGCGGGTTTACCGCCTTCTGGGATGCGAAATCACCTTTCATGAAGGCGGCCTGCCGGAGGCCGGCGACACACTCCGCTTCCAGATCGAAATCACGCAGCACGCGACCTTTGCCGGCGTACGGATGTTCTTCTTTCAGTATGACTGCACAGCCAGCGGCCGGCCGGCCTTTTCTGTCCGGCAGGGACAGGCCGGCTTCTTTACCGATGCCGAACTCGCCTCAGGGAAGGGCATCGCGTGGGACGCCGCCACAAGCCCGGCGCCGACCATCGCGGCAACACCCCCGGATATACGCCAGGCCAGCCGCAAGCGCGCCTTCACAGCCGATGACGTAGGCGCCTTGCGGGCCGGTGATGCCTATCGTTGTTTCGGCGAGGGATTCGAGGCGTGTGCCGCGCAATCCTTCCCGCCGCGCCTGCCGGATGGCCCGCTCGCCCTGTTTGACCGGGTTGACGCCTTCGATCCGCTGGGCGGCCCCTGGGGCCGGGGCTATCTCCGGGCGGTTGCAGATGTCCCCCGATCCGCCTGGTTCTACGATGGTCACTTTCACAATGACCCCTGCATGCCCGGCACGCTGATGGCCGAGGCGGCCGTCCAGGCGCTTGAATTCCACGCAGCGGCCCTCGGGCTTGCGCGCGAGCGGGACGGTTATGTGTTCGAGCCGGTTCCCGGCATGATCGCGAAGTTCATCTGCCGGGGGCAGGTTGTTCCTGATCAGGATCATGAGATCACCTATGAGGTTTTCATCGATGAGGTGATCGATGGAGAGACGCCGCATGTGTTCGCGACGCTGCTTGCGAGCTGCAAAGGACGGAAGATATTCCTGTGTCCGCGTTTCGGTATCCGCCTGATCCGGCGATGGCCCGCGCCGCGCCGTGATAGACACCCTCTGCGCGTAGGCCCGCAAGGCGAAAGCCGGGGAGACCAGGCCGCCCTCCTGGATTGCGCGAATGGCGCGCCGTCTGCCGCCTTCGGACCCCTTTACGCGCCCTTCGACACAGAGGGCCGCGTGCCCCGCCTGCCCCAGCCGCCCTACCACATGATGTCGCGGGTAACGGAGGTGTCCACACGGCCAGGGCAGCGCGTTGCCGGTGCTCAGGTCACGGCAGAATACGACATCGCTCCGGATGCATGGTATTTTGCCGACAATGCCCATAACGGGATGCCCTTGTCGGTCCTGTCCGAAATTGCGCTTCAACCCTGCGGCTGGCTCGCCAGCCATTGCGGCTTTGCTCTCGATGGCGGTGACCGGTTCCGCAATCTAGAAGGTGACGGCACCCTGCATCGCACGGTACGCCCGGATGACGGCCTGATCCGCGTCAACACAGGTCTGACCTCTTTCTCCAAAGTAGGGCCGATGACGATTGTCGGCTTCACTCTCTCCGCCAGATTGGCCAGCGGCATCCCGGTGCTGGATCTCGACACCCGGTTCGGTTTCTTCCCGGCTCCGGCGCTCGCCCGTCAGGCCGGCCTGCCAATGACGCAAGGCGATCGCAGCTATCATGATGCGAAGGGATCCGCCGGAGATTTCAGCCCTAACGACCCGCGCCTTCCTTCCGGACAGCTCCGGATGATCGACCGGGTCGATATCTTTGAGCCTGAAGGCGGCCGTGCCGGACTCGGACTGGTTCGGGGGCGCCAGACGATTGATCCCTATGCCTGGTATTTCAAGGCGCACTTTTTCACTGATCCCGTGCAGCCGGGATCGCTGGGGCTCGATGCGCTTGTCCAGCTCCTGATACGGGCATCGCTACTGAAGGGCCTCATCCCGGATGATCCGCATGGACGGATTGAAACGCCTGCAGCCGGCGCCCCTGTCCGCTGGACCTATCGCGGACAGGTCACGCCCCAAAACCGGGAGGTTGTGACCGTCATGGAACTCACCCGGATCGACGAGGAGGGCGGACGGCGGATCATCACTGGGCGGGGCAGCCTGTGGTGTGATGGCCTGCGGATTTATGAGGCCTCGCCACTCTCAATTGCGGTTGCCCTGTCGTCGTCCTGAGGTGTGGCCGATACCAGCGCAAGAAGATTGCCATCATCCTGCATCAGGATGGCGTCATGACGCCGCCCGAACACTGTCACCGCGCCCAGGCCGTTGGATGTCAACTCGTGCGGCGTCACGGTGACATTCTTTGCACCCGCCCGCAGGCCCTGGCCGATGGCCTTCAGGGCCGCTTCCTTGAGTGTCCATAATTTCAGGAAGTGAATTGCGCCCCCCTCTCCCCTCATCATCGGCTCAAGCTGTTCAAGCTCCGTCTCCCCGCAAATCATCCGAAGCATCGGTCCGTGCTCGATACACCGGATCTTTTCGATATCGACGCCGATTGTTCGTCCCTGCGTGTTGATAGCAACGCAGCTCGCCCCCTGTGTGCGGGACAGTGACAGCTTGAGGCCGAACCCGTCGTCCAGCATCGGCACACCGGTCTCGGAGTGGAGGATATTCACATTCACGGGCGCCGTTCCCGTCAGAAGACTGATGGCATGCCTCTGGGCTGACAGAGACAGCGCGAGATCCCTTGCATCCTCCGCCACGACCCGCCGCGCCACCCGGTGCTGATCGGCCAGGCTGAGGCAATCCTGCCAATCCGGATTCAGCTCCGCAAACGCTGCATGACTGGTAACAAGTCCACGGCTTCCATGGATCAACTCAAAACCGGCAACCGAGTGAAAGCCGCGCATACTCGGGAAACTCTCCAAATAGAACCAGCGATATGCCAAAGTTCGCCTGTCAGGGGATGCAGTGTACTGAATGAGCCGGCTAAAGAAATACACAGGATGCTGAAGCGAATTCAGCCGATGACTTTCCCCCCGAAGCCGAGATCATTGTCCTGTTTAAAATATCGGGTGCCATGCAAGCCGCCTATATGTGCGGCAGAATTCCGCCCCGGCATCACGGCCTGATTGCCCATGACAACTCCGGATGCCTTTAATGCCCTGTTGTCATTGATTTAATTCAGATTGCCGCGGGCCCAATCCGCGACAGGCGCGGCAGGGAACCGGCCTGCCGGAAACACGCTTCGCACAATGGCCCTGATATTGCTCCGCCTTGTCTATTGTGGCTTTACTTGCGGGCCTCGTCACGCACAACGCGGGCCAGAATGACGGCAGAACCAATGGACTCCACCGAGAGAAGCTCGACGGGAAGCCTCTCCCTGCGCCGGTATCGCCGGGCGGAGCCGGGCGAGGCCATGCCCCTTTTCCCGTATGCCGTTCTGCCATTGGCCGGGTTGTTCTGCCTCCTGCTGTTTGCCTGGACCAGCTTCGCCCGCCAGCCTGTCGAGGCCGCTGCCCGGACAGCAGCCGCCGCGGCCATACAGGAACTCAATGCCGATTGGGCCCGCTTCGATGTCTCCGGCCAGTGGGTGACGCTGACCGGCATACCGCCGTCCGCCGCGGCTGCAGACGCCCTGACTGAGCGCGTCCGGACCGCCCGTGTCTCTACATGGCTTGGCCCGGCCCGACCCGTCACACGCGTTTACGCGAATTTCTCCGGATCTTCCACGTCGGCTGCAGCCCAGCAGGCGGAAACGTCCCGGGACAGGCCCGCGCCAATTCCTGCACCGCCTGAACCGGACACCCTGGGGTATGAGTTCAAGCTTCGGGACGGTCAGATGACGCTGAACGGAACGGTATCCGGCAGCGCAATGCATCGCCGGGTAGGCGATGCGGCCCGCGGGCTCATATCCGCCCCTCGCATCCGCCAGGTTACAAATGCCCTCCGGGTCATGGAGGAACCTGCACCTGAAGGCTATGAGGATGCGGTGATGCACGGGCTGAACCTGCTCGCGCGATGCGATGCGGGGACCGCGCGCTTTGGTGACGCGCAATTCGACCTGACCTGCGAGGCCCCGGCAGAGGTGGCGGCCGGTATCGCGGCCGATGCGCGTGCGCCCCTGCCCTTTGGCGAGGCACGCGATATCGAATTGCTGACGCGCGACGATATTGATCGCTGCGATGAGACCCTTGCCCGTGTCCTTCGCGGCACGCGAATCCAGTTCCAGAGTGCCAGCGCAGCCATCCTGCCGGAGAGTGAGCCGGTCCTTGAACGGGTGGCCGAGGCCGCTCAGGCCTGTCCGGGCACGCTGAGAATAGAGGGGCATACGGACAGCACCGGCGGGGCGGAGATCAATCAGGCGCTCAGCCTCCGGCGCGCTGAAGCCGTGCGTGAGGCTCTTGTCCGCCGCGGAGTTTCGCCCGGTCGCTTGTCGGCCCAGGGGTTTGGCGCGAGCCGGCCCGTGGCCGATAATCTGACAACGGAGGGGCGCGCCCGAAACCGGCGGATTGAAATGCGTATCGTGAGGCCCGGCGAATGACCGTTTCCCGTTACCTGTCCTTATTCACCCCGCGCGGCGGAGACTGATCCGATGTGGTTCCTGCTTGTCAACATGCTCTTCCTGCTGGCTTTGGCTGCGCTGCTTGGCGCGGCACTCGCCTGGTGGTGGTTCCGCCGCAACTTTGTTGACGTTACAGAGAGCCACACAGAGCTGACCCGGCAGGTCGAGACGTTCGTGCAGCAGGGCCGGGCCCTGACCCGAGACGATGTCGAATACAGCCTCAGCCAGGCCTTGACCGCCTACCAGCCCCCTCAGCCGAACCTGAATCCGCTCCACGAAAGGCTCCTCTCCCTTGAAGGAGTCCTCGCTGCCCCGGATCAGGATGTCGAAGCATTGCACCGCCGCATGGCGACGCTTGAGCAGGCCGTCTCGGCGATGTCGGCCTCGATTGCGACGATCCGCACCGTCAATCTCGACTCCCTGGACCAGAACCTGAGCGGGCTGGGCGCACGCCTTGATAACCTTCCCCAGCCGGATCTCGACCCCATTGCAGTCCAGCTCGCCGGCATCGAAGATCGCCTCGGCCAGGTCAGGCAGCTGATTGCTGACCAGCCCCCGGCCGAGATCGATCTGGGACCGATCCATAGCGGCCTCGCCCGGATCGACCTCTCGCTGTCGGATCTCGATATCCCGGAAGTGGATCTCGAACCCGTACAGCGCCAGCTCGCTGCGCTCGAAGCCCGGCTCGGTGATCTGCCGCCTGCCGGTGAGATCGCCCGTCTGGCCCGCCAGCTTGACGAGCTGCGCGAGGAAATCCTGTCGGCGCCCGGACACGAGCCGATCTTCGAGCGCCTCAGCCTCCTGCAGGAGGCGGTGACGGATCTTGACGCGCCCTTGCCGGCGGCCCTCGGCTCGGTCAGCGAAAAGCTGTCTGCTCTGGAGCAGCAGGTTCATGGCCAGCGCAGCGGACATGACATGCTGAGGGCAGCTTTGGCCGGCCTGGAGAGCGACCTCGACGCCATTCTCCGGCGCGTCACCGATTTCAACGCTATCGAAGACAGGCTGGGCCATCTCGACTCCAGCCTGGCCGCCCTGCGAGCCGATCCGCGCGACCGGATGCAGCTTGAAGGGATCGAGCGGCGCATCGCTGCCCTGCAGGAGATGGTACGTATCCCGCCCCATATTGATCTCTCGGCTCTTGAAGACCGTCTCACGGCGATTGAGTACGGGCTCAGCGCGGCCCATCACATGCTGCGGTCACGCGGCGATGGTTCTGCGCTGGAGCTGCCGCCGCCGCCCCGTCCCCGTGTCCCCGCCTATGAGGCCCGCGAGGCTCGCCCCCCGCCCCAGCGCGTGGTCAAGGCCGAGCCCGCAACCGGCAATGCGGGGGCTTCCGATCCGGTTACGGTTGCCCTGCGCGAGGATCGCAAGGCCAGCCTGTTGACCCATGCCGCTTTCGGCGAAGGCGATGACCTTCGCCGCATCGTTGGCATCGGGCCGATGCTGACAGACCTGCTGCACTCGATTGGCGTCTATTATTTCTGGCAGATTGCCGGCTGGACCGAGGATGACGTCAATTATGTCGATGACTTGCTTCAGCATTTCCGCGGCCGCATCACGCGTGATG
>DAIRTA010000004.1:0-6011 GCA_036804125.1 Hyphomonas sp.
GCGTCCCCCAAAAGGGAAACCCAAGCAGAAAGGCCGCCCCAGAAGGGCGGCCTTTATCACTTATGGGGACTATTCCTGCTCCACGATTGCAGAGCCCTTGGGTCCGCCCTCTTCGATGTCAACGCCGAAGGTCTCGAGGAAACGGCAGACCATCATGTAATAGCCGATGAGAAGGACGAGTTCTTCTAGACCGGCCAGTCCGAAATGAGCGCGTGCGGCCTCGACCTGTTCATCAGACGGGCGGGTATGGGAAACAAGATGATCAGTGAAGCCAAGGGCGATGCGCTGCTCATCCGTAAGCCCGTCTGCGCCAGGGCCTTCTTTCACGGCCTCGATCAGGGCCGGCGTCATGCCTACGGCAAGGCCGATCGCTTCATGCTGGGCAGTCTCATAGCTCGCCTGTGAAAGGTAGCCGACGCGAAGGATCACGCATTCGCGGGTCACCGGGTCGAGCTTGCCCTGGATCATGAAGCCCGTTCCCATCGAGACGAAGGGTTTGACGAGGTGCGGGGCGTGGCAGAGCATCCGAAAGACATTGAGCGGCGCCAGCCGCGACAGCATCGGATCGCCGCCAGAAGAGAGGGGGCTTGTATCTTCGGGATAGGGCAGGCGGGGCATGTGGGGTTTATCCTCGCATTGTCGGTATGAGATCAGTTTGCAGGCTCTCTCTTGCAGCCATGGGCCGGATAGGGCAAATCGCTTACCGGCGCCCTAGGGGTATAGCTCAGCTGGTAGAGCGGCGGTCTCCAAAACCGCAGGCCGGGGGTTCGAGTCCCTCTGCCCCTGCCACCGTCAGGCCAGCGCCGGCCGGGCCTCCGCGCCGCCAGCATTGACAAATCGCATCGAGAACGCGGCGAGCAGGAGGGCGGCTGCACCGATCAGCATGGCGAGAAGGGGCTCGCCGCCAACCGCAGGCGCAGCGCTTTCACGGAAGGTGCGCAGGATGGGCCCCATTGTTCCGGCAACGAGAAGCTGCGGCAGCACGATAAAGAAATTGAAGATGCCCATGTAGATCCCCATTTTGCGGGGCGGCAGCGCATCGGCAAGGATGGCATAGGGCAGCGCGAGTATGGATCCCCAGGCCATGCCGAGCCCGATCATCGGGATCAGGAGCGTTTCGGGCGTCGAGAAGACCAGATAACCCACAAAGCCGCCCGCACCCATGGCAAGATTGAAAGCATGCAGCCGCCGCGTGCCGACCCGGCGGGCGAAGGCCGCAATGAACAGGGCGTAGATAGCGGCCACGCCATTCTGGAAGGCAAACATCACCCCGACCCAGTTTCCGGCATCCTGATAGGCCGCATCACGTGCATCCGTGACGCCCCAGGCCTGCAGTGCGACAGCCGGTGTCGTGTAGATCCACATGATGAACAGCGCGACCCATGAGAAGAACTGAACAACAGCCAGCCGGCGCATGACATCCGGCATGGTCGCCAGATCCCCCAGCACATCGGACAGGAAGTTACGCGTTTCGGAATCCTGGCGCACGAGATAGCTGTTGAGCACGAACAGGCCGCCGAGGAAGATCAGCCCACCGCCCACGACATAAAACTGCTTGTCGCCATCGAACTGGTAAACACCGAAGCTCCAGAGCAAGCCGGCAGCAGCGAAGCTGATACCCCAGCGCTGGAAAAAGGCGGATTGCGGCCGGGCTGGACGTTCAGCAAATCCTTCTGAGGCAAAAATATTGTCCTCGTCCTGACCGAATGCATCAAGCTGCTCAGGCGAGTATTCCCGGGTTGTGAGCACAGTCCAGAGAACGGCCGCGAATAGGGCAACACCTCCGATATAGAAGGCATATTTCACGCTGTCGGGCACGCGCCCCTCAGCGGCTTCGTTGGACACCCCGAACTGGGTCAGGACGAAAGGCGCCAGACTTGCGGCCACTGCGCCCGCGCCAATGAAGACCGTCTGCATGGAAAAACCGAGCGGGCGCTGGCGCGAAGGCAGCATGTCGCCGACAAAGGCGCGGAACGGCTCCATCGTGATGTTCAGGGAGGCATCGAGGATCCAGAGCGTGCCTGCGGCTATCCAGAGATAGGGCGAGTTCGGCATGATGAAGAGGGCCGCGGTTGTAAGGATCGCCCCGACAAGGAAATAAGGCCGCCGCCGTCCCAGCGGACCCCATGTCTTGTCCGAGAAATAGCCGATGACCGGTTGTATGAGCAGGCCCGTGACAGGCCCCGCCAGCCAGAGAATGGGCAAGAGGTCTATATCTGCGCCAAGGGTCTGGAAGATGCGGCTGACATTGCCGTTCTGCAGGGCAAACCCGATCTGGATTCCGAAGAACCCGAACGACATGTTGATGATCTGCGGAAGGCCTAGGGCCGGCTTGCGAGCGGCGGGGGCAGACGTCATTTAGGCAGGTCTCCGCCGGTATCATGGGCCTCAAGGACAAGCCGCCCCCAGGGCGGCAGGACAACCGGGTCGCCCAGTTCGATCCGGAGGATTTGCCCGGTTTCGGCATCTCTCCAGTTCCGTGTCACCGGCCCGTCAGTGACGCGGACGCTGGCCATGTCCGGCGACAGGTTGAACAGGGCAAGGACCGTATTGCCGGGATGGCTCCGGATGAAGCTGGTCACCTGTTCGGGAGCATCGGTCATCACCGGAACGAGGGCGCCGCCCCATGGGCCGTTCCACAAGGCGGGGCTACGCTTCTTCATGGCAATGAGGTTCTGTATCAGGATCTTGTTGGGGTGTTCCGCCCAGAGGATCGGATCTTTCTCGAAGAATTCCAGCCGCGTCTCATTGCCAGCTTCCTGACCATTATGAATCAGGGGGATGCCAGGCATCAGGAACTGCAGGGTCATGAAAGTCTCAAGCGCTTCACCATAAAACTCCGTCGGCGTTCCTTCCCAGGCATTCTGGTCATGATTTTCAGTATAGTACATCCGCATGGCGTCCTGTGGCCAGGAAGTCAGATGGTTCTGCAGGAACCCTGTCATATGTGCGGCATCTGACCGGCCTTGCGCGATATCGCGGGCCGCATCCTTCCAGCTCCAGGCATAGCTTGCATTGAAGGCGCGGGCATGAAGATCGCGCTGCTCCCATTCGGCGAGCAGGAAAGTCGGCCTGATATCGTCCAGCTGCCGGCGCAGCTCTTCCCAGAAGTCGAGCGGAACGAGGCCGGCGACATCACACCGGAAGCCATCGATACCGATATCGCGAACCCAGTAAACCATCGCCTCGGTCATGTATTGCCTGAGACCCGGCGAGCTATAATCGAATTCGATGATGTCGCTCCAGTCGGTCCAGACGGTCGGGTGGAAATCACCCTTCCAGTCCCGGCTGTACCATTCCGGATGCTGCTCCGTCAGCGGATTGTCCCAGGCGGAATGATTTGCCACCCAGTCGATGATGACCCTGAAGCCCAGCTCGTGCGCCTTATCAACGAATGCCCTGAAATCATCAAGCGTGCCGAATTCCGGGTTGACCGCACGGAAATCCTTCACGGAATAGGGACTGCCGAGAGTGCCTTTGCGGTTGACCTCTCCGATCGGATGGATGGGCATCAGCCAGAGAATATCGACGCCGAGTTCCTTCAGGCGCGGGAGTTCACGCTGCGCTGCGCTGAATGTGCCTTCCGGCGTGAATTGCCGGGTATTGATCTGGTAGATCACTGCATCGCGGGCCCACTCCGGGTGCTGAATTTCCACATAGGGGCGCGGGGTGTAATCCGAGGCGGTTTCAACAGCCGGGAGCGATGCAGCCGGCGAGAGCTGGCATGCGGCACCTGTGAGGCTGACCACGAGCAGCGCGACAAGGGCGAAGAGGCCAGTATTTATGTGCATGGCCTTCAGTCCGCTGTGATCGGAGTAAACCAGGCCGCAGCGCCGCCGCCCGGCGCCATCTTCAGGGCGAGTGTATCGGCCGGTGTCACCTGAAAGCTTTCGACCGTGTAGTCGTAAGGTGCAGTTTTCCAGTCGGCGGCATCGCCGTCGCGCCACAAGGTGACTGCGTAGGCGGTGCCGGGCTCCAGAAAGTCGAGAGACAGATCAATGGTGCGGGCTTCCTCATCGGTCACGGCGCCAAGGAACCAGTCCCGCGCGCCCCTTTCCTGACGGGCATAGACGACATAATCGCCGATCTCCCCCGCAAGGGCGATAGACCGCTCCCAATCCGCCGGCACGCGTTTGATGAATGCAAAGGCGTCCGGAAAGCGCAGGTAATTTTCCGGTATATCCGCAGCCATCTGGATCGGACTGTAGATCGTGACATAGAGCGCCAGCTGCTTGACCAGTGTCGTCCGCACCCTGTTGTCTGCATCGAGCCCATCCCAGGCCAGGTCGAATATCCCCGGGGTGAAATCCATCGGACCGGCCATCATGCGGGTCCAGGGTAGCAGGGTTTCATGCTCGGGAGGGCTGTAATCCGGATACCCCCAGGCATTATACTCCATGCCGCGCGCGCCTTCCCGGGTAATCCAGTTGGGGTAGGTGCGGCGCAGGCCGGTATCCTTGATCGGCTCGTGCACATTGATGGAGATCCGCCGCTTTGCCGCTTCCCTGACAACGTGCAGATGATGACGCGCCATGAACTGGCCGTCATGCCACTCGAAACGCCGGATACCGTTTTCGTCAAAACGTTCGATATTGCCGGCATCCGCGACATAGCCGGTCTTGACCTGGCGAACACCCAATTGCTCATAAAGGTCAAAAGCCTCACCAAGCTGCGCCTCATAATTCGAGACATTGCCGGAGGTTTCGTGGTGGCCGACAAGCCGCACCCCTCGATCCATGGCATAGGCGGCAAGGCCCTCGAGATCAAAGTCCGGATAGGGATCAGTGAAGCTGAACACGTCGCCATTGACAAACCAGTCGCCGTCCCAGCCGACATTCCAGCCTTCAATCAGAACGCCGGGAAAACCGTTCTCGGCGGCGAAGTCGATATAGTCCTTTGCCCTTTCGGTCGTCGCGCCATGATCCGGACCGGATCCCCAGGTGCAGCGGCCCAGATGCATGCACCACCAGATGCCGATATAGGTGCCCGGCTCGACCCAGGAGACATCGCCGAGCACGTTGGGCTCGTTGAGATTGAGGATGAGGTGTGAATTGAGCAGGTCAACGGGCTTACGGCCAATCTGAACGGTGCGCCAGGGGGTTACAAAGGCGCCCTCTTTTCTTACCCGGATACCGTCAGACCAGGGAACAAGAGAAGTTTTGAGAATCCCGGGGCGCTGCTGATCCAGCCAGCTTGCGGCATAATCGACGAGAGCGGCCTCGTGCAGCGTGACATAATGGCCTTCAGGGGTTCGCAGCGTGACCGGTGTGTGGGCGCGGTCAACTTCGGCGAGAGGTGTCGAGCGATAGAGAAATTCATACCGATGATAGTTGCCGGCCCATTTCCACCACGCATCAGAAGTTTCAGCCACGGCAAATTCAGTCAGCTCATCGATTATTGACAGCTTGCCGTCCGCCGTCAGGGACGGAATCTCATAGCGCAGGCCAACGCCGTCATCGAAGGCTCGCACGCGCACGCTGAACGCATGCGTCTCGATTGACGGATGCGCGAGGGTCACAAGCAGTTCGTTGAAGTGTTCGCGCATCAAGCGCTGTTCGCCCCAGGGCTGTTCCCAGCGCTCATCGACACTGCTTATCCCTGCGCGAACTATCCTGAGGCCGCGATCGAGGCTCTCTGTCTCGAGGAAACGCATGCCAAGGCGCCCAGGCAGAATGACCGGCTTTCCATCCATAGACACGGACCAGCGCGCATGGCCTGAGCTGTCATCGAGTGTCACTGTCAATGTGCCGTCTGGAGACGTAATCGTCTGGGCGCCGATGGAGTCTGGCGCGGCCCAAGGCATGGAATCCGCACTGGCTGACTGGTCGCCAGCATGTCGAGGCGAAGATTGGAGGGCCTGGCAGGATGTGAGAAAAAATCCCGCGAGAGCGCACGCTGCGATCAGTTTGTGCATGATTTCCTCCCGGACGAAGCGCATCTGCCTGAGCGCCATGGCCATTCCGGCCCGTTTTCCAGGACTGTTCGTCATTTTGTATATTTTTGCAAGTCTT
>DAIRTA010000004.1:6111-52531 GCA_036804125.1 Hyphomonas sp.
GTTGCCCGCACTTTCCTCCGGCTGTGTTTTGCCGGCCGCTGCCCCGAACGCAGCTCGGGCCGGCTTTCTTATGGAAAGTGCCGAACCGGGGATCGAAGCGTTGCGTCTCGCGCGTCTTCCTCAGGATGAGGTCATTTACTTCGTGCTGCCTGACCGCTTCGAGAATGGTGACCCTGCCAATGATCGCGGAGGCATGGATGGCGGACGGCTTGATCACGGTTTCGATCCGACCCATCGCGGCTTTTATCATGGCGGAGATCTCAAGGGACTGACCGGCCGGCTCGACTATATCGAGGGGCTGGGCGTAACTGCGATCTGGCTAGGGCCAATCTACAAGAACAAGCCTGTTCAGGGCCCGCCGGGAAACGAGTCAGCGGGCTATCATGGCTACTGGATACTGGATTTCACGCAGCCCGACCCGCATTTCGGCACGGAAGAAGACCTCAGGGAGTTTGTCCAGGCTGTGCATGCGCGCGGTATGAAACTTTATCTCGACATCATCACAAACCACACGGCAGATGTGATCAAGTACCGTGAGTGCATCGGGCTGGAGACCGTATCGCGGCGGCCAGGAGATGACTGCCCGTATCGCCCGATCGCAGATTATCCTTATACCACGCGCGGCGGTCCTGACGGCGACACGATCAATGAGGGTTTCATGGGCGATCGCCCGCCCTTCCAGACACGCGGGAACTTTGCTGCGCTCAGCCGTTCGGACTATGCCTATACGCCATTCATACCGGAGGGCGAGGAAGACCTGAAAGTGCCCGGCTGGCTCAATGACCTGCGGTATTATCACAACCGCGGCCATACCAGCTTCGATGGCGAAAGCTCGCTCTATGGAGATTTTGCCGGCCTTGATGACCTCTTTACCGCGCATCCCGATGTCGTTGAGGGCTTCATAGAAATCTACAAGGACTGGATCACGAGATACCGGATCGATGGCTTCCGCATCGATACCGCGAAGCATGTGAACGAGGAGTTCTGGCATGCATTCAATCCGGCGATGGTTGAACACGCCCGCTCAATCGGGATACCGAACTTCTACATCTTCGGTGAGGTTTACGATCCTTCGCCCGATGGGCTAGCCGTCTTTACACGGACAGGCGGCTTTCCGACTGTTCTCGACTTTGCTTTCCAGAGCGCCCTTGAGGACGTTCTGGTAAAAAATGAGCCAGCTGCTCGGCTCGAGCGGCTGTTCAGGGCGGATGCGATATATGCCGAGGGTGCAGCCGACATCGCGCCAACCTTCATCGGCAATCATGATATGGGGCGCTTCTCGGGTTTCCTCCGCGCGGCTCATCCCCAAATGCCGGACGATGAGATGCTGAAGCGCGTTTCACTCGCGCATGCCATGATGTTCTTTTCGCGCGGTGTGCCGGTCATCTACTATGGGGACGAGCAGGGCTTCGTGTCGTCTGGAAATGATCAACTCGCCCGGGAGAATATGTTCCCGAGCCTGGTTGAGGAGTATAATGCGGTTGCGATGATCGGGACCAGCCGGACCGCTGCGGACAGCAACTTTGATACCAATCATCCGCTATACCGGGCCATTTCCGAGATGGCTGCCATTTATCATGGCCATGAAGCGCTGCGCCGCGGTGAGCAGGTTATCCGGCTTGCCGAAACCGATGGCGGCGTCTTCGCATTTTCGCGCCTCAGCGCCTTGGGCGGTGAGTATATCGTGGCGATGAACCTGCGCAACGAAGCCCGTGAGGTGAACGTTTCGGTTGATCCGCGTAGCCGGGTGTTTGAAACGATAAGCGGTGCGTGCCCTTCACGTTCGAGTGCGCCTGGCGTAATCGGGCTGGAGCTAGCCCCACTCTCCTATACAATTTGCCGCGCAGGCG
Organism: Hyphomonas sp.; assembly: GCA_036804125.1. GTDB lineage: Bacteria > Pseudomonadota > Alphaproteobacteria > Caulobacterales > Hyphomonadaceae > Hyphomonas. The sequence goes on from DAIRTA010000004.1 coordinate 7,962, forward strand.
GCTGGAAGGACTGATCCCTCATGGATGGTGATCCCAAACCCGCCCGGTTCCGGGCCGGCTCCTCAGGTGAGCCCTGGTGGCGGGGCGCTACTGTCTATCAGGTCTATCCCCGTTCCTATTTGGATACCAACAATGATGGCATCGGCGACCTTCCTGGAATAACGCGTAAGCTTGATTACATCGCCTCTTTAGGGGCGGATGTCGTCTGGATATCGCCCTTCTTTACGTCCCCCATGAAGGATTTCGGATATGATGTTGCGGATTATTGCAACGTTGATCCGATCTTTGGCACGCTTGAGGATTTCGATGCGCTGATCGCCCGCGCCGAAGACCTTGGACTCAGGATCATCGTTGACCAGGTCTATTCGCACACTTCCGATCAGCATGCTTGGTTTTCGGACAGCCGGCAGGGCCGCTCGGGACGCCATGCAGACTGGTATGTCTGGCGTGATCCGAAACCGGACGGGGCGCCGCCTAATAACTGGCAGTCCGTATTCGGAGGGCCTGCCTGGACATGGGATGCCCGGCGGCAACAGTATTACATGCACAATTTTCTTTCGAGCCAGCCCCAGCTCAATGTGCATAACCCCGAAGTGCAGGAGGCCCTGCTGGCCGTGGCGCGCTTCTGGCTTGATCGCGGTGTCAGCGGCTTCCGGCTTGATGCCATAAACTTTGCCATGTTTGATCCGGAGTTCCGGGACAACCCAGCCCGGCCGACAGAGGGGCGGAGGATAACGCGCCCGTTCGACATGCAGTATCATGTCCATAACCAGTCGCATCCCGACATTCCGCGCTTTCTGGAAAGGGTGCGGGCGCTCACGGACGAATATGGCTGTGTGTTCACACTGGCCGAAATCGGCGGTCCGGACGCGCTTGGCGAAATGCGGCGCTTTACTGAAGGGGACCGCCGTCTCAACTCTGCCTACAGCTTCGATTTCCTTTACGCACCGAAACTGCACCCGGCGACAGTCCGCCGCGCCCTCGAAAACTGGGCCGCGCCCTATGACGAGGGCTGGCCGTCATGGGCCTTTTCCAACCATGATGCACCGCGTTGCGTCAGCCGCTGGGCCGCGCCGGAAGATCGCGTTCGCATGGCCAGTCTGACGAATGCCCTGCTCCTCTCGCTGCGCGGAAATCCTATCCTGTATCAGGGTGAAGAGCTGGGGCTGCCTCAGGCGGAGATCGCCTTTGAGGATCTGAAGGATCCAGAGGCGGTCGCCAATTGGCCGCTTACGCTCGGCCGTGATGGTGCCCGCACGCCGATGCCCTGGGAGCGCGGCGCGCCGCATGCGGGGTTTTCCGAAGCTCGCCCCTGGCTGCCGGTTAACCGCGAGCATGAGAAACTGTCTGTCAGTGAGCAGGAAAACGATCCTGGCTCTGTGCTCCACTTCACCCGCCGCCTGATTGCAGCCCGGTCGCAACTTGCTGTTCTGCGTAAAGGGACCATCCAGTTCCTTGATTTGCCGGACCCCCTCCTCGGATTTGAACGCAGCCTTCAGGGGGAAAGCCTGATCTGCCTGTTCAATCTCTCGGCACAGACATGCGCTATCCCATCGGTTGTGGGCCCCCTTGGCGATGCAGTCGTCACGTCGGGATGCAGCGATGCGTCTGTGCGGGAGCTGCCTGGATACGCGGTCTGGATCGGCCGCCTGTCGACTCAGTAAACGGCGCAGGACTCCCTTACGACCAGCTCCGTCGGCAGCCGCTCTGAGCGCATCGCCGCATTCTCCCCCGCGCTGAGCAGGTTCGAGACCATCAGCTTGCCGGCTTTGGCCATGTCTTGCGAGATCGTCGTCAGCGCCGGATGGCTGTAGGCTGACAAAAGGATGTTGTCATAGCCGACGATCGAGACATCCTGAGGAACATTCAGCCCGGCTTTCAGAAGCTGCCGGATCGCGCCGAGCGCGATCAGATCGCTGGCCGCAAAGATGCCGTCGAAGCTCTGGCCGCTTTCGAGCAGGCCATTGATGGCTGCCGCCGCCGATTCAACACCGAAACGGGCGGGAACGATCAGCCGGGGGTCGAAAGCGAGCTTCTGACGGCGGTGAGCCTCGGCAAAGCCTTCAAATCGCTGCTGGACTTCCGGGGCGATCGTATCACCCAGGAAGGCGATTTGCCGCCGCCCGAGATTAAGCAGGTGCGAGGTTGCCTTGATACCTCCACGCATATTGTCTGAACCGATCGAGCAATAGCGCTGGCCTGTCAGTTCTGCTCCCCAGACAATGAACCTGTTTTCGCTCTCCGCAAGCTGGTTGAACCGGTCGTGCAGGAAGCTCTGCCCGAGAAAGATGACGCCATCTGCACGGTTAGCGGTCATAACCGAAGCGAGGTCATCGAGGCTGCGGGGCGCCATATGCGAGACCAGCACATCACAACCGGCCTCGCGTGCCGCTTCCGCTATTCCGCCGATCAATTCCTGAAAGAAGGGATCGGACACCTGGGTGTCCCGCGATTGGGGTGGCGGAATGACAACGGCGATAGTCGCGGCCGCTCCGGACAGCAAAGCCGGCATAGAGGGGCGGAACTGGTACTTGTGCTCCCGGGCTATCTTCCAGATGCGCCGCTTCGTCTCGTCATTTACAGACGGACTGTTGTTCAGCGCGCGGGACACTGTCGCTATCGATACGTTCGCGATTGCCGCAAGGTCTTCGAGCCGGGTCCGGTTCGACATGATCTGGTCACTCCCGGCGGCGCCTGCTACGAGCTTTCTTCAGAGCCGCCATGCCTCTTTTCGGGGATCATACCCATTATGAAAACTATTGCAAAACGAAAAGGCTGACCGATCATGCCGACAGCAATAACGATTTTTTTCCTATTATTATTAATGTGATGCCCGTTCATGTTTAATTTTTGGATTAGAAAATTATACAGTTCAGGTTAAACGAGAGGCGCATCAGCGGGCTTCAGGCACCAGATGGGCAGGTCGGCAAGTGAGGAAAAATTGGCCCAGTTCATTCCCGTAGAGCCATTCGACATCGTCATATTCGGTGCAACAGGAGACCTGTCGCGCCGGAAGCTTCTGCCAGCCCTCTTCCATCGCTGGCTGGACAAGCAGATTTCGGAAACCAGCCGGATCATCGGCTCGGCGCGAACCGAGATGTCGGCGGCCGAGTTTCGGGCCATGGCCCGCAAGGCCTGCGAAGGCGCTTCCGGCTCAGGATGGGATCCGGATGCCTGGTCCGCCTTTGAGAAGCTCCTTGACTATGCAACAATCGATGCGACGGACCCATCGGCGGACTGGGGCCGGCTGCGTGCCCAACTGGATTCCTCGCCAGAGCGGCCGCGCGTGTTTTACCTGGCTACATCACCCCATCTTTATGTCGATATCAGCCGGGCGCTCGGGGCGGCGGGGCTCGTTCACCTGATGGCCAGAGTTGTGCTTGAGAAACCGATTGGCACAGACCTCGCCTCGGCCCGAGCGATTAATGATGGTGTTGGCGAGGTCTTCGATGAGCGCCAGGTTTTCCGGATCGACCATTATCTGGGCAAGGAGACAGTGCAGAACCTCATGGTTCTGCGCTTTGCCAACATGCTCTTCGAGCCGCTGTGGTCGCAGAACTATATCGATCATGTTCAGATCACGGTGGCTGAAAATCTCGGACTGGAAGGCCGGGCGGATTACTATGACCGTTCCGGTGCGCTTCGCGACATGGTGCAGAACCATCTTTTGCAGCTTCTGTGCCTGACCGCGATGGAGCCTCCGAATAATCTTGGTGACGATGATATCCGTACAGAGAAAATAAAGGTTCTGCGTGCTCTCAAGCCTATACCAACAGACAAGGCTAAGCGCTTGACCGTGCGCGGTCAGTACACGGCCGGTATTCAGTCCGGTAAAGAGGTCAGGGGATATAGCGAAGAGCTTTCCAGCGGCGAGTCCAGTAACACGGAAACCTTCGTGGCCATCAAGGCGGAGGTAGAAAACTGGCGATGGGCTGGCGTTCCGTTTTACCTGAGGACCGGCAAACGCATGAGTGCCCGCCATTCCGATATCGTGATACAGTTCCGTCAGCCCCCGCATGCCTTGTTCGAGGGGGGCGGGAATGGCCTCAATCGCCTTGTCATCCGGCTGCAGCCGGATGAGGCGGTCAAACTCTATGTCCAGATCAAGGAGCCGGGCCCTGGCGGATTGCGTGTAAAGTCGGTGCCGCTCAACCTGTCCTATGCCGAGAACTTTGCGGTCCGCTATCCCGACGCTTATGAGCGCCTCTTAATGGATGTCGTTCGCGGCAATCTTTCGCTGTTCATGCGGCGCGATGAAGTCGAGGCAGCCTGGACTTGGGTGGACAGCCTTATCGAGGCATGGGAAGCCGCAGACTACAGTCCCGAGACTTACGCCGCTGGAAGCGATGGCCCGGGTGGTGCGGCCCTGCTTCTGGATCGTGACAATCGTTCCTGGTGGAAAGAGGCCTAGGGCGTGGACCTGCGCCTGATAACCTTTTCGGATCGCCGGTCCGCCAGTGAAGTGGCGGCGCGGCAGGCCGGTGCCGCCTTGCAGGCAAGCCTGGACAGACGCGGTCGCGCAGGCCTGTTCGTTTCCGGCGGTTCGACCCCCAAGATTATGTTCGAAATGCTTTCTGATTGGCGGCTCGAATGGCCACGTGTCACAATAGGCCTTGTTGATGAGCGCTGGGTCAGCCCCGAAGATCCTGCCTCCAATGAGAGGCTCGTGCGGGCGAGCCTGCTCAGGGCAGACGCCTCTGCGGCCGGATTCCTGCCACTCAGGGAACCCGGCTCGTCTGCTGCCGAAGCTGCTGCAGCGCGCAACCGTGCCTACGCCCCGCATTGCGATCCGCCAGCTTTCATTCTTCTGGGGATGGGGTCCGATGGCCATACGGCGAGCTGGTTTCCCGGATCGGTGTCCCTGAGCTCTCTTCTCGATCCTTCCAGCCGCGACGTTGTGGGCCTGGCGGATGCAACAGGCTGTCCGGTTGCCGGCGACAATCCTGTTCGCCTGACCCTTACGCGCACAGCTGTGGCGCGGGCTGAAGCGGCTGTGCTATTGATTTTCGGCGAAGACAAGCTGCGTGTTCTGAAGAACGCTCAGCAATCCGGTCCTGAGTTTTATCCCGTACGCGCAGTCTTGGACGATCTCGCGGGCCGCATGGACATCATCTGGGCTCCCTGACATGATCAAACTTCACCCGAAAATCGCCGAAGTCACTGCTCGCATTGATGCGCGCTCGCGTGATGCGCGAGAGGCTTACCTTGACATGATCCGGTCACGGCGGCCCACGGCTTACGCGCGAGCCCGGCTGAGCGAAGGCAACCTTGCGCACGCTTCTGCAGGGTGCGCTGTGATCGAGAAGACCCAGATCCTTGGCGGCGGCTGGCCGGTCATCGGTATCGTGACAGCCTACAACGACATGCTCTCCGCGCATGCTCCGTTCGAGAATTATCCCAACCAGCTTCGTGAGGCGGCGCGAGAGGTCAATGCCATAGCGCAGGTGGCCGGAGGAGTTCCGGCCATGTGCGATGGGGTAACGCAGGGCCAGGAGGGTATGGAGCTTTCGCTGATCTCCCGGGATGTGATCGCCATGGCCTCAGCCATCGCGCTTTCGCATGATTCTTTCGATGCAGCGCTCCACCTCGGTGTTTGCGACAAGATCGTTCCGGGCCTGGTCATTGCCGCGCTGCGTTTCGGCTGGCTCCCGTCGATTCTCGTCCCCGCTGGTCCAATGCCGTCAGGTCTTCCGAATCCCGAAAAAGTCCGCATCCGGCAATTGTTTGCCGAAGGCAAGGTTGAGCGCGATGCGCTTCTGAAGGCCGAGGCTGACAGCTATCATTCGCAAGGCACCTGTACATTTTATGGGACGGCGAATTCCAATCAGATGCTCATGGAACTAATGGGCCTGCATCTTCCGGGTGCCGCGTTTCCTAATCCCGGAACACCGCTTCGGGCCGCTCTAACACGAGCCGCAGCACACCGTGCAGCCGCCATTACGGCACAAGGGAGGGATTACAGGCCCGCCGGCGAGGTCGTCGATGCCCGATCCATCGTCAATGCAATCGTTGGCCTGATGGCGACAGGCGGCTCCACCAATCATGCCCTGCATCTGCCCGCCATGGCTGCAGCGGCCGGGTTTGATGTAACCTTGGAAGATCTTGCGGACATCAGCCATGTCACGCCGCTGCTGACCCGTATGTACCCGAATGGTGAGGCCGATGTGAACCATTTCCATGCCGCTGGCGGGATGGGATATCTTGTCCGCGAATTGCTGCAGGCCGGCCTCGTGCACGCCGAAGCCGCCACCGTTACAGGCACGCTGGCCGGCATGGCAGAAGAGCCTTTCCTTGACGAGGGCCGGCTTGCCTGGCGCCCGGCTCCGGAGAAGAGCGGCGATCGTGACGTGCTCCGGCCAGCGTCTGACCCGTTTGCTCCGGATGGAGGGTTGCGGCTTCTTGATGGCCCTCTGGGGCGAAGCGTCTGCAAGGTGTCCGCTGTAAAGCCGTCCAATCGGCGCGTTCAGGCGCCAGCGATCGTGTTCGATACACAAGAGGCCCTGAAGTCCGCCTTCCAGGCCGGGCGGCTGTCGGGGGATTTTGTTGCCGTGGTGCGCTTTCAGGGCCCTGCAGCCAACGGCATGCCGGAACTGCACAGCCTGATGCCGATACTGGGCCTGCTTCAGGATCGTGGGCAGCAGGTGGCCCTGGTCACGGACGGGCGGATGTCCGGCGCCAGCGGCAAGGTGCCGTCAGCGATCCATCTTAGCCCGGAGGCGGCTCGGGGCGGGCCGCTCGGGCGTGTTCAGGACGGTGATATCATCGTCGTGGACCCTGAAGCGGGCCGGCTGGACATTCATGTGGACCCCGCGGATTTTTCGGCCCGCCCGGCTGCCGAATGGCGCCCCAACCGGACAGCTTTCGGTCTTGGGCGTGAACTCTTTGATCTCTTCCGCGGCGCGGCGAGCGCGGCGGATGCTGGCGCAAGCCCGTTTTCATTCATCCCGGCAGGGCGCTGATCAATGGGTGATAGGATACTTGTCGGCGATATCGGGGGAACAAATTCACGATTCGGCATCGCGGCTCGCGGCTCTGAAGGGCTCACGATAAGCGCCTTTGACGCGCTGCCAAACGATGATTTTGAAAGCTTTGAGGCAGTCCTGCAGGCCTATCTCGACCGGTCCGGTCTGGCAGTGGAACAAGCCTGCTTTGCGGTCGCCGGTGCGGTGGATGCCGGCGTGTCCCGGCTCACCAACCGGGGATGGGGTATCAATGGCGAAGGGCTGAAGTCACATTTCGGCTTTGCCGATATATGTATCATGAATGATTTTCACGCGATGGCCCGGTCCGTGCCGGAACTGAGCGCCAGCGCCTTTGAGGCGGTGGTTCCCGGCAAGCCCGTGGAAGGCGAGCCTGTCCTTGTCACTGGCCCCGGGACAGGATTTGGGGTCGCAACGCTTTTCAAGGATCGCGGGGGGCGATGGAGCGTCCTATCGGGTGAAGGCGGGCATATGGCCTATGCGCCGCGGTTGCCATTGGAGGTCGATGTTGCCTGCCGTTTGCGCGCACGGCACGGCTATGTTTCAAACGAGCTCGTGGCATCCGGCAGCGGCCTCGATGCCGTGCATGAGGTTTTCTGCGAAATCTTCGGCCGGCCGCTTGAGCGCATAAGCGCTGTCGAAATGCGCCGCCGCGCCGAACTAGGCGACGACATGTACATCCAGCTCATCAAGCTGCGCGCGATGGCTGTTATGGGGGCCGCCGGGGATCTTGCGCTTGCCAACGGCACGCGGGGGGGAGTGATCCTGGCCGGAGGTGTCAGCCAGCGGCTCGCAAATGTTCTGCGCAGCCCTGAAGCTCAGGCCCGGTTCGTCGATCGGGGCGCAATGAGCAGCTATCTGACCGGCTGCCCGGTCAAGCTTCTGATTGATGATGAGGCCCCTTTGGTCGGGGCGGCCGCGCGCTTCCTTGAGGTTGTTCAGGCATCAGCATGACGCTCGGGAAAGTAGCGCTCCTGTTGAGTGCGAGTGCGTTGAAGCCGCAATGCAAAATTTTTCATAACCTTAGCGAGCCAGCCGTCGGTTGAAGAAGGCCTTAGATGACTTGTAATACACTGATATATATATGATTATCTTCACACCAGTACGCATTGTGGCTATGATGCCACAAATAATTGTATCCGTTCCGGATTCGACTTGCTGACTTTACAATTTCTTGCGATAGTTCTTCAGCACCGGGTACAGAAATCAAACCGGGCGAGGGAGGATCCAGTGAAAGTCGATTTCAGTCTCAATCGTACCCGTCTGATGACGAGTGCCGCGACCGGTCTTGCAATCCTGTTTGGGGCCGCGCCCGCCGCGCTGGCTCAGGAAGATGAAAGCGTTGCAACCATCGCCGCCGCAGAGGATGAGCAGGCCACGATGGATACGGTCGTTGTCACCGGTATCCGGGCGGCGATCCAGAATTCGGTTGAGGCCAAGCGCAACTCCGACCTGATCGTCGAGGCCATTTCTGCCGAGGACATCGGCAAGCTTCCTGATAATTCGATTGCGGAATCGATTGCACGGCTTCCAGGCCTTGCCGCCCAGCGAGTACGTGGCCGCGCCCAGTCCATCTCGGTGCGGGGTCTCGGGCCGGATTTCACGACCACGCTGCTCAACGGTCGCGAACAGGTGTCCTCCGGGGACAACCGGGGCGTCGAGTTCGACCAGTATCCCTCCGAACTGCTCAACCAGGTCCTCATCTACAAGACCCCCAACGCCCAGCTCGTTGCCCAGGGCCTTGCCGGCACGGCAGATCTGAGAACCGTACGCCCGCTGGAATACAATGATCGGGTCCTGGCCGTGAATGCCCGGTACGAGTGGCTTGAGAATACGAAGCTGAACGCAGATTCCGAGGATACAGGCTATCGCTTGTCGGGCACATATATCGACCAGTTTGCCAACGGAACAATCGGTCTCGCTCTGGGCATTGCCCACCAGCAGACACCAACCCAGGCCGAGAAGTACGAGTCGAATTACGACACGCGCGATGGAAATCGTGTGATCGAGAACCTGAAGACCTTCGCCGAGTCACGTGAACTGGAGCGGACGGCCGTCATCGGAATTCTCGAATTCGAACCTACGGCAACGTTCAATACGTCGATCGACGCAATGTACACGACCTTTACCGATGCCGGTGTGCGGCGCGGGATCGAGCTTCCTCTCGGTACATGGCTCGGCTGCTGCACGGCCCTGTCATTCACCGGCGATCCGGTTGTCCAGGACGGCGTGGCCATTGCAGGGTCTTTTGACAATGTTTTCGGTGTTGTACGGAACGATTATCAGGACCGCGCATCCGACCTCTACGCCTTTGGCTGGAACACACAGTGGCAACCGTTTGATCTCTGGACGCTGGAGGCTGATCTAAGCTACTCGAAAGTCACGCGCGATGCCCTGGACTTCGAATCCTATGCCGGCCGCGCAACCAACCGTGATCCTGCCGACGACCGTGTGACATTCGCGTTCGCCAATGGCCGCTACAGATACACGACTGAAGTCGATTATGGTGATCCGTCGCTCATGTTCCTGACCGATCCCGGTGGCTGGGGGCAGGCGGGCTTCCGCAAAGTCCTGTCTACGGATGATGAGCTTGCAGCGCTTCGTCTCAGCGCCAAGAGAGAACTCGAAAACGACTCGCTTTCATCGATCGAGGGCGGTGTGTATGTTTCACAACGCGAAAAGACCCGTCAGACCGACGAGTTCTTTATCGACCTCGCCAGCGGGCTGCCACGCGAACCGATTCCGCAAAACGCGCTGCTGGCGCCCACTAACATGGATTACATCGCCAACTTCTCAGTCGTGGCCTACGATCCACGGGCCCTGCTCAGCAGCGGCGTGTACACGACCCGGCCGCTTCCACTTGGCTTCATTCCGGACAAGCAGTGGACGGTCGAGGAAACGGTCGTGACGGCTTATGGCCAGCTGAACATCGACGCCAACCTCCAGAACGTCCCCGTGAAGGGAAATGTCGGGATACAGGTGGTCAGCACGGATCAGAAATCGACCGGGCCGATCGCCTTTGGAGCCGATTTCCTGGGTGTGGTCGCGACTGATGGCGATAAGTACACGGAAGTGCTTCCGAGTGCGAACTTCAACTTCCAGCTTACGGATGATACATTCCTGCGACTGGGTTTTGCCCGCACGATGGCCCGCGCCCGGATGGATGATATGCGCGCGAGCCAAGGGATAGGCATCAACACGCAGATCTGCGGTTTCGATGGGAACGGCGATCCGTTCTTCATTCCCGGTGCGGTCAATCCTAATAACAATCAATACTGCATCACAGGCGGAAGTGGCCAGCCAAAGCTACGGCCCTATATGGCAGACTCCTTCGATGTCTCGCTGGAGCGCTATTTCGGAAGTGGTGGCTACGTGTCGGCGGCGGCTTTCTATAAGCAGATCGACACATGGGTGTTTGGCAGCGTGAACCAGCTGATCAATACAGCCCCGACCGTGGATGCAATTTTCGGGGCAGGCTTTGCGGCGGCAAATCCCGGCATCGAACAGGGAAGCCTGAGCGTGGCCCAGAACACCAACGGTGGCTGGCTTCGCGGTGTCGAATTCGCAGGCAACCTGCCTTTCGATCTGTTCCTTCCCGAGCCATTGGATGGCTTTGGCATACTGGCCTCCTATTCGGTCACCGACAGCGAGATTCAGCCGCCGGGAGCGGGGCAGCCGATTACCATCCCGGGTCTTTCGGAGCGGATTGCCAACGTGACAGTCTACTATGAGAAGCGCGGCTTCGAAGCCCGTGTATCCAGCCGCTATCGCTCGCCCTTCCTGGCAGAGCTGCCTGATTTCACAGGACAGCCTGATTTCCGGGAAGCCTTCTCGGAAAATGTTATCGACGCGCAGATCGGCTATCGCTTCCAGGCAGGCCCTCTGGAGGGGCTGTCGCTCGTGCTTTCGGCAAACAACCTGACCGATGAGCGATTCGGCACGTTCCAGAATGGCAACAAGTTCCAGGTCCGGAATTACGAAGAGTATGGCGCGATCTACTCATTCGGTATCAGCTGGCGCTACTGACCCGGCAGACAAACGGAGAGCCCCTGCGGAAGCGGGGGCTTTTCTGTTTGGTGCGAAACGGCTTTAACACGGATTATCGCGGGGCAGTTTCGAATGCTGCCAGCTTGACTGTAATTCTGGTCCGTTGCGTCTCATGAACTCGCATCCAAGGCAGAGGATTGTCATCGCCGGCGGCGGCTCGGCCGGATGGATGGCAGCGGCTGGCCTGTCGAAATTCCTTCACCCGCTGGCTGAGATCACCCTTGTCGAATCCGAGGAGATCGGAATCATCGGTGTGGGTGAGGCGACGATCCCACAGATCAAGCACCTGAACAGTGCGCTGGGCATCGATGAGCACGAATTTCTTCGCCGCACCCAGGGCACCTTCAAGCTCGGTATCGAATTTCACAACTGGCGTACTCCCGGCGCGGCATACCTGCACAATTTCGGCACTATCGGCCTTAATCTCGAAAGTATCCACTTCCATCATTACTGGCTGCGCAGCCGCGCCGAGGGCGGGGCCGAGTCGCTCTGGGAGTATTGCCTGAATACCCAGGCGGCGCGCGAGAACCGGTTTGCCCCTGTCGAAAGGATCGGCACGTCGCCGCTTGGCGGGCTGGCCTATGCGTATCATTTCGATGCAGCGCTATATGCCGGGTTCCTGCGGGAATTTGCCGAGAAACGGGGCGTACGCCGTATCGAAGGCAAGATAGTCGATGTTGCGATGCATCCGGAAACGGGCTCGGTCTCTCATCTGCGGCTGGAATCCGGACAGGAGATCGCCGGCGATCTCTTCATTGATTGCACTGGTTTTCGCAGCCTGCTCCTCGGGGCGGCGCTTGAAACCCCCTTCGAGGACTGGAGCCACTGGCTGCGCAGTGACAGGGCTGTGGCTGTCCCGTCGGGTAACGGCCCCGCGCTGCGCCCTTATACCCAATCGATTGCCCATAAAGCGGGCTGGCAATGGCGGATCCCGCTGCAGCATCGCACGGGCAACGGCCATGTATTTTCGAGCGCGTATCTGAGCGAGGATGAGGCGGTGTCCGTCTTGCTCGGCAATCTTGAAGGTGAAGTCCTGGCTGAACCGCGGATCATCCGCTTTCGCACCGGCCGGCGGCGGGAATTCTGGCGGCGCAATGTGATTGCGCTCGGCCTTGCCAGCGGTTTTCTGGAGCCTCTGGAATCAACCTCTATCCACCTCATTCAGTCGGGAATCAGCCGCCTCCTGCCGCTGCTGCCGCGCTCAGGCCTGCCGCAGCCGGTCATTGATGAGTACAATCGCCAGATGGGGCTCGAGTTCGACAAGATCCGTGACTTCATCATCCTGCACTACCACGCCAATGAGCGGACAGACGCTCCCTTCTGGACCGACTGCCGGGAGATGGACATTCCGGAAAGCCTTCAGGCCAAAATCGAGCTTTTCCGGGCAACCGGCGGGCTCTACCACCAGCAGGAGGACCTGTTCACCGATTCAAGCTGGCTGCAGGTCCTGATCGGGCAGGGGGTCTATCCCCGGTCCCATCATCCGATTGCCGACCGGCTCAGCGCGGCGGCGCTGGGTGAGTTCCTTGGCAATATCCGCCAGCTTGTCACCGCTGCGGCTGGCCGCCTGCCAACGCATGAAGCGTATATCCGTCAGGTCTGTTCTTCGCCCGCTGCTGCGCACTGATCAGGCTGGCGCCATGCTGGCCGGGCAGTAGCCAGCAATGAAGTCAGAATGGGCCGGCATCGCTTCGGCCGCCTCGTCGATCGCCCGCCGGATGCCATCGAGGAAGCGCGCTCCGTCGACACCGCGCATATCGACCATCGGGTCATATCGCTCCGGCACGATGCCCTGTCCGAGGAAAACAGCGAGCCAGCTGGGATTGGTGAACAATTCCCACCCTGCGGAGATCAGGCGTGCATTCTGTTGGAACTGGCTGATCTTGTAAGCGAGGGTTTCCGGTATCTCCATTGCGCGGCAGGCCTGCCAGAGTGGCTCCGGACGGGCATTGGCGTGGTAGTGCAGGATAAGGAAATCGCGGATCCATTCATACTCCTCTGCCGTCAGTCTGTTGTATTCCTTCCGAAGCAGGGGATCGCAGTCCTTGTGTGGCAGGAGCGCCAGGAAGCGCATGATACCAATCTGGATAAGATGCAGCGAAGTCGATTCCAGCGGCTCCATGAAGCCTGCCGAGAGACCGATAGCAAGGCAATTGCCGTTCCAGAACTGGCGCCGCCGCCCCGTGGTAAAGCTCAACCGCCTGGGCTCAGCGAGAGCCTCGCCATCAAGGTTGCCCAGCAGGGTAGCAGCGGCTTCGTCATCGCTTAGGTGACGGCTGCAGTAAACGTATCCGTTCCCGATCCGGTGCTGGAGAGGAATCCGCCACTGCCAACCGGCCTTTTGGGCTGTTGAGCGGGTATAGGGGGTAAAGCCGTCGCCGCCATGCGCGCAGGGTACGGCCACAGCGCGGTCACATGGGAGCCAATGCGTCCAGTCGATATAGCCGGTCCCGAGAGCCTTCTCGATCAGCAGCCCCTGAAAGCCTGAGCAATCGACGAAGAAATCGGCGGAATGGCTGGTGCCGTCTTCCAGCTGTAGTGAGCTGATAAAGCCATCCTCGGGCCGGAGCGTGACATCGACCACGCGTCCCTCAATACGCCTGACCTGCCTGGCTTCGCAGAATTCGCGAAGGAACCGGGCATAAAGCCCGGCGTCGAAATGATACGCGTAATCGAAGGTTGACTGTATTTGCCGGGGATTTGTCAGCGGATGCGAAAATCGGTTCCGCCGCGCGGCGCCCCAGCACATGGAATAGTCCTGCAGTTCCCCTGCCTTGCCTTCGCGGTTGGCCTTCAGCCAGTAATGATACAGCGCGGCTTTGTCGAAGTCGGCGCCATAGATGCCGAAAGGATGGAAGTAGCGGTGCCCTTCGGAACGCCAGCCGACAAACTCGATTCCCAGCTTGAAGGAACCCTGCGTGCGGGAGACGAATGTGCGCTCATCAATGCCCAGATCGCTGTTGAAACGCTTGATGTAGGGGATGGTGGCCTCACCGACGCCCACGGTGCCAATAGCGTCCGACTCTATGACCGTGATCCGGCAGGAGCGGCCTACCGCATTGACTAGGGCCGCCGCCGCCATCCAGCCTGCCGAGCCACCCCCCACAACCATGATGTGCTCAAGCGGTCCGGGCGTGGCCCCTGCCATAATGGCGCCTCCAGGCGGTAATGTGACACTCGAACAGGACCGAAACACGAGATTCCGACGGGTGCAACTGGGGGGGGTGCCCCTGTGGACGTGAGCCGACGTGACTGAGCGCCGCACGCTATGAGCGGTGTCTTGAAGGGCCGGGCAGGTTAAAAGGACAGGGGCAAGTATTGTGGCGTCCGTTACAGGCCGTCTGGTTGCGCGTGCAGCCATTCCGTCCTAATCCGGGCGCGATCTGAAAGGACCATCAGCCGTCATGAGCGACATCGAAAGACTCGCGCTGGATTACCTTCCAGTCATCATCTTCCTCGTCCTTGGCGCAGTCATCTCCCTGTTGTTCATCCTGGGTTCGACCCTGCTGGCCCCGTCGCGGCCGGACCCGGAAAAGAACTCTGCCTATGAATGCGGTTTCAATGCCTTCGACGACGCCCGTATGAAGTTCGATGTGCGCTTTTATCTCGTTGCCATCTTGTTCATAATCTTCGATCTTGAGATCGCTTTTCTTTTCCCCTGGGCCGTCAGCCTCGGGGACATCGGCCTCCTTGGCTTCTGGTCCATGGTTGTGTTTCTGGGGGTGCTGACAATCGGCTTTCTTTACGAGTGGCGCAGAGGCGCCCTGGAGTGGGAATGATGGCCGGACGGGACCTAAAGCCATACGCCCTTGGAGCATCGCGCGCAGGTGTTGAGGGCGGATACAAGCCTGGTGATGATGATCCGTTTTACACCGGACTGTCAGACCAGCTGGCCGACAAGGGCTACTTCACGGCCGCAGCCGACGACCTGATTGCCTGGGCGCGCACGGGCTCACTGATGTGGATGACGTTTGGCCTTGCCTGCTGCGCTGTTGAGATGATGCATGCAGGTAACCCCCGATATGACCTTGAGCGCTTCGGGATGGCGCCGAGAGGATCACCACGCCAGTCAGACGTCATGATCGTTGCGGGCACGCTCACGAACAAAATGGCACCGGCGCTGCGCAAGGTCTATGATCAGATGCCGGAGCCCCGTTACGTGATCTCCATGGGTTCCTGCGCAAATGGCGGTGGATATTACCATTACAGCTATTCGGTGGTCAGGGGCTGTGACCGGATCGTTCCTGTAGATATTTATGTGCCCGGATGCCCGCCGACAGCCGAAGCGCTTGTTTATGGCTTCCTCCAACTTCAGAAGAAAATACGCCGTGAAGGTTCGATAGAGCGCTAGCCATGATTGAGGAAAGGACAGAATCCATCAGGGAACTTGCGGCCCACATCGAGGCGCGCCAACCCGACGCTGTCCGTGAGACCCGCATCCGCCTTGGCGAGCTGGCCGTACTTGCGGAGCGCGATCAGATCACCGGGCTCTTGCGCTTTCTTCGTGATGATCAGCAGTGCAGGTTCGAAACCCTGGTAGACATATGCGGTGTGGATTATCCCGAAAGAGGGGAACGGTTCGAAATCGTATACCACCTCCTCTCGATGCGGATGAACCATAGACTCCGCGTTCGCATTCGCACCGACGCGGAGACACCGGTTCCAAGCTGTGTCGGGATCTGGCCCGGTGCCAATTGGTTCGAACGCGAGGCTTTTGACATGTATGGGATAACCTTTGCGGGCCACCCAGATTTGCGCCGTATACTAACGGATTATGGTTTTGAGGGTTGGCCATTGCGCAAGGATTTCCCTCTGACAGGGCTATATGAGGTTCGCTATGATGACCTGGAGAAGCGGGTCATATACGAGCCGGTTAATTTGACCCAGGAGTATCGAAACTTTGATTTCCTTTCGCCCTGGGAGGGGATGACGAGTGTTATTCCCGGCGACGAGAAGGCAGGCAAAGGCTGAACCCGGATGGCTGATACGGCGCACATCACGGAAATTGAAGATCGCAAGTTTACCCTGAACTTCGGTCCCCAGCACCCGGCTGCGCACGGCGTGCTGCGAATGATCCTCGATCTCAACGGGGAGGTCGTCACGCGTGTCGATAGCCATATCGGGCTGCTGCACCGGGGAACCGAAAAGCTCTTGGAATACAAGACCTATCTTCAGGGGCTGCCCTATTTCGACCGGCTGGATTATTGCGCGCCGATGAACCAGGAGCATGCCTGGTGCCTCGCAGTCGAGCGCCTTCTCGGGGTCGAAATTCCGCGCCGCGCAAGCCTCATCCGCGTCCTGTTTTCCGAGCTAGGGCGCATCATGTCGCACATCCTCAACGTGACGACGCAGGCCATGGATGTTGGGGCGCTGACGCCAATCACCTGGGGGTTCGAGGAGCGTGAGAAGTTGTGCGTTTTCTATGAGCGCGCCTCCGGAAGCCGCATGCACGCGGCCTATTTTCGTCCCGGCGGTGTTCATCAGGATTTGCCCCAGCGGCTACTAGATGACATTATGGGTTGGGCGGAGGAGTTTCCGCAGAAGCTCGACCGGATTGAAGACCTGATTACCGAAAACCGGATCTTCAAGCAGCGCAATGTCGATATCGGCATTGTTGATGAGCGAACGATACTCGACTGGGGATTCTCGGGGGTCATGCTGCGCGGTTCCGGCTTTGCCTGGGACCTGAGGCGTTCTCAGCCTTACGAGTGCTACTCCGATCTCGACTTCAAGGTCCCTGTGGGGAAGAATGGCGATAACTATGACCGCTATGTCTGCCGCATGGAGGAGATGCGCGAGTCCACGAAGATCATCAGGCAATGCATCGAGATGATGGCAAAGGAAGGTCCGGGGCCGGTCTTGCTAGACGGATCAAGACTCGCGCCTCCCCGGCGGGCTGAAATGAAAAACTCTATGGAAGCGCTGATACACCATTTCAAGCTTTACACGGAAGGTTTTCATGTCCCGGAGGGTGAAGTTTACGCCGCAATCGAGGCGCCGAAAGGCGAATTCGGAGTCTATCTGGTTGCAGATGGAACAAATCGCCCTTACCGGGCAAAGATAAGGGCGCCGGGATACCCGCACCTTCAGGCAATGGATCATTTGTGCCGGGGCCACATGCTGGCGGACGTATCGGCCGTTCTGGGTTCCCTCGACATCGTTTTCGGGGAGATTGACCGGTGACGGTGGCGCCCATCCATGCAAGCGCCCTTCCTGAGCAGCGTGTATCGGTCATCACCATCGGGGTAAGCGACCTAGAGGGCATGATCCGTTTTTATACGGATGTTCTGGGTTTCGAGGATCGCGGCGTAACGGGCGAGGTGGCTTTCTTCAATGCCGGCGGGTTCGTGATCGGCCTGTGGAGCGAAGCAAAACTGGCGGATGACGCCGGCATCTCCAATGACCGGAGTGGCGGCTTCAAGGGGTTTGCGCTCGCATACAATGCGCGATCCGCAGGCGAGGTCGATGAAATTTTCAACAGACTACAGGCGGCGGGTGCGCTGGTGTCGAAACCGCCGCACAAAACATACTGGGGCGGATATTCCGGCTACTTCACAGACCCCGAGGGCAATGCCTGGGAAGTGGCCTTTAACCCGTTCTGGCCAATGGATGAGGCGGGTCATGTCAGCATCCCGTCACGGAAGAGGCAATAGATGGCTTTGCGCCGGTTTGATCTCGAGGCGGGGGGGGCGACCTTCTCGTTCAGGTCCGAGACAGAGGAGAAGATCGCGTTCTGGCGGGCGAAATATCCTGCGGACAAGCAGCGTTCTGCTGTCATTCCCCTGCTCTGGCTCGCACAGAAAGATAACAATGGCTGGCTATCCGAGCCGGCGATGCGGGAAGTCGCAGACAGACTTGGGATGCCCTACATCCGTGTCTATGAGGTCGCCACGTTTTATACGATGTTCCGCCTCCAGCCAGTTGGCCGGCATCATATTCAGCTTTGCGGAACGACCCCCTGCCAATTGCGCGGCGCCGAAGCCCTAAAGGATGTCTGCCGGCGTGATATCGGGGAGTCGATGCAAGTTACGGATGACGGGCGTTTGTCATGGGAGGAAGTTGAATGCCTGGGTGCATGTGTCAATGCTCCGACCGTGCAGATCAATGATGACTATTTCGAGGATCTCACCCCTGAGACACTCACGACGATTCTTGCTCGCTTGCGGAACGGCGCTGAAGTAACAAAAGGTCCGCAGACGGACAGGGTGAACAGCGCACCGGAAGGCGGTGCGACTGTTCTGGTCGATCCGTCATTGTTTGACGGAAGCCGGAATTCCATTCGTGTTTTGCCGAACCTGTCGCCGCCTTCGCCTGAGCCGACCCCCGAAGCGACTGGCCAGCCGGATGCACGCGCGCCTACAAATACTTCCCGCGAAGAGCCCTCCGCCAAGGATGACAAGGAATAGGCAATGTTGCAGGACAAGGACCGTATCTTCACGAACCTTTACGGGCTCCATGCGCCAAGCCTTGACGCAGCAAAACGCCGCGGCGCCTGGCATCTGACCCGCGAGATGCTGGCCCAGACCCCTGAATGGATCTGCGATCAGATCAAGGCATCGGGGCTTCGCGGCCGGGGAGGGGCCGGTTTTCCTACCGGCCTGAAGTGGACCTTCATGCCCAAGGAGGTGCGTGATCGGCCTCACTATCTGGTTGTAAACGCGGATGAATCCGAGCCCGGCACCTGCAAGGACCGCGACATCATGCGGCATGATCCGCACTTGCTGATCGAGGGCTGCATGGTGGCAAGCCGGGCCATGCGCGCGCATGTTTGCTACATTTACATCCGGGGAGAGTACATTGCAGAGCGACATGCACTCGAGGCGGCGATACGCGAGTCCTATGAAGCCAGGCTGATCGGTAAGAACAACATCAATGGCTGGGATTTCGACCTCTATGTTCATCATGGGGCCGGAGCTTACATCTGCGGCGAGGAAACAGCACTTCTCGAAAGCCTGGAAGGAAAGAAGGGGCAACCCCGTCTGAAGCCACCATTTCCGGCCAATGCCGGCCTTTATGGTTGCCCGACCACTGTCAACAATGTCGAGTCAATTGCTGTTGTGCCGACTATACTGAGGCGCGGCGCTGCCTGGTTTGCAGGTTTTGGGCTGCCAAACAATTCCGGCACAAAGCTCTTTTGCATCTCCGGGCATGTCAACAAGCCCTGCAATGTCGAAGAAGAAATGTCGATTACCTTCCGTGAGCTGATTGAAACGCATTGCGGCGGCATTCGCGGCGGTTGGGAAAATCTCAAGGCGGTTATCCCCGGCGGGTCTTCAGTTCCAATGGTGCCTGCAGAGCAGATTATCGATGCCCACATGGACTTTGATACGCTCCGTGATCTGAAATCAGGGTTGGGCACCGCAGCCGTCATTGTAATGGATAAGCAGACAGATCTCATCAAGGCGATCGCCCGGCTTGCCTATTTCTACAAGCACGAAAGCTGCGGACAGTGCACACCCTGCCGGGAAGGGACTGGCTGGATGTGGCGTGTCTTGGAGCGGATGGTGCGCGGTGAAGCCGAGCATGACGAGATTGACACGTTGCTTGAGGTGACCAGGCAGGTTGAAGGACATACGATCTGCGCACTTGGGGATGCTGCCGCCTGGCCGATCCAGGGCCTCATCCGGCATTTCCGGCATGAGATCGAAGATCGAATCAATCAGTACAGGCTGCCTCGCGCAATAGTGCAGGGCGCAGTCATTGCTGCTGAATAAGGAAGCAGGACGCCCGCATGAGCCTAGTCCGCGCCATCATCATCACCGTCTGGTGTGTCGCCGTGGCCGTATTCCACGGATTGACGCTATGGGCCGCTGGATCACAACTCCTCGCCGATCCGTCGCGCCTGACGGGCGTTCATCCGGCGCTGGGATTGCTCTTTGCCGCTTCCGCTCTGTCACTTGTTGCGGCCCTTATTGGAATAGTGGCAGTAAAAGCCCTTTGGTTCGTTGTCGCAGCGGCGGTACTGCTTCTGGCAGGCGGGGTCCTGGCCTTTGTATTGTTTGGCTATCAATTCGCGTTGAACCTGGCGGGCGTAGCCCTCATACAGTTCGTGCTGTCCTGGATGATCATTGCGCTTAACCGCATCGACAATCCGCCTCGCCCAACCCGCAACCCCGCTGAAGTTTTCTGAGGACCACCCCATGTCCGGCACATTCAAGCTCAATATAGATGGGCAGGAAATCGAAGTCCCCCGGCATTACACCTTGATGCAGGCCTGTGAGGAAGCGGGCGCAGAAATCCCGCGATTCTGTTATCACGAGCGCCTCTCGGTTGCCGGAAACTGCCGTATGTGCCTGGTCGAGTGGGAGGGCTCGCCAAAGCCCATTGCCTCGTGCGCCCAGACTGTCGGTGATATGCGGCCAAATCGTGATGGCTCCGCTCCAATCATCCGCACGAGCAGTGATTATGTCCGCAAGGCGCGTGAGGGTGTGATGGAATTCCTCCTGATCAATCACCCACTCGATTGCCCCATCTGTGATCAGGGCGGGGAATGCGACCTGCAAGACCAGGCCGTTGCCTATGGCCGGCCTTACTCGCGCTATGACGAGAACAAGCGAGCTGTCGAAGACAAGTATATGGGGCCGCTCGTCAAGACGATCATGACTCGCTGCATCCAGTGTACGCGCTGCGTCCGATTTGCGGCTGAAGTGGCCGGCGTAGAGGAAATCGGCATGATCTCGCGTGGAGAGAATGCAGAGATTACGACTTATCTCGAGCACTCGCTGACTTCGGAGCTTTCCGGAAATGTCATCGACCTTTGCCCTGTCGGCGCCCTGACATCCAAGCCCTATGCGTTCAATGCCCGTCCCTGGGAACTGAAGAAAACATCTTCAATCGATATAATGGACGCCATGGGGGCGGCCATTCGCATCGACTCGAAGGGCGATGCCGTGATGCGTATTCTTCCCGAAGTGAATGAGGAGATAAACGAGGAATGGCTATCGGATAAATCCCGGTTTGTCTGGGACGGGCTGGCGCGCCAGAGGCTCGACAGGCCCTATTTGCGGATTGACGGTCGCTTGCGGCCTGTGAGTTGGCCCGAGGCCCTGCAGGCCACGAAGGAAGCCCTCTCGGTATCCTCGGACCAGATCGGCGTTCTGGCGGGCGATCTGATTGAGGTCGAACAAGCCAAGGCGGCCCTCGATTTTTTCCGCAGCCTTGGCGTGCAGAATACCGACTGCCGGCCAAGTGAAGCCGGTTACGGCACAAGCGGCATCCGCGAGCATTACCTTCTTAATCCGACCTTCATGGGGATAGATGAGGCCGACCTGCTGCTTCTGATCGGGGCGAATCCGCGCCGGGAGGCTGCGGTATGGAATGCGCGCATCCGTAAGGCCTGGTTGTGGAACGACCTTCAGATCGGTTTTATTGGCGAGCGACCCGACCTGACTTACCCATTCGAGCATCTTGGCGAGGGGCCGGAGGCGCTAGGGAAGCTTGAAAAATCGGACTTTGGTAAATCCCTGCAGAAGGCCCGCCGCCCGTTGATCGTCCTGGGCGAAGGTGCGGTTTGCCGCCCTGACGGGGAGGCGGTGTTTGCTGAGACAATCGGGCTTGCCGGGCGTGTGGGCGCAATCCGGGACGACTGGGCGGGGTATGGCATGCTGCACCATGCTGCCGGCCGCGTTGGAGCGCTCGATGTCGGTTTCGTTCCTGGTGGTGGGGGGCTCGCGACGCAAGGCATCCTCAGGACGGGGCTCAAAACGGTCGTGCTTCTTGGCGCGGATGAGATGACACTGAGCCACCTTGAGGGGACTACGGTGATCTATGTTGGGTCACATGGCGATGCTGGCGCCTCCAGGGCGGATATTATTCTGCCTTGCGCTGCCTACAGTGAAATGACGGCAACATATGTGAACACCGAAGGGCGCGTTCAGAGGACGCAGCGGGCTGTTCAGACCAAGGGTGAGGCCCGCGAAGGCTGGTCTATTTTTCGCGCGCTATCGGATATGTTTGCCAAACCCTTGCCCTATGACAGCGCAGAGGCCCTTCGTGACGTCCTGCGTGGCCGCAGGGGTGAAAACACGCCTTTCTCCGGACGCGGCTATGCACCGGGCGCGAAAGGCGCAGCGAGGCTGCAGGAGGCTCCAGATGCTGGCGGGGTCCAGCTTGATACGGCGCCCTTCAAAGGCGTTATCAAGGACTTTTACCTCACAAACCCGATCGCGCGGGCCTCGAAAACCATGGCCGAGTGTTCGGCGCTGGTCAGCGGCCTAGACACCCCTCTGGCGGCGGAGTAGGGGCGGCGGCATGAGCAATGCAGTCGATTTGCATGGCGGCCTCTGGGGGCCCTTGCTGGTTCTCGGCCAGATCGGGCTGTTCACGCTTGTACTCCTGATTTCGATTGCTTTCCTGCTCCTGTTGGACCGCAAGATCTGGGCCGGCGTGATGATGCGCAAAGGACCCAACGTGGTGGGCCCGTTCGGGCTGTTGCAGTCCTTTGCCGATTTTGGAAAATTCCTTCTCAAGGAAATCGTTATCCCGGCGGGGGCGAACAAGACCGTCTTTATTCTCGCGCCGATCCTGACGTGCACGCTTGCCTTTGCCGCCTGGGCGGCCATTCCGGTTGCGCCTGGCACCGAGCCCGGAACGCGTTGGGTCATAGCTGATCTCAACGTCGGAATTCTCTATCTCTTTGCGATATCCTCGCTCGGAGTCTACGGGATCATCATGGGCGGATGGGCTTCCAACTCGAAGTATCCTTTTCTCGGCGCTCTGCGGAGCGCCGCGCAAATGGTATCATATGAGGTCTCTATCGGGTTCATTATCGTCACGGTCATCCTGCTTGTGGGCTCGATGAATCTCGGGGCGATCGTCGATCATCAGGCCGGCGGCATCCAGAACTGGAACGCATTCAGCTTCCACAGCTTTCCGCTGATCCTTGTCATGTTTCCCATGTTCGTGATCTTCTTCATATCAGCGCTGGCCGAAACGAACCGCCCGCCTTTCGACCTGCCTGAGGCCGAGTCGGAACTGGTTGCTGGATATCAGGTTGAGTACAGCTCAACCCCTTATCTGCTTTTCATGCTGGGCGAGTATCTCAACATCGTTCTCATGTGCGCCATGATGACAATCCTTTTTCTCGGCGGCTGGCATGGTCCCGTTGCGCTTGGCAGCGAGTTTGTGAGCCAGCTTCCGCCGCTGCTGGTTAGCCTATCCGGCCTCTTCTGGTTCATGCTGAAGATTCTGCTCTGTTTCTTCCTCTTCGCCTTGGTGAAAGCGATCGTGCCCCGCTACCGCTATGATCAGCTTATGCGCCTAGGCTGGAAAATATTCCTACCGTCATCCCTTGCTGCCGTCATCATCGTGGCAGGTTATGTGACTTTCGCTGGAGCATCCGTATGAGTATCGCGCAGACAGTTCGGGGGCTAATGCTGACAGACTTTCTCGGCGCGGCCATGGTGGCCCTGCGAGAGATGTTCCGCCGCAAGGCGACGGTGAACTATCCTTTCGAAAAGAACCCCCTTTCCCCCCGGTTTCGCGGTGAACACGCTTTGCGGCGTTACCCCAGCGGCGAGGAACGGTGTATCGCGTGCAAGTTGTGTGAGGCGATCTGCCCCGCTCAGGCGATCACCATTGAGGCCGAGCCGCGAGAAGACGGTTCCCGCAGGACAACACGGTATGACATCGACATGGTGAAGTGTATTTACTGCGGCTATTGTCAGGAAGCGTGCCCGGTCGACGCTATCGTGCAGGGCCCAAATTTCGAGTTCGCCTCAGAAACTCGTGAAGAACTGTTCTATGACAAGGACAGATTGCTTGCGAACGGCGACCGGTGGGAGCGGCTTATCGCAAAGAATCTTGAACTGGATGCGCCTTACCGTTAAGCGGCGCGCAATCACACAATCCGGCCAATGGCTGATCAAGCTGTCAGGCAACGGATGCGGAAGGACAGAGGGGCATAAGGGCAGTGGCACTGATCGCGTTCTGGATCATCGCGGCCGTTTGCGTGCTCTCGGCAGCTTTCGTGATTGCCGCCCGCAATCCCGTTCATTCCGTGCTCTGGCTTATTCTCGCCTTTTTCTCGGCAGCGGGCCTGCTGGTGCTGATTGGCGCCGAATTTCTCGCAATGTTGCTGGTTGTCGTATATGTCGGCGCAGTTGCCGTGCTGTTCCTTTTCGTCGTCATGATGCTCGACGTGGATTTTGCACAGTTGAAAAGAGGCACACTGCAATACTGGCCGTTCGCGCTGCTTGTCGGCGCGATACTGCTGGCACAGCTCGGGCTGGTCTCCTCAGCGGGGCTGGATCTGGAAACGTCTGGCCCTGACGCCTCACCCGGCGCTCCGACGAATGCCGAGGCTATCGGGCGCGTCATGTACACAGACTATCTTCTCCTGTTCCAGCTTGCGGGAATCATTCTGCTCGTTGCCATGATCGGCGCCATTGTTCTCACCCTCCGCCAGCGCCCTGGTGTTCGCAAACAGGACGTTGCGAAGCAGACGGCCCGGCGCCGGGATGATGCCTATGAGCTTAAGGACCCGGCCCCCGGGCAAGGGATCTGACATGGAGCTTGGCATTTCCCATTACCTCGTCGTTTCGGCAGCGCTGTTCACGATCGGCGTGGTCGGGATCTTTGTGAACCGCAAAAACCTAATCGTCATCCTGATGGCGATTGAGCTTATCCTGTTGTCGGTAAACATTAATCTGGTCGCATTTTCAGTGTTTACCGCAACCATAGCGGGACAAGTGTTCGCGATGCTTGTCCTGACCGTTGCGGCTGCGGAGGCGGCCGTCGGGCTGGCCATCCTGGTTGTCTATTTCCGCAATCGCGGCGACATTTCGGTCGAGAACGTCTATCGGATGAAGGGCTGACCGGCTCATGCTTCCCGATAGCCTGTGGATATTCATCGTCCTGGCGCCGGGTATCGCGGCGCTTTCCGGTTTCTTCCATAAATGGACGGGTGATCGCTTCGTCATGGCGGTTACCACGGGTATTGTCCTGATCGCCGGGGCTCTGTCACTCTTCCAGCTGATTGCCTATGCGGCGGGGCTTGGCAGTGGTGGCGAGCAGAGCGCAGCAGCGGGGGCGTATCTGACGGCAGGACCTGCAAGTGCAGAACTCATGCAGCGCAGCATCCCGCTCCTGACATGGATCGAGGTCGGCAGTTTTCGCGCGGACTGGGCGATCCGGATCGACGCCCTGTCAATTGTCATGCTGGCTGTCGTCACGTCGGTTTCCGGGCTCGTTCACCTCTACTCATGGGGATATATGAGCGACGACCCGGGCAGGGCGCGGTTCTTCAGCTACCTCTCGCTGTTTACCTTCATGATGCTGATGCTCGTGGTGGCGGACAATTTCATCCAGCTTTTCTTCGGCTGGGAAGGCGTTGGTCTCGCCTCATATTTGCTGATCGGTTTCTGGTTCACGAAGAAGGCGCCGAATGATGCCTCGATAAAGGCCTTCGTCACAAACAGGGTTGGCGATTTCGGCCTTGCCTTGGGCATCATGGCCGTCTTCTTCATGTTCGGCACTGTCGAGTTCGCGCCGGTCTTTGAAGCCATCCGCACAAACGCGGTGATTACACCCGTAGCCTTCGCGGAGGCGCTGCCTGCGCGCGAGTCCGTGATCGTGTTCTTTGGCCAGCGTGTCTTTGCGCTTGAGCTGATCGGCATCCTGCTTTTCATCGGAGCTATGGGAAAGTCCGCCCAGTTTTTTCTGCATGTCTGGTTGCCCGATGCGATGGAAGGGCCCACACCGGTCTCTGCCCTGATACACGCCGCTACCATGGTCACGGCCGGCGTGTATCTCGTTTGCCTTCTATCCCCAATTTATCAGCATACGCTGTATGCTGCCGGCATGGTCGCCGTCGTTGGCGCGGTCACGGCATTGTATGCTGCGACAGTCGGGATGGCTCAAAATGATATCAAACGAGTGATCGCCTATTCGACCTGTTCCCAGCTCGGCTACATGTTCTTTGCTGCTGGCATCGGCGCGTATGAAGCGGCGATGTTTCATCTTTTTACCCATGCCTTCTTCAAGGCCTTGCTTTTCCTGGGCGCCGGGTCCGTCATTCATGGGATGCATCATGAGCAGGATATGCGCCGCATGGGTGGGCTCGCAAAGTTCATGCCGTGGACATACGCGGCCATGCTCATAGGAACGATTGCGATCATTGGCGCAGGTGTTCCGCATACGAAGTTCGGCTTTTCAGGCTTCTTCTCCAAGGATGCGATTCTGGAGAGCACTTATGCAGCGGGTCTCGCAGGCGTGAGCTTTGCCGAGTTGGCATTCTGGTTCGGTCTCGTTGCGGCCCTGCTCACAAGCTTCTATTCGTGGCGGCTGATTTACATGACGTTTCATGGCCCGCCGGCTGGTGCGAGCAGGGATGCGCATGGGCCGGAAATTGAAGCGCACGACGACGAACACGCGCCCCATGAAAGCCCCCTCGTCATGTTGGTTCCCCTCGCTCTGCTGAGCTTCGGCGCCATCTTTGCGGGCTTTTACTTTTATGACGCCTTTGTGGACAAGCAGAACGAACTATTCTGGGCGGGCGCCATTTATCGCGCCGATGGCAACGATGTGCTCTACCAGCGCCACTATGTTCCGGAATGGGTTATCTGGGCGCCACTTGCGGTAACGGCCTCAGGCTTTTTGCTCGCAACCCTGACCTATCTGTTCAACCGGGGGGTCGGCGCGCGGCTGGCAGCAGGGGGCGGGCCGTTGCACAGCCTGTTCTCGAACAAGTGGTATTTCGACGAGATATACCAGGCCACGCTGGTTCGCGGCTCAGCCCTTCTCGGCAATCTCTTCTGGAAGGCTGACAAGGCCGTCATCGATGGGGCGGGCCCGGACGGGATGGCGCGGCTAACAAACGCCACTTCGCGGATGCTGTCGCGGATGCATACCGGTTATCTGTACCACTATGCCTTTGTGATAATTGGCGCAGCAATCCTCTTTGGCGCGGTTGTTTGGCTGCGTTCTGGAGGGCTGTCTTGATCGGCGGATTTCCAATACTCACCGCCCTGACGTTTCTGCCAATGGCAGGCGCGGTGCTCATACTTTTGGTTCGCTATGCAACAGCGCTCGGTCCTGGGCCTTCAGACGGCGGGCAGGAAGGCCGGCGCGCCTTGCTGGCCGGTCTATTGATATCAGGGGCTACGTTTGCGCTTTCCCTCGTGGCTCTTGCCAGCTTTGATCCTGGTGCAGATGGATATCAGTTTGTCGAGGCATACCCGTGGTATGGTCCTATAAGCTATCGGCTCGGCGTTGATGGCTTGTCCCTTCCCCTGGTTATTCTGACGACGTTCCTGACGCCGATCTGTCTGCTGGCAAGCTGGAATTCGATCCGGGAACGGCTGACCGAGTATGTCGTGGCATTCCTGGTGCTCGAGACATTCATGATCGGGGTCTTCACGGCTCTTGATCTTGTCCTGTTCTATATCTTTTTCGAGGCAGGCCTTATCCCGATGTTCCTGATCGTCGGTATCTGGGGCGGCAAGGACCGTGTGTATGCGGCCTTCAAGTTTTTCCTGTATACACTGTTCGGATCGCTGCTGATGCTCATTGCAGTTGTCTACATGGTAAGCGCTGCCGGTTCAGCCGATTTCACCGTGCTTGAGCGCTTTGATTTCGACAGCGGATTGCAGACCTGGCTGTTTCTTGCGTTCCTCGCGTCCTTTGCGGTTAAGCTGCCTATGTGGCCTGTCCACACCTGGCTGCCTGATGCTCATGTGCAGGCACCAACAGCAGGTTCAGTCATACTCGCGGGGGTGCTGCTGAAGATGGGCGGCTATGGCTTCCTGCGCTTTTCGCTGCCGATGTTCCCTGATGCGAGCCTGCTGTTCCAGCCACTGATGTTTGCCCTCTCGGTTATTGCGATCGTCTACACCTCGCTGGTGGCCTGGCGACAGACCGATATGAAGAAGCTGATCGCGTATTCTTCAGTTGCGCATATGGGTTTTGTCACTCTCGGGATTTTCGCATTTAACGCGACCGGAGTGCAGGGCGCCGTTTTCCAGATGCTGAGCCATGGCCTGATTTCGAGTGCGCTGTTTCTGATCGTCGGTGTCGTTTATGACCGCATGCACACAAGGGATATCGCGGCCTATGGCGGGCTTGCAGAGAAGATGCCCGTGTATGCGGCCTTTTTCATGCTTTTCACCATGGCCAATGTGGGCCTGCCCGGTACGAGCGGCTTTGTGGGAGAGATCCTGACCCTGGTCGGCGGGTTCCAAGCCGCGACATGGGCTGCGGCCGGTGCGGCGTTGGGTGTTATCTTCTCGGCCGTTTACATGCTTACGCTCTATCGCCGGACTGTCTTTGGTGCGATCAGCAATCCGAAGCTTGCCAGCTTGAAAGACATGAATGCGATCGAATGGGTTTGCATAGCGCCTCTGGCTGCCCTGACAGTGCTTTTCGGTATCATGCCAAACCTTATCCTCCGCCTCACGGCCAGCGCATCCGAACGCGTCCTCGCACTGATGAGCGGGGGCGGGTAAGCCATGCTGGATTTTGTGGCCATCTTTAATGCTATTGCACCGGAGCTCTGGCTCGCATTTGCCGGCCTGCTTGGCGTCACGCTTGGGGCGATTTTCGGGGACAGGATCGTCAGCCTTGCCTATAAGTCAGGGGCCGTCGTGCTGCTGGTTGCGGCGGCACTCGCTGTTGTCCAGTTTCAAGGCGGTGAAGCCTTCAATGGTCTTGTTAAGACCAACAGCTTTGTGAATTTCGCAAAGATCGCCAGTTTCATCTTGGCAGCCGCTGCTCTCATGCTTTCGGAAGGTTTCCTGCACAGGCAGGGTACGAGCCGATATGAGTATCCATTGCTGATCATTTTCGCCTGCCTGGGGATTGGAATAATCCTGTCCGCGGCAGACCTCATGACTCTGTACATGGGCATCGAAACCCTCAGCCTGTCCTCTTATGTTCTGGCGGCGTTTCACAGGGATTCGGCGCGTTCATCCGAAGCAGGCCTGAAGTATTTCGTCCTCGGGGCGCTTGCCTCCGGGATACTGCTCTACGGCGCGTCGCTGGTCTATGGCTTTACGGGAACGACGTCTTTCTCCGCGCTCGCAACAGCAGGGTGGAGTCCAGGAGTTATGTTCGGCATGGTGCTGATGATTATCGGCCTTGCGTTCAAGGTATCTGCAGCACCGATGCATGTCTGGACACCCGATGTCTATGAAGGCGCGCCCACTCCTGTTGTCGCCTTCTTCGCTTCCGCGCCAAAACTCGCCTCGCTGGTTGTATTCGCAAATATATTGTTCACACTGTTCGGGACCGTCTTCGATCAGTGGCAACTGATCCTTGCGATCATCGCGGGTCTGTCCATGATGATCGGCTCGGTTGGCGCCTTGCTGCAGAACAATATCAAGCGTCTGCTGGGTTATTCCTCGATCGCGAATGTGGGCTATGCCCTGATCGCCGTCGCCGCAGGTCCCCAGCTCGGCGCTTCTGCCCTTCTTACATTCGCAACCATCTATGCGATTTCGTCTCTTGGTCTGCTCGCCGGTGTTCTCGCAATGCGGCGTCGGGGTGGTATGGTCGAGGGTGTCCGCGAACTTGGCGGGCTGGCCCGTCAACAGCCGGTTTTGAGCCTGGCACTGACCGTTCTGATATTCTCGATCGCGGGCCTTCCTCCGTTTGGTGGGTTCTGGGGAAAATATGAAGTGCTCACCGCTGGCATAGATGCCGGTCTCATGCCGCTGGCCATCATACTTGTCGTCGCTTCGGTCATCTCCCTGGGCTATTACCTCCGACTGGTGAAAATTATCTGGTTTGACGAGCCGGTGGAGGCATTTGAGCGCGCCGACGCTCCGGTCATCGTCACCGTCGTCCTTGCCGCCCTCATTGCGGGTGTCATCATGATGTTTGCCATCGGACTATTCGGCTCCTCCGGTCTCACGGGAAGAGTAGCGTTGGGTCTGCCCCTTTGACGTTATGCTGGCCAGTCGAGACGCTGTCGCAGATCGACAGCACGAATCTGGAAGCGCGCCGGCGCGCTGCCGGCCCGGCCTTCAAAGATCAATGGATTGTCGCCGATCGACAGTTTGCTGGCAGGGGCCGCATGGGGCGAACCTGGTCATCGCCTCCAGGAAACATCTTCGCGACAGCACTTTACCGTGAGCCCGGCGGCGTACCGATTGCGCTCCGGGCCGGCTTTGCAGCCGCCTTAGCTGTCTGTGATACGATCACCAGTTATGATCCTGACGAGTTGCCCCGACTCAAATGGCCGAATGACGTGCGTATAGCGGGGCAGAAAATATCAGGAATACTGTTGGAAACCGGAAGTGATGCGCTGGGCGTCTGGGTCGCCGCAGGTATTGGCCTTAACGTATGCGTTGCGCCAGAAGGTACGGGCCAGCCTGTTACCTGCCTGGAAACTCATCTTCCCGCACAGCGACGGCCCACTGCAACAGAAGTATTTGAACGGCTGCGCGAGGCATTTGCTGAAAGGCTGGCCTGCTCGAGGACGAATTTTGCAGACCTTCGCCGCGCCTGGACTGATCGTGCTGAAGGGCTAGGTCAGCTCGTGCAGGTGAAGCTTGCGAACGAGACCATTCGGGGTGTCTTTGTCGGCATTGATGAGCGCGGCGCGATGCTCTTGCGATTGCCGGATGGGGGACTAAGGCCGATATTGGCGGGAGATGTTGTTTTGAGCCGGACTGATTAGCCCATGTTCATGGCGATTGATGTTGGTAACACGAATACTGTTTTTGCGCTGCACGACGGCCAGCAATGGGTAACGCAGTGGCGCAGCGCGACGGATTCAACCAAGACTGCGGATGATCATGCATCATGGCTGTGGCGATTGGCAGAGCTGCATTCCGTCAATCTCGAACATATTGAAGGCTGCGTGATTTCCACAGTTGTTCCGCAAGCCCAGTTCAATTTTCGCAACCTCGCCCGGCGTTACATGAATGTTGAGCCTATGTTCATCGGAGAGCCGGGGCTGAAGACCGGCGTTCCGATCCGTACTCGCCATCCCGAACAGGTGGGCGCCGATCGGATAGTCTGCGCACTTGGTGCGCATCAGACCTATCCGGGCAACCTTATAGTCATTGATAGCGGAACAGCGACAACCTTCGATATTATCGCCGATGATGGAGGATTTGAGGGCGGTATCATAGCGCCCGGAATTTATCTTTCGATGCGCGCATTGCATGATGCGGCGGCACAGCTCCCCCGCATCGCTATTCAGAAGCCCCCGCAAGTGATCGGAAAAGACACAGTTTCTGCGATGCAGTCTGGAGTCTTCCTGGGCTACACGGAGCTGATTGACGGGCTGGTCCGCCGGATCAAGGAGGAATACGGAAAACCCATGACTGTCATCGGTACGGGTGGGGTCGTCTCGCTGTTTGAGGGGGCGAGCGATACGATTGATCATTTCGACGCAGATATTCTGATCCGCGGACTTCTCGAAGTCTGGAAGTTGAATCAGTAACGCAATGGCTGATTCGGCGTCCCTTACCCCGGAGCTCGTTTTTTTGCCGCTTGGTGGCTGCAACGAAATAGGCATGAATCTCAATGCGTACGGGTTCGGCCCTCCGCATGCCAGGCGCTGGATTATTGTGGATACAGGCGTGACCTTCGGTGGTCTGTCCGAGCCCGGAATTGATCTGATTACTGCAGACCCTGCTTACCTGACAGGCGAAACCATCGAGGCCATTTTCCTGACACATGCGCACGAGGATCATATCGGGGCGATCGGTCTCATCTACCCCCAGCTGAATACCCGGGCCCCTATCTATGCAACGCCCTTCACGGCGGAGCTGGCTCGCCAGAAACTTGCCGAGAGGGGGGTCGATTCCCGCTGTCTCAAGGTAATTTCGCAGGGCGCCCGCATTACTGCAGGTCCATTCAGCATACAGTACATCACACTCACCCATTCCATTCCAGAGCCGAACGCCATGGCTATCGAGACGCCTCTGGGTGTCGTGCTGCACACTGGCGACTGGAAGATAGACCCGTCGCCACAGATCGGTTCGACCACTGACGTCAAAAGCCTTACGGAGCTTGGCGAACGCGGCGTGCTGGCCATGGTCTGCGACTCAACCAACGTCTTTGAAGACGGTGAAGCCGGCTCGGAGGATACAGTCCGGCAAGGGCTGGCAGACCTTATTGCCGAGCAGAAGGGCGCCGTGGCGGTCACAACATTTGCCTCAAACGTCGCCCGGCTGAAATCGGTTATTGAAGCTGCGGTGCGGGCCGAGCGGAGCGTCGTGCTGGTGGGCCGCAGCATGCATCGCATAATTCAGGCCGCACAGGCGACCGGAATTCTCCCGAACAATCTGGATCTCGTTGATGAAGCTGAGGCGGGTTCGTATCCACCTGCGCACGTTCTCTATTTGTGTACGGGCAGTCAGGGTGAACCTCAGGCGGCGCTGTCGCGCATTGCGCGGGGGGACCATCGTCACGTCAGGCTTGAGGAGGGAGACACCGTGGTCTTCTCATCTCGCCTCATTCCCGGAAACGAGGCGGCCGTTCACCAGCTTCAGAATACACTGGCTGAGCAGGGCGTGAATGTGATCACACCGAGTATGGTGCCACAGGTTATCCACGTCTCAGGTCATCCATGCCGTGATGAATTGCGCAGGATGTATCAGTGGATCCGGCCGCAAATTGCTGTGCCGGTTCATGGCGAACGCCGGCATTTGCTGGAACACGCAGCTTACGCAAAGCTCCTGCAGGTGCCGCAGGCTATTGCGGCCCGCAATGGAAGCCTTATCCGACTCGCACCCGGGCCTGCCGAAATCATCGATGAGGTCCCGGCTGGCCGGGTTTATCTTGACGGTGGACGACTCATACCGGCTGGTGCTGAGGGATTGCGGGAACGGTCGCGGCTCGCCGCGGCCGGTATCATTTATGCCTCGCTTGCTGTCGGCGCACGCGCAGAGTTGGTTGATGGGCCCGTCATTGTCGTAAAGGGCCTGTCGGAAAATGATGGACGGTCTGCAGACGAAAGCATCGAAAGGCTCGAACTGGCGGCCGAGGCGGCATTCAATGGTATCAAGCGGCAGGATCGCATGGATGACGATACCATAGAGCGTATAGTTGGCCGGGCATTGCGGAAAGCCTGTGATGAGGCATTCGGCTTGCGACCGATGATTGAAGTTGTGATATTAAGGGGTTGAATGATATGACTGAGTTCCGGATAGGCCGTTTGAACCATATCGGAGTCGCTGTGCCCGACATGGCGGCTGCGTGCGAAATGTATCGCTCGCTATATGGCGCAGTCGACATCACGAAACCGTTCGATATGCCTGAGCAGGGCGTGAAAGTATGCTTTGTGAACCTTCCCAACAGCCAGGTCGAACTTATTGAGCCGCTTGATGAATCCTCCCCGATTTCGAATTTTCTGAAAAAGAATCCGGCTGGTGGCCAGCATCATGTTTGTTTCGAAGTGCGAGACATCCACGAAGCTGTCGAGGAAATGAGCAATCGCGGCGCAACCGTGCTGGGTAAGCCGCGTATCGGCGCGCACGGCACCCCGATCATATTTATTCACCCGAAGAACTCCTGCGGCGTGCTGGTCGAGTTGATGGAGACGCCGAGAGAGGGCCACTGATGGGCTGGGCTGCAGCAACCATCGTGTTCACAATCTCCTGGTGTATTGTCTTCCTGGCTATGCTGCCGATCGGAATCAGAAGCCAGTGGGAAGACGGCTCAACCGTGCCGGGCACAGAGGAGGCGGCCCCCAAAGATCCCATGCTGGTGAAAAAAGCACTTTGGGCTACAGGCGGTGCTGCGCTACTGACGGGCATTGCAGCCCTTGTGATTCCGATGCTCACTGCTGTCTGAGCCGGCGACCTGAGGTGAGCAGACAGTCAGGGAGTCAGTCCGCCTAGCCATGCGTTTATCGAGATACTTCCTTCCGGTCGCAAAGGAGGCGCCGGCTGATGCGGCTGTTGTCTCGCACCAGCTTATGCTCCGCGCGGGCATGATACGGCAGAACGGCGCCGGCATTTATACCTGGCTGCCTCTCGGCTACCTGGTTCTGCGCAAGATCGAGCAGATTGTCCGCGAGGAAATGGATCGGTCCGGGGCAGTTGAGATGCTCATGCCCACACTGCAGCAGGCCGATCTGTGGCGCGAATCGGGACGCTACGACGCCTATGGCAAGGAGATGCTGCGGATAAAGGACCGCCATGATCGTGACCTGCTTTACGGACCAACCAACGAGGAACTCATCACGGATGTTTTCCGTTCCTACGTGAAGAGTTATCGGCAGTTGCCGCTGAATCTCTATCACCAGCAGTGGAAGTTTCGCGACGAGATCCGCCCCCGCTTCGGTGTCATGAGAGGGCGCGAGTTCCTCATGAAAGATGCCTACTCATTCGACCTCACTGAGGCCGACGCCCGTCATGCCTATCGCAAGATGTTCTGCGCCTATCTCAACGCTTTTGAGCGCATGGGTCTCAAGGCCATTCCCATGCGTGCAGATACGGGTCCGATCGGTGGTGATCTCAGCCATGAATTCATCATTCTTGCTGATACAGGTGAAAGCGCCGTGTTCTGTGATCGCGCGCTGCTCGATATGGCCGCGCCGGGCCCGGACCTGGACTTTGATACGGATCTATCGGCCGAGGTCGGCAAGCGAACAGAATTTTATGCGGCCACGGAAGAAATGCACGATGCGGATGCGTTTGCCGCCCTTCCTCCGGATCGCCAGGTTGCGGCGCGCGGAATCGAAGTCGGGCATATCTTTTATTTCGGCACAAAGTATTCGCAGCCTATGGCGGCCGCCGTTCAGGGGCCTGATGGCCAGATGGTTACCGTCCACATGGGCAGCTATGGGATAGGCGTCTCCCGCCTCGTCGGCGCGGTGATTGAAGCCAATCATGATGAGGCCGGGATTATCTGGCCTGAGGCGCTTGCGCCCTTCAAAGTCGGGCTCGTCAACATGCGTGTTGGCGATACGGCATGTGATGAAATGAGCTTGAAGCTGTACACCGCTCTTGAGACTGCCGGTGTCCCGGTCTTGCTGGATGACACAGACGACAGGGCCGGAGGGAAGTTTGCGCGGATGGACCTTATCGGCGTGCCCTGGCAGGTCATCGTTGGGCCGAAAGGCCTTGAAAAAGGCGTTCTGGAAGTCAAGAAACGTCGAACCGGTGAGCGCCATGAAATCACTCCGGAAGCCATAGCCGAGTTCTTTGACCCCTCATGAGCACGTTGGCCAAGTCAGCTTTGCCCTTTGGCCATCTGGAACGGGCGATTGCGTGGCGCTACCTCCGCGCGCGTCGTGAGCATGGCGGGGCAAGCCTGATTGCTGTGATATCCTTTATAGGGATCTTCTTCGCCGTTGCGGCGCTGATCATAACCATGTCGATCATGAGCGGCTTCCGCGCTACGCTCCTTGATGCCTTGCTGGGCGGGGAGCCGCACATTGCAGCAGTCGTGGATGGTCTTCCGCAGGAGGAGGCCGACCGGCTCGCCGACACCATGCGAAGCGTATCAGGTGTCGTAAGCGTCTCGCCCTATATAGAGCAGTTCGTTCTCCTATCGGCCAATGGCATACGAACGGGCGGTGTCGTCCGGGCTATCCCGCCGGAGGATCTCCCAACAATGCCTATTTTCAGGGACCAGGGCAGCGGCGCGATCGCGGCGGGTTTCGGCGAGGGCCGTAACGGCGGCAATGTGATCATGATGGGGCAGTATCTGGCTGCAAATCTGGGTGTTCGTCCCGGCCAGAACGTTGAGGTCGTAACCTCTCAGATGCGCAACAGCCCGGTGGGGCAGACGCCGATCAGCAAGAGTTATGTAGTTGGTGATATCTTCCGAACGGGAAGCGCGCAGCTTGATAACGTCTATGTCTTCATGCCAATGGAGCAGGCCCAGATCTTCTTTCAGTCGCGTGGGCGGTATCAGGCTCTCGATATCCGTATCCAGAATCCGGATCAGACCGAAGCAGCGATCGACCGGATCATGCAGGCAACAGGCTATTCGGTCCTCTTGCGGGACTGGAAAACCAAGAACCGCACCTATCTTGGCGCGCTGCAGACAGAACGCATCATGGTGCGGATGTTGGTCACGATCATCCTGATGATTGCCACACTGAACATCATTGTGGGTGTTGTGATGCTGGTAAAGAACAAGACCCGTGACATTGCGATCCTGCGCACAATAGGCCTGACCCGGGGGGGCGTCATGCGCGTATTTCTGATGGTTGGCACAATACTCGGATCGCTTGGCGCAATTCTGGGAATGATTGTTGGTGTGCTGTTCATCGTAAATATTGGTGCTGTTGAGGCATTCATGAGTTTCGTGATCGGCAGGGAGGTGTTTCCCGCTGAGCAGTACCAGCTTGAAGGGCTTCCGGCAGTTCTTGACTGGGCGGAGATATTCAGCACTGGAGCTTTTGCGCTGCTGACATCGATGTTTGTTTCCCTCATTCCCGCACTCTGGGCGTCCTCCCAGGATCCGGTCAAGGCGCTGAGATTCGAGTAATGACAGCGCCGGTACTCGAACTTTCAGCTATCCACCGGACATACAAGACCCGCGCCGGCGCACTGAATGTGCTGACAGGCACTGACCTGACACTTGCTCAAGGCGAGCTTGTCGGCCTCGTTGGTCCTTCCGGATCGGGAAAGTCCACCCTGCTTCACACGGCCGGCCTCCTGGAGCGCCCCGAAGCCGGGTCTATCCGCCTTGATGGCATCGACTGTCTTGGACTCAGCGACGACGGACGCACCGCAATGCGCAGGGCGAAAATCGGATTCGTTTATCAGTTCCATCATCTTCTTCCTGAATTCACCGCATTGGACAATGTTGCCATCCCGCTAATGATCGCCGGGCAGTCGCGCAATGCAGCGCGTGACAGGGCGCGGCAACTCCTTGCTGAAATGGGCCTTGAGGATCGCGGTCACCATCAGCCAGCGCAACTGTCTGGTGGCGAGCAACAGCGGGTTGCCATCGCGCGGTCTCTCGCGAACGATCCGCGTCTGGTTATCGCAGACGAACCGACGGGCAATCTTGATCCGGGAACCACAGAACGGGTCTTTGCCACGCTGATTCGAATGGTTCGCGAGGAAGGCGCTGGCGTACTCGTTGCAACACACAACATCTCGCTGACTGAGCATATGGACCGCGTGCTCACACTCGAAAACGGAAAGCTGGTTGAGTATCATCCCGGATAAGCTGTGAATCATACAGGCTGGATGCTGGTAAGGCCTGCTGATCTCCGCCAGTATCGCCGCAGGAGGCGACGATGAGTATGCCGCGCTATATTCACCTGGCCGTCCGCTCTAGCCTCTCCTTGCTCGAGAGTATGATAACGCCCGATGATCTCAAGGCATGGTGTCTGGCGCACGAGATGCCAGCGGCAGCCATTACTGACCGGAATAATCTGTTTTGCGCGCTGGAATTCTCGGTGAAGTTCGCTGAAGCAGGGCTGCAGCCCATCATGGCCTGCTGTTTTGACATTCAGGACCGGTCCAGCCGGCAGGCTCCATCGCGTGTCTCAATCTATGCCCAGAACGAGGCCGGTTATCGCAGGCTTATGTTCCTGTCCTCACGGGCTTACCTTGATGCGGAGGCCGGTCTGGCCCGATTGTCGCCTGACTTGCTGCTTGATGATACTGCCGGCCTCATCCTGCTTACAGGCGGCGCAGACGGAGAGGTTGCCCGGCGCCTCCTGCGGGGGCGCGAGGCGGATGCCAGGAGTGAACTTGAGACCCTCGCCGCAGCCTTTCCAGGCCGGTGCTATGTCGAAGTCACACGGCATGGCACAGCCGCTGAAGCCATTGCGGAGCCGGGGCTGCTGGATTTGGCTTACAAACTCGGCTTGCCGATCGTGGCGACTCATGATGCCCGCTTCCTGCGCCCGGATGATGCGGCAGCGCACGATGCGCTCATGTGCATCGCGAACGGGGAGTATCTCGGTCAGGACGACCGCCAACGGGTAGAGCCGGCACAATATCTCAAAAGCACGGATGAAATGGTGGAGCTTTTCGCTGATCTCCCCGAGGCTTTGAGCAGTACAGTCGAAATTGCCCGCCGGTGTGCTGTCCGGGCCATGCCACAGCCCCCGATCCTCCCCAAGTTCGGA
Source organism: Hyphomonas sp. (assembly GCA_036804125.1). Lineage (GTDB taxonomy): Bacteria > Pseudomonadota > Alphaproteobacteria > Caulobacterales > Hyphomonadaceae > Hyphomonas. The sequence continues at coordinate 45,981 of DAIRTA010000004.1, forward strand.
CGTACAGGCGTATCGGAAGCCGATGAGTTGAAAGCGCAGGCCCGGGCAGGGCTGGCCGTCCGTCTTGAGGCAGCCCGCTCGCTCTACAGCTCACGGGAGGCCTATGACGCGCGCCTTGAGTATGAGCTCGAGATAATCGAACGGATGGGGTTTCCCGGTTACTTCCTGATCGTCTCGGACTTCATAAAATGGGCGAAGGGGAATGGGATTCCCGTAGGCCCTGGCCGGGGTTCGGGCGCTGGTTCGCTTGTCGCCTGGTCATTACTCATTACCGATCTCGACCCCATGCGTTTCGACCTGCTTTTCGAACGCTTTCTCAATCCCGAGCGGGTCTCGATGCCGGACTTCGACATCGATTTCTGTCAGGAGCGCCGCGGCGAAGTTATCCGCTATGTCCGCGACAAGTACGGCTCAGACGCCGTCGCCATGATCATTACATTCGGCACCCTTCAGGCCAAGGCGGTAGTCAGGGATGTCGGCCGTGTCATGCAAATGCCCTATGGGCAGGTCGATCGCCTGGCCAAGCTGATTCCATTCAACCCCGCAAAGCCTCCTACGCTTGACGAGGCGATTGCCGGAGAGCCTCGCTTTGATGAAGAGATAGGGGCTGATCCGCGTGTTGGTGACTTGATCGCGATCGCGCGGGCTCTGGAGGGGCTTTACCGAAACGCCGGAACCCACGCCGCCGGTGTTGTGATAGGAGACCGGCCGCTAACCGAGCTTGTTCCGCTGTACCGTGATCCGCGGTCGGAGCTTCCTGCGACGCAGTTCAACATGAAGTATGCGGAGATGGCCGGGCTCGTCAAATTTGATTTTCTCGGACTGAAGACGCTCACGGTCATTGACCGTGCGCTCGGCTTTATCGCGCAGTCGGGGCAGGACGTCGGGTTGGGCTGGGAATCTCTCGATGATGCGGCGACATACGAGCTGATGGCAAGCGGTGAAACCCTCGGGGTCTTCCAGCTGGAAGGTGCAGGCATGCGCGACACGCTGCGGCGTGTGAAGCCAAGCAACATCGAAGACGTGATTGCCATTATCTCGCTCTATCGGCCGGGGCCGATGGAGAACATCCCTGTCTATGCGCAGGGTAAGGATGACCCGGAGAGCATAACCTATCAGCACCCTGATCTGAAGCCCATTCTGGAGGCAACCTATGGCGTTCCAGTCTATCAGGAGCAGGTGATGCGCATGGCGCAGGAGGTGGCTGGCTACTCGCTTGGCGAAGCGGACCTTTTGCGGCGGGCCATGGGCAAGAAGAAACCTGATGAGATGGCCGCACAACGCCGGCGTTTCGTCGAAGGCGCGGCCTCACAAAAGGGCATTGCAAGAGGGCTCGCCAATGAAATCTTTGATACCATGGAAAAGTTCGCCGGTTACGGCTTCAACAAATCCCATGCCGCAGCTTACGCCCTCATAGGTTATCAGACGGCCTATCTTAAATGCCACTTTCCGGTCGAGTTCCTGGCCGCCTCGATGAGCCTCGATATCGGAAGCACTGACAAGCTTGCCGCATTCTTCCAGGAAGCCCGGCGACTTGGAGTTCCCGTTATTGCCCCGGACATCAATCGCTGCGGTGCGGATTTCATGGTCGAGGACGGCGTTGTCCTGTACGCGCTAGGCGCTATCAAGGGTGTAGGCCAAGAGGCGATGCGGCATCTGGTGGAAGAGCGTGCTGAGGGTGGGCCGTTTCGGGATCTCTTCGATTTGGCAGAGCGGATAGACCCGCGTCATGTTAACAAGAAGGCCTTGGAGTCCCTTGCCCGTGCCGGTGCACTGGATGCGTTGGAGTCCAATCGGGCAAAAGCCCTCGCCAGCGCCCCTGCCATTGTTCAGTATGCTGCCGGCAGAGCTGAAGACCGAAAGGGCGGACAGGCCGGGCTGTTTGCCGATACGGAGCCGGCCTTGCGTCCTGTTCTGCCCGCATCGCGGCCCTGGTCGGCCCAGCAGAAACTCGATGAAGAGTTTCTTTCGGCGGGCTTCTATCTTTCCGGCCATCCGCTCGACGATCTTCTCCCGCAACTGGATCGCAGCCGCGTGACCCTCATCATGGAGCTGCAGGATCGCAGGGAGGATCTCAACCCGATAGAGCTGATCGGTATGGTCCGCGGGCGTACTGACAAGCCCAGCCGGAATGGGGGAAAGTTTGCGTTCATTCGCCTGTCTGACCCAACCGGGGAAACGGAACTCACGGTCTACAGTGAGGCATTGCATCAGTTTGGCGACGTGCTCACTCCCGGTCGCGCCGTGGCTGTCACGATTTCGCCCAAAACGAACGGGGAGGAAGTCCGCTACATCGTTGAACAGGCTGTAGAGCTCGACCGCGCGCGCGTCGCGAAGCCCGCAAGAGGTATACGCGTCCGATTGTCGCCTGTCGGAAGCCCCGACGAGTTGGCCGGTGTTATCAGGCGGCTTCAGCGGCTTTCGGAAACTGAGCGCGGAAGTGTCTATCTGGAGGTTCCGGTTGCTGGCGAGCGCCGGGTCACTATCCGGCTTCAGGGCAGTTATACCATCGGCCTGAAGGCCCAGCGGGCGCTCAAAGACGTAGTGGGAGTTGAAAGTGTTGAGCCGCTCCAGATGGCTTGAAAGCTTTCCCTGAAGAGCGCGGCTTGCGATTTCATGGGGATTGGTTATATCGCCGGCATCCTAAACCCAAGTCGCGGGTGCATCCGGTGCGTCAGGCTCTTCTGGCGTTCCACCTGCGGCGGCCAACCGGATGGAGAGAAAATTGGCCCTACCTGACTTTACCATGCGTCAGCTCCTTGAAGCTGGCGTTCACTTCGGACACCAGACACATCGCTGGAACCCGCGGATGAAGCCGTTCATCTATGGCGAGCGGTCCGGAATCCATATTCTTGACCTGTCGCATACGGTCCCGGCCCTGCATCAGGCGCTGCTGTTTGTTCGGGACACCGCTTCAAAGGGTGGCCGTATCCTGTTTGTCGGCACCAAGCGCCAGGCGCAGGACTCGATCTCTGAGGCTGCCCAGCGCTGTGCCCAATACTACATGAATCACCGCTGGCTGGGCGGTACGCTCACCAATTGGGCAACGGTTTCGAATTCGATCAAACATCTGCGCGAGTTGAACGCACTCCTCGAAAGTGGTGGCGGCCTCGGTCTCACCAAGAAGGAACTCCTTGACCTGCAACGGCGGAGAGAGAAGCTTGAGCGGGCCCTGGGCGGTATAGCTGATATGGGGGGGCTCCCGTCAGCCATCATTATCATCGACACCAACAAGGAGGCCATCGCGGTCAAGGAAGCTCGCAAGCTCGGAATTCCGGTCGTGGCTGTGCTTGATACCAACTGCGATCCCGCCGATGCGGATTACGGCTTTCCTGGCAATGACGACGCCTCGCGTGCAATCTCGTTATACTGCAACCTTTTTGCGGACGCTGTGCTTGACGGTCTTGCCGAGTCCACCGCTTCGCTCGGGGTCGACCTGGGGTCCCTCTCCGATGTTGACGACCTCGCCGCGCAGGATGTGAAACTCGCAGACGAGGCACCCGCTGAAGAAGGCTGAAGGGTGTTTCGGCCACCAAAATCAGAAGGATGAAATCCATGACTGAGATCACGGCAGGATTGGTAAAACAGCTGCGTGAAAAGACCGGTGCCGGCATGATGGATGCCAAGAAGGCACTGACCGAGACGAAAGGCGATGAAGCCGCTGCGATCGAATGGTTGCGGGCAAAAGGTCTGTCCAAGGCGGCCAAGAAGTCTGGCCGGACCGCCGCCGAAGGCCTGGTCGCAGCAAAGGTTTCTGAGGACGGCAAAACCGGTGTCGTAGTTGAACTGAATACCGAGACTGATTTTGTTTCGCGAAACGAAACCTTTCAGACTGCATTATCGGGTATCGCGAAGGCGGCCCTCAAGACGGATGGTACGGTTGAAAGCGTTCTGGCAGCCCCCTCGCCCGACGGTGAGGGTAGCGTCGACGCGCTGATAAAGCGCCTGATTGCGACCATCGGTGAAAACATGGCCCTGCGGCGGGTTGCCAAGCTGACGGCCAAGGGCGGTATCGCCTCGTATGTTCACAATTCTGTCGCCCCCGGAATGGGGAAGGTAGGTGTTCTCGTCGCGCTCGACGGGAGCGGCAATGTTGAGGAAGCAGGCCGTAAAGTTGCTATGCATGTTGCGGCAACATCCCCGGCGGCAGCCACAACCGCAGAACTCGATCCGGCTCTGGTTGAGGCCGAGAAGCGTGTCCTGACTGAGCAGGCGCGGGAGAGTGGGAAACCCGATAGCGTCATCGAAAAAATGATCGCAGGCAGGATGCAGAAATTCTACAAGGACGTCGTGCTCGTCGAACAGCCTTTCATCATGGATCCGGACAAGACTGTAGGTGAGTTCCTCAAATCCGAGGGCGCTGAACTGCGTGGCTTTGTTCACTTCAAGCTGGGCGAGGGCGTTGAAAAGGATGACGATAATTTCGCAGACGAAGTGGCAGCCCTGACACGAGGGAACTGATGACCCGCTTGCGTTTCTTCGCGTGAGGGGGTTTGAAGAGGCCCGGTCGTCAAGATTGCGGCCGGGCTTTAGTTTGGTCCGGATATCCGAGAGCCGGAAGGGTATAAGATGTCAGACGCCGTGACAGGTCAGCCCGAGCTGAAGTTTCGCCGCGTCCTGTTGAAGCTGTCGGGCGAAGCGCTGATGGGTGATGCCCCATTCGGCATTGATATCCCAACCTGCGAACGATTTGCCAGGGCAATTGCTGATGCGCGGTCAGCGGGCGCCGAACTTTGCCTGGTTATTGGCGGCGGCAATATCTTCCGGGGTGTAGCCGGTGCGGCAAAGGGAATGGACCGGGCTCAGGCGGATTCTATGGGAATGCTGGCCACGGTCATGAACGCGCTCGCCATGCAGAGCGTGCTGGAATCGGTCGGCGTACCGACGCGGGTTCAGTCAGCGATCGGCATGGATGCGATTTGCGAGCCCTATATTCGCCGTCGCGCCCAGCGGCATATGGAAAAAGGCCGGGTCGTTATATTCGCGGCGGGCATCGGCAATCCCTTCTTCACGACCGATACGGGGGCCGCCTTGCGCGCCATTGAAATGAACTGTGATGCGCTTCTCAAGGGTACGCAGGTCGATGGCGTGTATTCCGCGGACCCCAAGCTCGACAAGAACGCCACCCGCTACAAGGAAGTCGATTATCAGGAGCTTCTCGCCAAGGACCTCCGCGTAATGGACTCTTCAGCCATCAGTCTGATGCGGGACAACAAGATACCGATCGTTGTATTCTCGCTGAAGCAGGAAGGCTCGCTGCTGGACGTTCTCTACGGCCGCGGAATATCCACGACGATCACAAGTGGAGGCGTGACAACATCATGAGCTATGACAAGCACGATCTCGAGCGCCGGATGGAGGGCGCTCTGTCTGCACTAGCTGCAGAATTCGCTGGCCTCAGGACAGGCCGGGCGTCGCCCAATCTGTTGGACTCTTTGCAAGTGCCGGCCTATGGCGGTCTTTCTCCGCTCAACCAGGTCGCCTCCGTTACGGTGACGGATACACGCATGCTATCCGTGAATGTCTGGGACAAATCACTGGTCGGGGCGGTGGATAGGGCGATACGTGAATCAGGCCTTGGCCTGAATCCGGTCATGGACGGGCAAACACTTCGTATCCCCATTCCGGCCCTGAACGAAGAGCGCCGCACGGAGCTTACGCGGATTGCCGGAAAATACGCGGAAGCGGCAAAAGTCGCCGTGCGTAACGTTCGTCGCGACGGCATGGATGCCCTCAAGAAAATGGAAAAGGACGGCGAGATCAGCGAAGACCGCCACCGCGTTCTTGCCGATGAGGTGCAAAAACTGACAGACTCTTTCGTGGCGCGAATAGATGATGCTGCGAAGGCGAAGGAAGCGGAGATCATGCAGGTCTGATGGCGCATGTTCCAGCCCCCTCCGGGCACAGCGCCTTCGGCAGCGGCGGCGTCGTTCCAAATCACGTCGCCATCATCATGGACGGCAATGGCCGCTGGGCTGCGGCACGTGGTCTGCCGCGGTCTGCCGGTCATCAGCAGGGGGTTGAGGCCCTCAGGCGCACGGTTGAGGCCGCAGGGGAACTGGGTGTCAAATATCTGACGGTCTTTTCTTTTTCGACAGAAAACTGGAGACGCCCGGCGAAGGAAGTCTCCATCCTGTTTGATCTCTTGCGAGCCTACCTCGAGAAAGACCTTCGCCGCCTGAAGTCCGAAGGGGTTCATATCCGGGTGATAGGGCGTCGTGCCGGACTTCCTCATGATATCGAGGAACTCGTCGATCTCGCCGAGTCAGAGACGCGCGAGAACAGTGCGGCATTCCTGACGATCGCGTTCAACTATGGCGGACGCGACGAGATTTTTCGGGCGGCGCAGGCCATGGCGCGCGATTTGCTCGCAGGTGCAAAGTCTGAAGAACTCATGGAAAAGGATTTCGAGGACTACCTGGATACAGCGGGTCTCCCTCAGCTTGACCTGCTGATCCGTACGAGTGGCGAGTATCGGCTGAGTAATTTCCTGCTCTGGCAGGCGGCTTATGCGGAACTTTATTTCACCGATGTGCTCTGGCCAGATTTTG
>DAIRTA010000005.1:0-46256 GCA_036804125.1 Hyphomonas sp.
GAGCAGGCGACTGTTAATCGCCCGGTCGTAGGTTCGAGTCCTACTCGCGGAGCCATTTTTTCACTTGTTTCTGGGCGCAGCCGCCGTATCGCAGCGGCAGAGCGCCAGACCCGAACGGCGCGCCGTCATCAGGAAGCCGACCATGACCGCGGAAATCACCCGAAAGCTTGATGCCGCTGCCGCCCTCGCGCCCGTTGTTCCGGTAATTGTCATTGATACGCCGCAAACTGCCGGCGACCTGGCGCGGGCGTTGCGCGATGCCGGCCTGACTATTGCTGAAGTTACGCTCCGGACGCCCGCAGCGCTGAAGGCCATCGCGGCCATGCGGCAAGCCACGCCGGAGCTGCTGGTCGGAGCCGGCACCGTGCTCACGCCAGACGATGTCGCGCAAAGCCTTGATGCCGGGGCAGAGTTCCTTGTTTCGCCAGGGATGTCCCCGGGATTGCTCGCCGCGCTCAAGGGCAAGGAAGCGATCCTGATACCCGGTGTTGCAACCACAAGTGAAGCCATGGCCCGTTCCGAAGAAGGCTTCGAACGGCTGAAGCTTTTCCCGGCCTCGGTTGCAGGTGGCCAGGGCGCACTCAAGGCCCTGGCGGGACCGCTGCCCTCGCTGCGCTTCATGCCGACGGGAGGGATCCCTGAAAGCGAACTGCCGGCCTATCTGAAACTATCCAATGTGTTCGCCGTCGGAGGGTCCTGGATAGCCAGCCGAGAGGCCATTGCCTCACGCGACTGGGCTGGCATTGCAGCCACTGCCCGCCGGTTGCTGGCTTTGGCCTCTTAAGACCTGTCAGCGCCTGCTGAATGTTCGCGTGACAGGTGAAGACTTGCGTCATGCCTGACTAAACTATGCTGCCCGTAATGAAGAAACCGCAGTGCGGGCCTGATTATTTGTGCTTAGCTATTCATTTCACTGCGCTTTCATCGTAAACAACTTTTCAGTGAAGGGGACAGTACGACCGGCTTTCGGGCGGCTTGGTATCGATATTGCACCCCAAAATACAAGCCGGAGCAAAGCCGGCTGAAGCAATTTGGGATGATGGACATGTCTCACTTCCGACGCGTAATCCTTGCCGGCGCGGCGCTTTGCGCGCTTTGCCCTGCTGTGGCTGTTGCGCAGGGCGATAATTTCTACAGCCGCAACAAGTATCAGGCCGTTACAGAGCGCGCGCAGCCGGATTTCGATCCCGAGCCGGTTCGCCTTGGCACTTTCGTCGCCCGTCCATCACTTGAGGCGGGGTTCAGCTTCACCGATAATGTCTTTGCATCTGCAACGAACAAGCAGTCCGACGTTATCGCAAGGGTCGGGGCGCAGGTCTCGGCGACGACGGACTGGTCAGTCCATGCGGTCGGTTTCGACGTGGCAGCCTTTCGGAACGAGTATCTGGATCTCAATGACGAGTCCAACAACGACCTGAGGGGCCGTTTGCGCGGCCGTCTCGATGTGACGCGCAACTGGTCCCTGGGCGGGGCGGTATTTGCTGAACAACGGACCGAGGCCCGCACGGATTTCGTCAATGCCGTCGGCGTTGATCGCCCGGTTCGCGTCGACCGGAATGGGGCGTCGATTGACGCCAACTACCAGAGCGACCGGGTGCGCTGGCAGAACAATATCGGTGTCCTAGGCGAGGATTATAAGGACGGCCGGCAGATCGGGACCGGTAACATCATCGATCAAAGCTTCCGCGATCGCACGGTCTGGAGTGGCCGCTCACGCCTGTCTTACGCCGTGACGCCCAATCTCGCTGTCTTCGGCCAGGGCACGGTGCAGGAAAGCCGCTATGACAAGAGCCGGCTGATTGGCGGGCAACAGCGAAAACGTGACTCTCGCGGTTACACGGCGGCTGTCGGGGTCGATTTCGAGTTGGACGCGCTGGTGCGCGGCGACATTGCGGTCGGATATCTGGAAGAGGACAGGAAAGACGACTTCTTCGAGGACGTGACCGGCCTGTCCGTTGACGGGACCATGCGCTGGTTCCCGAGCCAGCTTACGACGGTGACGTTTACGGCCGGGCGCCGCGTGATCGATCTCGGTGCGTTTGAGTCGCCGAGCGCCGTTGATACCCGCGGCGGTGTGCGGGTCGATCACGAGCTGCTTCGGAATGTGATCCTCTCGGGATTTGTTAATGCAGGCCTTTCCGATTATACAGAGATTGATCGCGAGGACCGTACCTCCGAATTTGGCGCTCAGGCCACCTATAAAATGAACAAGCGGGTCCATTGGGAAGTGTTTGCGCGGCGTCTCGACCGGGATGTGTCCGGCGTGGATAGTGTCAGTGCCCTGGACTATGGGGTAACGGTTGCAGGTATCGGACTACGCCTGTTCCCGTAAACGGTAATGTCGTCAGATACGCCAGACCCCGATGGCGTCATGACTGTGCTAGAGCGTAGGAAGATCGTAGCGCGTGACCAAGTCATTCTCCATTGAGTTGCCGTATGGCCCCGACCCCTCGGGCCAGGACAGCGGGCTGCTTGATAACCTCAACCTGAAATCGATCATCCGGACGGTCTATCGCCGGTTCTGGCTGATTGTGGTCTGCTTCCTGACCATCTTCGGCCTTGTCGCCTACATGACCTTCTCGCAAACGCCGATCTATCGCGCCCAGTCTGTAGTTCAGATCGATACCACGCAGCAGAACGTGATCGATCTGGGCGCGATTTTTTCGGGCATGCCGGGTACGACCCCAGCGCTGGATACGGAAGTTCAGGTTATCGGGTCTCGGTCCCTGCTGACGCGCGTCGCAACGCGGCTGAAACTGGACGAGGACCCGGAATTCAATCCGGCGCTGCGGCCGCCGAAGACCGGTATCGTTCCCTCGGTCAGGGGCTTTGCATCTTCGCTCTTCAGCTCTGGAGGCAATGACAATATCGCAGCCGATGTTCTTACGCCGGAAGAGCGCCAGCGTGAGCTGATGGAGACTGTTGTCAGCATCCTGTCGAGCAAAATTGTCATACAGCGTGTTGGCGTGACCTTCCTGATCACGATCGATGTCTACAGCGAGTCGCCTGAGACCGCGGCACGCGTGGCAAACGAGATTTCCGAGCAGTACAGAGTCCAGCAGCTCGAAGATAAATTTGAAGCTACACGGCGGGCGACCGAGTGGCTGACAGAACGGGTCGAGGCGCTCCGTGCCGAAGTGCAGGACAAAGAGCAGCGGGTAGAGGCCTTCCGGGCACAGACCGGCCTTCTCGCGGCGCGTGGCGAGACTCTGACAGAACAACAGATCGCCTACATGACGCTGCAGCGAGGCGCGCTTGAGGTGGAACTCAACCGGGCCCGCTCCCGCTATGACAACATGCGCCGGCAGCTCGCAGCGGGCGCGGATATCGAGAGCATCAGCGAAGTCGTTACTTCTGGCCTGATTACGAACCTCAAGAACGAAAGAGCCCAGATCAATCGCAGGCTTGCCGATCTGGAAACACGCCTGGGCCCTGCTCATCCGGAACTCATAAGCGCGCGGAACGAATCGGCTGACATAGACCGGCAGATCAATGCCGAAGTGACGCGGATCACGCAAAGTCTCGAGAACGAGCTGCGAGTCGCTCAAGCCCAGATCGCCAGCATTGATAACGAAATCGGCCGCTCAACAGCCCAGCTTCGCGGCAACAACATCAACCTCGTCAGGCTGCGCGAGCTCGAAAGGGATGCCGAGACCAGCCGGAACCTGCTTGAGGAATTCCTGCAGCGCGCCAAACAGACCCGCGAGCAAGATGCCCTGATCGCTGCCGATGCGAAGGTCCTGTCGCATGCCTCTGTACCCAGAGGGCCCCATTCACCGAACGTTCCCTTGAACCTTGCCATAGGCATCCTTCTCGGGGGCGTGCTGGCGGGCGGTCTTGCGCTGCTGCTTGAAGTCTTCGATACCAAGCTGGGCTCCTCAGAGGATGTCCAGAAGAAGCTCGGCGTCCCCACCATCGGTTCGATACCCTTGATCCGTGGAATGAGTGTTCTTGGAATGGCGCAGCGAAGTCCTGCCGATTTTCTGGTCGAGAACCCTCTCTCTTCCTATGCTGAGAGCATCCGGTATCTCAGGGCGGCAATCGCCTTCTCGGACATTGACAGCGGAACCAAGTCGGTTGCGATTACCTCATCCCTGCCGGACGAGGGGAAAACCAATCTCAGCTTGAGCCTTGGGCGCATGTCGGCAATGTCCGGATCGCGCACGCTCGTTATCGATGGAGACTTCCGCAGACGGCAGCTCACTCAGCTGGCGGGGCTTCAGCCTGAGGCTGGCTTTGTCGAACACCTTTTCGGCGCCTGTGAACTTCAGGACGCAATCCACAAAGACGACAAGTCCATGCTGGATATCCTTCCCCTGTCGCTAGAGGGGCATACGCCACACGATGTGTTTGGCACTCGGGCTTATGACGAACTCATCGCGCGGCTTGAGACGATGTATGATCTCATCCTGATTGATACGGGGCCGCTGCTTCTTATGGCTGAGGCCCGGGTTGTTGCCGGAAAGTGCGACAAGACGATCCTGGCCGTCGGCTGGCGCCAGACGACCAGCGCCGCAGCGCGTCAGTCCGTTAAGTTGCTTCAGTCGTTCAAGGCCGATCTGCTTGGCGTCACGCTCAACATGGTCGATATAAACCGCCGCCGTCACAATGATGACCCCGGCGTGAGCTATCGTGCCTATCGGAAATACTACCAGATGGACACGCGTCAGCGGCTTTTCCGCCTGCCATGGGCGACGAAGCGCAAGCGCAAGTCGCAGGACGGGCCGCTAAGCCACACCTCCGTGATGCCGGCCCCGGAACCCGGCCGCCCGGCCAAATCCGACGCGCGGGATCAGATTGCAGCTGAATAGCTTCGCCAAATCTGGCGCGGGGATTGCTTGGTCTGGACAAGATCCTCTCACGGCAGACACAGCCCGCCAGGCCAGATCGCGAATGACACGGATTGCATTTTTCGGTCACGATGCATCAGACGCGGCCGTCCAGCGGCGCGTGGCCGCCTTCATTGATGATGGCTGCACCGTCCAGGCCTACATGATGCGGCGGCGCGATCCGGGGCTGCAAGCCTGGGAACTCGTCGATCTCGGTCTGACCCGCGACGGCGCGTTCCTTCACAGGGCGATACAGATCGTTCGCGGAGCGCGGCTTGCCGCGCGGCATCGCGGCAAGCTGGCTGCCGCTGATCTGATCTATGCCCGCAATCTCGATATGCTGGCCTGCGCCTTCCTCACCAAAGGCCTGACGGGCCTCAGGACGCCTGTGATCTATGAGTGCCTTGATGTCCATCGGCTGCTCACACGCCGAGACCCCATAGGCCTGGTCATGCGTTGGATGGAACGAAGCCTGCTGAAGCGCACACGCGGCCTTGTCGTATCGTCTCCCGCGTTCATCAAACATCACTTCGAGCGGCATCACTCAGGGCTGTACTCAGCTTTTCTGGTCGAAAACCGTTTACCGCCCTGCGGAAAGTACGGGGCACGGCCGGTGCCGAAGCCAGTACAGGCTGAAGGGGTCTTGTCCATGATGGACGAGCCATTGCGCCTGGGCTGGGTGGGTATGCTGCGCTGCCAGCGGTCGCTGGACCTGCTCTGCTCGCTTGCCGCGCGTTACCAGCACCAAATCAGGATTCAGCTTCACGGGCGCCCTGCACGGACAGAGGTGCCGGACTTCGAGGCGCAAATCTCGGAACATGGCAACATAACCTATGCGGGCCCCTATCGCGCCCCTGACGACCTCGAGCGGATTTATGCTTCACTCGATCTCGTGTGGGCCGGCGACTTCATGGAGGCGGGGTTCAATTCCGTCTGGCTGTTGCCCAACCGGATTTATGAGGGCGGATACTACAACACCCCCCCGATCGCTCCGGGGGGGACTGAAACCGGAACGTGGATTGGCCGGAATGAATGCGGGTTTACTCTTGCGGAGCCGCTTGAGGAGACGCTCCCAGAGCTTATTGGCAGGCTCATAAAAAACCGGGATGAGGTTGCTGAAAAGGCCCGGCGCCTGCATTCTCTTCCAGATGATGTCTTCGTTCAGCCGTCCGGCTTTCTGAGGCATATGGTTGACCGCGTTTTGCATGAGGACTCCAGCCCTTGAAGGCCATCGCTGCCTCTCCCTCAGACCCACTTCCGGCCCAGGCAATCTTGGTGGAGCGTACAACGCCAGCCAGCTGGTGGGAGCAAGCCCTCGTTGCGGTATGGATCTACTGCACGTTTATCGTTTTCGAGGGCAACACCTATGTGATGTATGCCGCAGCCGCGGTGTTCCTTGCGCTTTTCTGGATCCACCGTGAGACGACCTTTCCGGTGGCAAGGCGCGGCTGGATTCTGCTGCTCGTGCCAGTGTTGGGTGTATTCTCAGCTGCCTGGTCCCCTGCGCCTTCGGAGGCATTTCGTGCCGGAGGCATGATGGTGCTCCACTTCATCATCATTACAGTTACCGTCTGCCGGCTGAATCGGCAGCAAATCGTCCGTGCGCTGTTTTTTGCCGGTATATGGGGGTTGTATAACGCAGCCCCATACATGGAATTCTTTGCCAATGGCGGCCCCTATGACAGCAAGAATATATTTGCAATCCGTATGCTGATCATAACCCTGGCAAGCCTGGCGGTCGCGCTGGATAGTCATGAAAATTTCCTCTTGCGACTGGCAGCGCTCTGCGCTTCTGGCATCGGGTTCTACTTTGTTACACTTGCCGATTCAGCGACAGCCATTGTCCTCGTCATTGTCGGCTGCGCACTGCTTGTCGCGGTGTGGTTGGTCTGGCACCCCGTTTCAAGAATTCCCTTTGCAAGGGGCTTTGTTCTTATTGGCGGCTTTACCGCGCTTACGCTCGTTGCGCTGCTGCTGGTTGCCCGGCCGGAACTGAATTTGATTGACCGTTTCCTTGACGCGGTTGGCAAGGACGCAACCCTTACCAACAGAACAATCTTCTGGGATTTCGGGAGACGTGTTGCCGAAGAAAGACCATGGCTGGGTCTCGGGCTTGAAGGGTTCTGGCGCTATGAGGTCAGCACGGCCCAGACGATCAATGAAATCGACTTCAAGCCAGTCGGCGCGCGCCATTCCTTTCACAGCAGTTATCTTGAGATGCGGGTGCATCTTGGCTGGGTCGGATTCCTGTTTTTCTGTAGTGCCATCGCCTGGGCCTATCAGCGCACCTTCCGGTCCTGGCTCAGCGGAAAAGAAATGGCTGCTTCGTTTTTCCTGGTGGCTTCGAGCGTTATCCTGGCCTCGACATTCACCGAATCCTACATGACGCTGGTTTTTGATACGCTCGTTTTCATCTATTACGCAGCGGCAATGTCGACGCTTGCCATTCCCTACCACGAAGGGAAGCGGCGTCTGGTTACGCTTTCAACGTCCTAGCGATAACCCGCATAAACACGGCTTATTCTCCAATAATGGCCTGCTATCTGCCGGAATCATGCCTGATTTGTGAAGCACACTGACATACGGTCTGGTTTGTTTGTTTAAATTAAGCGCCGCTTAATTCTTACGCCGTCTACTTCCCCCAGATCGGTAAAGTGGAAGCATGTCAGTAGATTTTCGTCTTATTGAAGGATCCTTGGGCGGTGCGCCGGACGCCGAGTTCAGCCAGCTAATGGACTATAGCGACGAAAAGTGGCCGGTATGGCTGCGCTTGATCATAATTATCGGCCTGAGCGCAGCGCTCTGGACCGGTATTATCTCTATCGCCGTCACGCTGCTCACCTGATTCGGCCTTGGGAGCATCAAGTCAGTTCGGATCGTATTTGTCTGCCTTGCGGCGGCCGAACAGGAGTTTTTGTTCCAGCCGGCCTCGGAGGGCGGCGTAATACGCTTCAAGGAATTCAAGATCGCTCTCCCCCTCAGCTGATCGCCACCCGATTTTCGCGCGGATTCTTTCTGCAACCTGCCGCTTCACCTCGAGCGAAGACTTGCGCAGCACATCTTCCAGCACATGCAGCTCATGTATCCCGTAAGCATCGGCCTGCGCTGTCTTGAAGGTGTATCGGCCAGACGCGCCGGCGGTTGCGGCGGTTGAAGCGATATCGGGCAGGAGCCGCGCCTTGGGAGCCTGAATTACCCAGGTTCCGGCAATGAGGTCGCCTGCGCGCAGCTTGTCACGATTGAAGATTGGAAACAGCAGGAAGACGCCGGACCAGATGAGTCCGAGTATCGGTATCCAGGCGCTAGTCTGGGCCGCACTCATGAGAAGGAACTGCAGCGGCAATCCGATTTCGATTTCGCGCATGAAATTCCTCGCCAGTACGGCATTCGCCGTGAGGCGGCCCCCGTTGCGCGATGCAACGCGCAGACCCAGTATGCGCTTACCGGGGGTTGCTGCGCGTTGTCCCATTTCGAAAAAGACGAAATAGAAATTCCTCAGGATAAAGAAAAAAACAAGCCAGAGGCTGAAGGCAAGGTTAGCGCTTCCCGGGTTAAAAGCCTGGATCAGCGCACTCATACCCAGCGCCGTCACAATGACCAGGGCCCATTGTATGGCAATATCGATAAGGAAGGCGCCGGCGCGCTCTGTTGCACTCGCAAGCCTCAACCGCAGCGTAGCTCCCTCAGGTGTTGTCAGGGCCCTGATGCGTTTGGCTTCGCGAATGTCCGCCGACATGCGCGCGCGTCGCTGGATCGCGGCTTCGACCAGCAATTCATTGCGCCGGTTGCTTTCATCGGACGCCCTATCGGGACTCGTCTTCATCGCTGGCCATGCCTGCGCGGCATGTAGAAATAAAGCAGCCAAAGAAGCAGCATACCGCCTGCTATAGTGTAGCGTGCCATATCGGAATTGATCATCTGCCGACCAAACGCCTCAAGCAGGGCGGCGACGATAAGCATGATCACACATCCCATGGCGACAGTCGCAGCCACGTGCCCCGCCTTCCGCGCGGAATCGAGACGTGTGTGTGACCCCGGGAATGCGACGGCGCCGCCAATGATGAAGCCCGCGGCGCCAGCAAGAACTATGGCGAACAATTCCGTCGTGCCATGGATCATCAGCCATCCGGTGATCTCATAACCAAGCCCCTTGCTCCAGAAGACAGCATAAAGCGAACCCATCATCACGCCATTGTACATCAGCAACCAGGCGGTCGGCAGCCCGAACGCGAAGCCAAGGGCGAACGTGAACAGGGCGATCTGGGCGTTGTGGTTGAAAAGGACGGCTGAAAATGCCGTAAGCTGGGCGTCGCCAATGTCCCCTTGCCGGGTATACAGCGTAGAGCGGAGATACTCTTCCGACGCATCGGGGGTGCGGCCCTGAGCCAGCCCCCCGTCGCTATGAAACGCCCAGAACCAGTCCATATCCTGCAGGCAGAGAAAGAAGGCCAGCAGCCAGCCCCCGAAGAAAAACAGCGCTGAGAGCAGGGTTGGCCTAACAGCCGAACGAACAGCTTGGGGCCAGTCCTGCCTCAGGAAGGTATTGATCCGCTCACCCACAGTTGTCCTTGCACCATAAACAAAGAAGTAGGCGCGGCTGCAGAGGCTTTCGAGATAGGCGATCACATTCTGGTCGAGGGAGATCGACCGTGCCACCGACAGGGATGAAACAGCCTGCCGGTAAAGGCGGGGAAGCGCGGTTATCTCTTCTTCGGACAAGTTCCTGACGCCGGCATTTTCTGCCCGCGTCAGTATCCTGTCCAGTTTCTGCCAGTCTGCCTCGCGTTCCTCGCGAAACCGATAGGACTTGAGGAGGTCGGTCAAAGAAGTTCCCTCGTTTTGATTGTGAGATACTGGGAGAGAAGGGCCGGGCCGAAGTTCTCGGGCCGGCTTTCGACTATGTGAACACCCAGCCGCTGAAGCCGGCGGAACACCAGCTCCCGCTCTGCGAGAAGTTCATCGGCGATAACTGCCCGCGACACCATCTCAGCCGAATCCGGTGGGGTGTTGATCATCGACAGCAGCGCTTCATCTTCGAATGTAGCGAAAAGGACGAGATGCCGTTTCGTCAGGCGGCGTATGTTCTCGAGCATCAGTTCGGCCGATATCGTGTCGACGAAATCGGAGAAGATCACGATCAGGCTGCGGCGCTCGAGGTCGCTGGCAAGCTGGGACAGCGCCAGCGTGAAATTGGCTTCCTCATCTGAGTAGTCCAGCCGCGCGGCAACGGTCTGTATCCGGGGAAAACGGCTGATGCCGTGAACGAAGCCTGAGGATATGCTTGGCTGCGATGCAAATCCCTGGACCATCACCCGGTCGCCATATCGAAGCGAAACATAGCCCAGTAGCAGTCCGGACATCACCGCGCGGTCGATTTTCGGCACGCCAGCAAGGGGCTCACTCATCAGGCGTCCAGTATCAAACATAAGGACGATGTTGTGATTGCGTTCGGTCTTGAATTCCTTTGCCAGAAGGTGACGGTGGCGGGCGGAATGTTTCCAGTCGATTGCGCGGCGGTCCATCCCGGCGCTGAATTCCCGCAGCGCATCGAATTCGCTGCCATCGCCGCGCTCCAGCTGTTCCTTTATCCCGAAATCGGAGTCCCGCGAAAATATCCTGATCGCTTCATCCCTGACCCATCGGATATTCGGGAGTACCGGAATCTCCCGGTTGATCGGCAAAGCATGGCGTTTCTGTACCAGGCCGAGGGGCCCGCGCCAGCGGCTCCACAGCCTCAGCACTTCGGCCGTCCCGCGCCTGACCGGATATAGCTCCAGCTTATGAGCCCGGCGGCGCCCCTCCCATCCTCGCAGGATGACAGGCGCCGGCAGTTCCAGCCGGGTGCCTGTCTCGAGATGAACTTCGATCCTGTGGGGCAACGCTCCGGTCTCGAAGCTTAGCTCGATTTGTGCAGTGTCCCGGGCGCCCACATGGAGCAGGGGGGGAAGCGTTACCACCGGCCGGTAGGCGCGCAGCGCTGCACTGAGCACGGCATCGAGACCCATGAGCCCTAAAACCAGCACGATCCAGCCGCCTGCAAGGATCCAGAGCGAAGGGGCGAGGAGAGCGATGGCTACCAGCAAGGGCGCGCCTGCGAGCATGAGATAAATTGCCCGGGGGGTGGGGATGATCACCGGGGCGCAGCCGTCTGCTCGATGATGGCCGTCAGCGCTTCATCGGTTGTTTGACCCTCGATATCAGCGGCCGGAGAAAGGATAACCCTGTGCCGCAGTGCGGGCAGGGCAAGGGCCTTGATGTCGTCGGGGATCACAAAATCCCTGCCGTCAAGTGCGGCCTGCGCGCGCGAGGCTGTCGCAATCGCGGCAGCTGCCCTGGGGCTGGCGCCGGTTTCCAGAGACGGGGCGTCCCGCGTGGCCCGGATAATGTCCACTATATAGCTGATGATTTCATCATTCAGCCTGGCGGCCGCTGCCGCGTGCACCGCCGCATCCAGCTCAGTGCTGCTGACAACCGGAGAGACGCTGAATGCCTCCGGCGTACGTGCGGCGGCAAGAGCACTATGCTGGCTGACGATCAGGATTTCTTCTTCCCGGCTGGGATAGGCAAGCGTGTGCTTGAACAGGAAGCGGTCAAGCTGAGCCTCCGGTAGCGGGTAGGTGCCCTGCTGCTCGATCGGATTCTGTGTTGCAATGACCATGAAACGGGGATTGAGCGGATAGCTCTCGCCGTCGATCGTTACCCGACGCTCCTGCATGGCTTCGAGCAGGGCGGCCTGAGTCTTCGGAGGGGTCCGGTTGATTTCATCGGCCAGGAGCAGGTCGGTGAATATCGGGCCCTTCGTCAACGAGAACTCATTCGTCTGGAAATTGAAGAGATTGGTACCCAGAACATCTCCCGGCATCAGGTCAGGTGTGAACTGGATACGCCCGAAGTCCATAGAAATGGCGCGTGTAAAGCATTGAGCCAACAATGTCTTCGCTGTGCCCGGCGGGCCTTCGAGAAGCACATGGCCTGATGAAAACAGGGCGACAAGCAGGAGATCAATCGTCTGATCTTGTCCAATGATGGCTTTGCGCAGCTCGCCACGTATCCGCGCCGCAAGATCGCGCACCTCATCTACGTTCATTAAACCGCCTCCTGATGATATCTTCCCGTAGATCGAACAACTGGCGGGCATGGCCAGCGATAGTTTCGCGCCCCATGCCTGGATCGCTCATGTTCTTCTCGATCTGTGTAAACGACCGCTCGGCTCCTGCATCCATGGCGAGCCGGTCCAGTAAGCCCGACAGCTCCGTATCGGCGATTTTCCTGGTGAATCCCAGATCCCGTGCGAGCCGGCGCCGTATCATCGCGACATAAGCGGGAGCCATCTTGCTTTCCCGTCGGGCCATTCTGACCAGCCCTGCTGCGTTGTCGGCCAACGCCTGCTTGCCGAGTGCGATGGCGCGCTCTTCCTTTACGGCCGGGCCAAGGCGGATAGCCGCTGCCCAGCCTAACAGCAGCGCGCTGGACATGGCTACAAGCGTCGCTCCGAGGAATGGAATGCTGAAGACCATTTGCAGGAGATTGCGGCTTATTGTGAAGCCGTGCAGCGTGGCATCGAGCACAACCGGCTCACCCTCCCAACGCCGCAGGTGACCGAGCATATCTATCGTGAACCGCGCATTGTCTGCCGAAGCCAGGCCGAACGTGTTCAGCATGTCAGGATCGCTGAGAAGGTAGAAGTCCCGGACCGGATCATAGGCCAGGAGCGCGCCTTGGCCTGTGCCGGCAACCATCTCCAGATGATCGGATTTAACGAGTTGAAGACGTGTATCGGGTGATAGTGCGAAGTCTCCAAACGGCGAGGAAACGGAAATATCCGGCTCCGCGCGGATAATTTCCGCATGGGTATCAACATGACTCAGAATGTTATTTAGCAGCCGGGCATTGACAAATTCGGTATCGAACTGGCGGCGCGGATTGATAGGATCAGGAAAGCCTTTCCATTTTGGGAGGACCACCAACGCTCCCGGCGATATCCTGGTTGTATCAAGGATGGAGGCGGCGGCGGCAGAGGGTATTGTAACTATCAGAAGGCTGTCAGGGCTTGATTCAATCTCGCGTTCAATGCGGGTAACACGAACGGGATAGTCGAGCCCCTCCAGCAACCTAACGAGACCACCATAACCCAAAGCGGATGTCGAGAACGGATGGTCTCCGGCTAGGTTTCGGTCACGCAGCTCTGGTGCCCAGCCGGCCAGGATGAATATAGCACCGAAGGCCAGGGTCGCCACGGCGATAAGGGTACCCGCAATGCGGGCCGAAAATGGGTTCTGGTTCTCATTGCTGCCCATATTCACGCTCCCCCGAAAGCGAAGGATTCATAACTGCGCCTTGCCTCTTCCCACCCGGCACGATCGACTGTCCGGCCGCCAAAGAAGCTACGCTCCACGATGCGTATGATTGGCAGCAGTCCGCGCTGCATGGATTGGGGAAGCTGGCTCAGGCTTGCGATTTCCCGTGCTGTGAAGGAGTCAGGGACGCCGCTGTCGAGACGTGTTTGAACATCCTCGATTGAGCGGAAGAGGAGAAGATGAACAGCTTCGGCAAACCGCCCGTCGGCGGCCAGCTGATCGGCGGACTCAAGCAGAGAGCGGGCGGCTGAAGACTCGGGCCGGTAGGTGAGGTCAAGTGTTGGTGGGCCGCTGGTTTTGTCCTTTCTCGTCCACCCCAGCCGCATACGGATCGCCTCGCCGAACAGGAACCATATCAAGGCGAGAAGCACGACACTAAACCCGATATACGAAACCATGCGGAAGAATGGCCCCAGGCTCTCGAGGAATCGGGCAAGGCTCTGAAGCCAATCAGGCGGCGGGGGCCGGGGCGTGGCTGGCGGTTCGATTGGCTGTTGGGGGCGTTCGAGCTGCAAGCTGCTGTCGCGCAAATAAGCGCTGTGGACCTCTTCAAACTGGTTTGGCGATAGGAGAGGGGGCGCACCCCCGGCTGCCGGGCCGGCAACATCCTCGTTTTTCCAACCGGGGTTGCCCGCTGTCTGCGGCGCCGCTGTCGGGACCAATATCAAGGCGAAGCCCGCCAATAGCAGGAGAGAAGACACGTATTGTCTCATTCTGCCTGTCTTCGCCTGCCGGTTCCGGGTTGTAATGCGTATCAGCATTTCAGAGCTTTTCAGGCCATGCAACTTCCTATTGCTGCCTGCGACTGCATCGCAGATAGAGCGG
Source organism: Hyphomonas sp. (assembly GCA_036804125.1). Lineage (GTDB taxonomy): Bacteria > Pseudomonadota > Alphaproteobacteria > Caulobacterales > Hyphomonadaceae > Hyphomonas. The sequence continues at coordinate 14,012 of DAIRTA010000005.1, forward strand.
CCATCAGGGACGTTGGAGGGAGTCGTATGGACAGGCCTGCAGCCTATGTGAACCTTGTGGCGGAAATTGAGAGCCTCCTTACCGGCGAAACGAGCGAAACCGCGCGTCTGGCGACTGTTGCCTGTGTGCTGACCCATACCTTTGCACCGCGATTCTACTGGACGGGCTTCTATCTTGTGGATCCGCTCAGGCCGCGCGAGCTGGTTGTCGGGCCATATCAGGGCACGCTGGGATGCCTGCGCATACCCTTTGGGAAAGGCGTTTGCGGCGTCGCGGCCGAACGAGGCGAAACGTTGATCGTCCCGGACGTGCACAGCTTTCAGGGCCATATCGCCTGCGATGCGGCGTCAAATTCCGAGATTGTTGTGCCGGTGTTCAGGCCGGACGGCGCACTCGCCGGTGTTCTCGATGTAGACTCTACTGCTTACGACGCGTTTGATACTGTCGACGCCCGGGGGCTGGAAGCCGTATGCCGCATCTTATTCGCTGTTTGAGACAGGTGCCTGGTTTAGCGCCAGGTCAGTAACCGGAGGCGGCGGCCCAGCGACCTGCGCGATAAGCTTGAGCAATGCCTCCTCGAGAATGTTGAGTTGGCGCGCACGCAGCCCGGCGACGACACGCACAGGAACATCAAACTCGAGCCAGGCATCGGCTACGACAGAATAGTTCGGCCAGCCAGGCAGACCGGCTCCATTGGGATCGCCAGACCGGGCGAAGTTTGTCCAATAGGCCATCATCTGAACTGATAGCTCCTCGTCGGGCGCGTTGCGCCTTAGGAGTGGCAGGCTCGATCCAAAGACGAAAGGGATTTCCGCCGCGTGGAAGGCCCCAAGCGTTTGACGGGCAGATGGGGGCTTGCGGCTGAACATGTAAAGGAATGTCGGCGCTCCTGCCTCAGCATTCGTCTTCCCGACAAAACGCATGTGTACACCGAAGAGATCATCCCCAAGCATTTGCACAGCCCCGCGATCCCAGCCAGCTATGTCTTTCATGCCATACAGGGCCTGGAGTGCCTTGGCCGCATTCGGACCGAAGGTCTCAGCCAGAAGAGCTTCCCGCTGTTCCAGCGAGCCGGTTATGCTGGGTTGCCTCAGAGTCGGAGACTGGATCAAGTCGTAAAACAGCGTTCCTTCGTCTGCATTGTAGCCCGCTATCATCGGCACACGCGGCACACTGCCGTCGCGAAATGCGGCGCCGATGGGCTTGGGCAGGATCTCGCCATCCACAACGGGTCGAAAGTAACCGGTCAGGTCATTACGGGCCTCTGCGCGCGTAATCATGGCGCGTGCCGGCAAGGCCCGAAGTTCCGCGGCATCGGCCTTTGGCGATACCAGGGAAGAGAGAAATTCAGAGCCGGCATCCTGTGCGCTGCGCTGGCCCTGAACGTATGAACTGGTCAGGTGGAGTGTGCTTCCGGTACTGGCGCCGCTTTGCAGGATGACCTTGTGGAAAAGCCCGGCGGCACGCGGCGTTGCCATCAGTTCCGTAATGGATTGCGCGCCTGCACTCTCGCCAAACAGGGTGACATTCTCCGGGTCTCCCCCGAAGCTGGCGATGTTCTCACGGATCCATTTCAAGGCTGCGATCTGGTCAAGCAGTCCATAATTGCCGGATGTGCCCGCTTCTTCGGTCAGCGCCGGATGGGCAAGATATCCGAAGGGGCCGAGCCGGTAATTGATCGTCACCAGAACGACGCCGCGCTCAACCAGACCATTGGCCTGGTATAGGGCCTGCGAGCCTGAGCCGTACTGGTGGGCTCCGCCATGGATCCAGACCATCACCGGCTGAAGCGAACGCCCTCCGGCATTTCCAGTGCGCACATTCAGATAGAGGCAATCTTCGGACTCGGCCGGTGCCGCCTGATTCCGGACAACGATGCCTGCGGCGAGACGCTCCCACCATGGCAGGCCAAGGCCTTCGGTTATGCGGCTTACGAAAGCGGCATACCGGCTACGCGACTGTAGGCACTCCGCCCCGAAATGGCGCGCATCACGCTCCATCGCGCCCCATTGCGGTGGCGCCACTGGGGCTGACCAACGCGAAGCGCTGGCATAGGGCAAGCCGTTATAGACCCGAATGGCGGGGTTCTCAGCATCGATACCTCCGCGAATGACGCCCTGGTGGATGCGCAGCGGCTCGGTCATTTCCAATGATGGCGGCGGCTTGCGCACCACAAACCAAGTGTATCCGGCAGCACTGGCCAGCACGAAAAAGAGGATGATGCTCAAAACGCGCATGAATCTACCTCTGCGCGAGATTGCAAGACCTGCGCCATAGGGTAACGATAATGCGCCTTGCCAATGCCCTCAAGGCAGCAGAGCGTTAACGGTTTCGCGCGTCGCGCGAACCAGATCGTCCTCCGGCTCAATCCCGCAGGCAAACCGGACAAACCCCGGCGCCACCTTGTCTCCCCAGCGGGCGCGGCATTCCGCGCTCGAATGGACCCCGCCAAAGCTGGTTGCTGCGGCAAGCAGGGGGTGGCAGGTGATGAAGTCTTCTGCAAGCTTCCGCGTTTCGAAACAGAAGCCCAGAACCGGGCCAAAGCCTGTCATCTGCTTTCGAGCAACAGTATATGACGGATCGGAAGCAAGGCCGGGATACCGCACACCGGTAATCCCCGGCACGGTCGAGAGCAACCGGCCAAGGGCCATGGCGTTTGCGCTCCCTCGATCGCTGCGCAGCTCCAGTGTCTGTACTCCCCGGTGGAGCAGGTAGGCATCAAATGGGCTTATGATCGCGCCAGCAGCCTTGCGCCAGCTCCGCATCGCTGAGGCCAACCCGGAATTGCGGGTCGTGACCTGCCCGGCAAGGATGTCGGAGTGGCCACTCATCGACTTGGTATCGGCCATGACGCTGATATCCGCGCCGAGGTCCAGGGGGCGCTGCGCGAGCGGTGTGGCCAGAGTGTTGTCGGCGACAATTGCCGTGCCATGGGGTGAGGCCCGTGCGTGCAGCTGACGGATATCGCAGACGTCCAGCCCGGGATTGCAGGGAGTCTCCAGAAGGACCAGCCGAGTATGGCTGAAATCGGCTTCGGCCATGTACGCGGTGGGCACATAGCGGATCTGAACGCCCAGTGGCGCAAAATGCTCTTCGAGAAGCGCGCGGGCCTGATAGTAGCCGTCTGCATGGCAGATGACCCGGTCTCCCGGACGCAGGAGTGTATATAGAACCGCCGCAATGGCCGCCATGCCGGAAGGAAAGAGGAGGCATTGTGCGTCCTCGAGCAGGCCAAGCTCCGCCTCGACTTCCTCGACAGTGGGATTGCCGCTGCGTCCGTAATGATGCGTCCCGTCGGGCTCGCCCGGCTGGTCGAAGGTTGATGACAGCGCAATTGGCAAGGCAAGGGGAGCGCCCTTGGCCAATCCCTTCGACCGGTAATGCAGAAGCCGCGAAATCGGCTTGAACGGCTCAGTCAAGGTTTCGGGCTCCATCACCGATGAGGTCCGATAACATTATCCGTTTTCTTTCATCGAGATCGGCCCATTCGCGTCTCAAGGCCTCAAGGCAGCGCGCCTGATACTTGAAGGGAGATTGCTCATAAGGGCCGTGAGGCGTGTCAACCCAAAACCGGTCGAGACCCTCAGAGACAGCCCGGGCGTTCGCTGCGAGAAATGGCAGGTAGGTGTCGCCAGCCTCCTGAAGCAGGCTGAGAACAGGACGCGAGATGAATGCGCCCTGCTCATCGAGCCACTCGCCTTCAATGCCTCCTGCATCATCGGCATGGTCAAGCCAGCGATAGAGGTAAGGTGTTTCCTTCCTCAGCCAGGTCATGGGCGTCGGATCGACGCTCATGACCTTCAGCTGGCCATAGAAGGCCAGGTCAGCAAGGGAGATGCGACCGCCGAAAAGAAACCGTGTCGGGCCTTCTGCCATGGCTTCAAGTGTTATGCAGCTCCGCTTCCAGCTGGCCTCGATAACCGGGGCGGTTTCGGCTGTGCAACCGACAAGGGGCATTCGTGATATCTGCCGTGTTCTGATTGTGGCAGCCGAATCCTCGACCGAGGTGCGGCCTGCATCGGGAATAGAGTCGTAGGTCAGCCAGTTGGCGCACCATTCCTGATCCTCTTCATAGGTCCAGCGATAGTGGAACATCGCCTTCATGAACCACTCATCCGCCATGTCTTCGAAGAGAAGACAAGCGAAGCGCATGGAGGGGGAGTTCGGGAGCAATGTGCGCCCTTTCTGCTCGATCGACAGCAGAAAAGGTGTTGAGTCATTGATCCACCGACCATCCGGACATTGAATAACGGGTATCACCGGGGGCCGCACATTCGGCATGACCTGCGCTCGCTCAATCGCCGTCATGCCGGTCCATGTGTGTGGAAGACGCTTCGCGCGCAGGGCTGCGCGGACCTTCATTGAGTAGGGAGAGCCCAGTGCGCCGTAAACGCGGTAGACGCTCATGCCGCGCCTCCGATGAGAATCGCGATGGCGATCGTCATGGCAGACAGATAGGCGAGGTTGTCGCCAAGGCCTGTTGACAGAGCAAGAACAGGAGAACGCCAGAGTCTTTGGCCAAAGCCAAGCCTGGGTGCTGACCCAAAGAAATGGATAAGGCCGCAGAGGAGAAATGTAATCAGTATCATTACAGAGGAAATGCCAAGCAGATAGGTTTCCGGGATAACTGGCAAGGCAAACGCGAAAATAATCCCGCCAAGCAAGGATGGGATCAGGCATATGAAATAAAGCCGTATACGTACAGGCGAAGGGGTAGACTTCCCCCAGATGCGCAAGAGTGCACTCAAGAAGCCATGAACGAGCATATAAGTGAACGGGTAGATGAAGAGGCTAAGGTCGAAGAGGGCCTTTACAGCCTCTGTTGTTGTCGCTGCGCCAAAATCCTCTCCGGTTGACTCAAGAATCTCACGATACTGCATCACAAGCGGGGAGTCGTCGCTGACCCAAAGAAAGCGCAGGAAGACCGTGACGGCGATGAGCGAGAAGGCGAGCCGAATCGACGGTGTGTAGCGCGCCTCCCATTCCGGATCCCTTGCAGCTTCAAAAATTTGCGTGGGCCGTCTTATTGCAACCCATACTGTGCTAAGCGCTTTCGTATTCAGCCCGAACAGGTCACCGAAGAGTGAATCCCAGCCAGTCGCACGTGTCATGTCGTCGTCGCCATAAGCGATCGGTTGCTTTTCCTGCTTCGCCATGTCCGCCCCTTTGGTCAGAGCCCAGCATAGTTTTCTTTTCTGGCTTCAGCCAGTGCGATATCCGGCCTGGCACGCATAATGCCTTGGCCTCGCTGGTGCTAGGGGATAGCCGCATAAGCGGACGCATCGCCTCTCGTCGTTTGCGATGTGTCATCTTCGAAAGTGCAAGGTGGAAATGGAATTTGATCTGCACCTCGCTCTGATCGCCATGCTTATCCTGCTGGCCCTGTTTTCGATCTCGGGGCCGCTACGCGACCGTGCCTGGAAACGACGTGCGGCAGAGGCGCCCGATACAGCCTGGCGGGAAGGGTTATACCGCGAATTCCACCTCACCATGTGGCCGCTGGCCGGTATGTGCCTTGCTGCCTGGTGTCTGTCTGGCCGTTCACTCTCGTCTTTCGGCTTTGGCCTGACAGGCGGCTGGGCAGCCTATGCCGCGTGGGGGCTGGCTGTAGCCATCTCTGCCTATGTGATGTGGTCAACCGTTCAGGTTACGCGCTCCGAAAAGCTCCGTCAGCAGGTACGCGAACAGCTGGAAACTGCCGGTGACTATTCCCTCATCCGGCCCGATACGCCACGCCAGCACCGGATGTTCTACTCTGTCGCCTTGGCAGCCGGGGTGACAGAAGAGATCATCTATCGCGGTTTCCTGATCGGCGTCCTCGCCCTGATGATGCCCCTGCCAGTCGCGGCAGTGCTGGCTGTTGCCGTCTTCATCGCAGCGCATGCCTATCAGGGCTGGCAGGGCATGCTCCGCATCATCCCCATAACCCTTGTACTGACGCTGATGTTTGTCCTGTCCGGCTCGCTCTGGCCGGGCATTGTCCTGCATGTCATCGTCGATGCGACCAGCGGCGCGATGATGTACCGCGCGGCTCGTGGGCGCTCAGGCGCTGGCTGAGATACCGTACGCCGCTTGACCCCCGGGCCGCCCCGGGCCACATCCGCGCCGAGCAAGCGAAACCCCATACCCACGGAAGGAGCCTCCTGCCCATGGCCGGCCCCCAATACGTCTATCACATGCAGGGCCTGACCAAGGTCTATCCCGGTGGCAAGAAGGTGTTCGAGAACATCCACCTGAACTTCCTGCCGGATGCCAAGATCGGTGTGGTCGGCGTCAACGGCTCAGGCAAGTCGACCCTGCTGCGCATCATGGCGGGTGTGGATAAGGATTTCACTGGCGAGGCCTGGGCCGCCGAAGGCATCAAGGTCGGCTATCTCCCCCAGGAACCGAAGCTCGATCCGGCCCTGAATGTCTTCGACAACATTGCCTCGCAATGCCCCGAGAAGCAGATGGTCGACACGTTCAACGCCATCTCGATGAAGCTCGGCGAGGAGTACACCGACGAGCTGATGGAGGAGATGACGAAGCTGCAGGAGCAGATCGACGCTGCCAATGCCTGGGATATCGATTCCAAGATCGAGATGGCGATGAACGCGCTGCGCTGCCCGGAAAACGACGCCGATGTGACGAAGCTCTCCGGCGGCGAAATCCGCCGCGTTGCCATCTGCCAGCTGCTGCTGTCGAAACCCGACATGATCCTGATGGACGAACCGACTAACCACCTGGACGCTGAAACCGTCGCCTGGCTGCAGAATTACCTGATAAACTTCCCCGGCTGCGTCATTCTGGTCACGCACGACCGGTATTTCCTTGATGACATTACCGGCTGGATCCTCGAGCTCGATCGCGGCAGGGGCATCCCATATCAGGGCAATTACTCGGCCTGGCTTGAGCAGAAGGCCAAGCGGATGGAGCAGGAGGCCCGCGAGGAGAAGGGAAAACAGAAATCCCTCGCAAAGGAACTTGAATGGGTTCGCTCCAGCCAGAAAGCCCGTCAGGCGAAGTCCAAGGCGCGTATCGTGGCATACGAACAGAAGGCGATGGAAGCGGAGCGTGAGAAAGTGGCCACGGCGCAGATTCGTATCCCGCCGGGTCCCCGCCTCGGCGGTGTCGTTCTGGAGGCCGAAGGGCTCAGCAAGGCCTTCGGCGACAATGTGCTTATCGAAGATCTCGACTTCAAACTCCCCCCTGGGGGCATTGTCGGTGTCATCGGTCCCAACGGCGCCGGCAAGTCCACCCTGTTCAAGATGATCCTCGAGCAGGAGAAGCCCGACGCTGGCAAGCTGCGCGTCGGCGATACGGTCAAGATCGGCTATGTTGACCAGAGCCGCGACAAGCTCGACCCCAACAAGAACGTCTGGGAGGAAATCTCCGGCGGTACCGATGTCATCGATCTCGGCGGCGTCAATGTCATGTCGCGCGCCTATGTCGGCGCCTTCAACTTCAAGGGCACCGACCAGCAGAAGAAAGTCGGCATCCTGTCAGGCGGTGAGCGCAACCGCGTCCACCTCGCCAAGATGCTGCGCGGCAGCCACAACCTCCTCCTGCTCGATGAGCCGACCAACGACCTCGATGTGGAAACCCTGCAGGCCCTCGAAGAAGGCCTCGACAACTTCCCCGGCTGCGCCGTCATCATCTCGCACGATCGCTGGTTCCTGGACCGTATGGCCACCCACATCCTCGCCTTCGAGGGCGACAGCCATGTCGAATGGTTCGAGGGCGACTTCTCCTCTTATCTGGAAGACAAGAAACGCCGCCTCGGTGAGGACGCAGTCAATCCGAAGCGCCTGAAATTCAAGAAGTTTGCTCGCTAGAGAGCAGTTGGGACATACTGCTCAAGGGCGGCACAAAACCCTTGCCATCGGCGGATGCATCCGCACAGTCATAGCGGGTTGATTGGAGTATGCGGATGACGGACACGGCAGAGGCCTCTGGGCAAAAGGGATTTCTGGGGTTTATCGAGCGGACGGGCAACAAACTGCCCGATCCGGTTTTCCTGTTCTTTTACCTGATTGCAGGCCTCGTCCTGCTCTCGATTGTCTGCGTGCTGCTAGGCGTTTCCGCCTTCCATCCGACTCAGGTGGATGCAAATGGCGATGCTGTCAGGATTTCGGCTGTAAGCCTTTTGGCGCCCGAGAACATCCGCCGGCTCTGGGTCGAGATGCCGACGACGTTCACGCACTTCCACCCGCTTGGCTATGTCCTTGTCGTCATGCTCGGCGCTGGGGTCGCCGAACGGTCCGGACTATTTGCCAGCGGGATACGCGTTGCCGTGCGCGGCGCGCCGAAGTTTCTGCTGACGCCGGTTGTCGCCCTCGTCGCGATGATCTCGAACCATGCCGCTGATGCCGGCTATGTGGTCATGATTCCGCTTGCGGCCATCATCTTCGCGGCAGCGGGCCGCCACCCCCTTGCGGGGATTGCAACAGCCTTTGCGGGTGTCTCTGGCGGCTTTTCCGCAAACCTCGCGCCGGGCCAGCTCGATGCCCTCCTGTTCGGGATTACCGAAACGGCTGTCGTAGGCAGCGGTATCGACACGGGCTGGCAGGTGAATTTTGCCGGCAACTGGTGGTTCATTGCCGTACTGCTGTTTCTCTATCTTCCGGTCATCTGGTTTGTGACTGACCGGATCATCGAACCCCGGCTCGGCAAATGGCGGCCGGATGAAAGCCGCGCCCGAGATTATGAGGACGAGGACAAGCCGCTGACACCCGAGCAGCGCAAGGGGCTTCGCAATGCCGGGCTGGCCATTCTCGGAGTGGCTGCCCTGTGGACGCTGATGACAATAGGTCCGGGTAACGCATTGTATATTTCTGATGCCGAGTATCTGGCACAGGGACTGACCCCTGAACAGGTTGCGAATGTTCAGTGGTATGACCGTCTTGGTCCGTTCTTCCGGTCCCTCGTTGCGGCTTTTTTCATCTTGTTCCTCGCTGCCGGCTGGGCCTATGGCGCTGCGGCGGGGACAATCACTAACCACCGCGATCTGGTGGGAATGATGGCCGAAGCCATGAAGGATATGGGATACTATCTCGTTCTGGCTTTCGCCGCGGCGCATTTCGTTGCCATGTTCAACTGGTCCAATCTCGGGCTTATCACCGCCGTTCATGGTGCCGACGCAATCGAAAACAGCGGCCTGCCACTGCCGATTGTCCTGGGGCTGATCGTTCTATTCGCCGGTGTGCTGAATCTTTTCGTCGGCTCCGCCAGTGCGAAGTGGGCGTTGATGGCTCCTGTTCTGGTCCCCATGCTCATGCTTCTGGGCGTGAGCCCCGAGGCGGCCACGGCGGCCTACCGGGTCGGCGACAGCGCCACAAACATCATCACACCCCTGATGGTATATTTCCCGCTGATTCTTGTTTTTGCACGCCGCTGGCAGCCGGATTTCGGCCTGGGTAGCCTGACAGCGATTATGCTTCCGTACTCGATCTGGCTACTGATATCGGGCACGCTTCTCATGGTCGGGTGGATATATCTCGGCTGGCCACTAGGTCCGGGTGCGCCGGTCGAATTCTCGCTCGTCGGCAGTTAAGGCCAGGCGCGTGGTCATTGCCTAACCCGTTCGGCGTTGGCGTATGAGTTCGCCGGTCATACGCTCTATCTCTGCAATGAGGGCGTCGGCAGATCCATTTGTCCGGTCAAGCAGGGTGATAAACTGTGCGCGCTGCTCGATAGCGAGCCAGATCAAATTGCCATTGAAATTGAGCGCCACGTCGACAACCTGAAATTCACCATTGCGTTCAAGGACACGCCAGCGAACATCTACATCCGGGCCGTTTTCACGGCGGATATACGTGTTGACTATCGAATCCGTAGGGGAGCGATCCACGGAGTTACGCACAATGACCGCCTCGCCGCGATAGGCATCGAGTTCGGTCTCGTAGACCGCAAGCGCGTACGCCCGGAAGGCTCTTCGGTAGCGCGCCAGCTCATCAGGGGAAAAGCGGCGGCTATAGCGCCCGATCACGAAGTTCGATATCGAGTCGATATCTGCAAACTGATCCATGTAGGCATTGAAGGTTGCAGTACGTTCAGTGGCTGACAGCGCAGGGTTATTGAGCGTCGCAAGCACTTCATTGGCGTTTTCCTTCACGAACGCTTCGGTGCGGGCATCAGCCAGTGCAGAAAGCGGCATGAGGCTCAGGCCTGCAGCGAGAATTGCAGATCGGAAATGATGTTTCACCGCTTCACTCCTTTTCTGTATGTCTCGCCTATTCGCCAAATTCGTCAAAATCTGGGAGATCGTCGTAAAGTGTGTCTTCATCGAGCTCGCGGTTCCTGATCTCTGCATTACGCTCTGAGATATAAATACGGCGCAGCGCGACATAAGGCTCCGGCTGGCTCTGCAGGGATTCAAACTGTTCGCTGAAGGCAACCCGGGCGTTGAGCCCGCGCAAAGCCCCCGAGCTAATGGCAAAGGTTGTGTCGATATCGCGATTGTTTCCGACGACGATGTAGGTCAGCGGGCTGAAGGCGAAGTCAACGACGGTCCCTGTCAGGTCACGAGGCGTGGACGGTCCGAGAACGGGCACAACCAGATAGGGCCCGCTCTCGATACCCCAGACGGCCAGCGTTTGCCCGAAGTCTTCCCTATGCCCTTCGAGCCCGGCCTGTGTAGCCACGTCGAACAGGCCTGCGGCGCCAATCGTCGAGTTGATGACAAAACGGGCGGCTGTCCTGCCGGCGCGCCCGGGCTGGGCCTGCAGCACATCATTCACAAAGGTCACAGGCGAACGGAGATTGCCAAAAAAGTCTCTGACGCGGTCACGCGCGAAGCGCGGCGTTGCCGACTCGTACGCACCGGCAGCCGGCCCGATCACAGTCCTGTCCAGGGCCACGTTGAATGCCAGTGCCCGGCGATTGGACTCTTCATAAGGGTCTTCCGGAGCCATTAGCGCAGGGCCGGGCGTCGAGGCGCAACCCGCGACGATCGTGGCTACGGCTGCCACACTGATCAGGTTTTTCATGGATGTTGTCCGTTTTGCCTTGAGCTACATGGAGCGCTGCGAGCTATGGATCAACTCGGTTGCAGCAAAGTCTTCTTGGGAAATCATTCAGTTCCCGAGCTTGTGAACAGAACAAGATTGCAAATCATATAAACGTATGTTTATATGATTTATGGGCATAGCAACGGTACAGCTTCTTGACCTTCTTCGGGCTACCGGAGAGCCAACCCGTTTGCGGATCCTTGCGCTTCTGCGCCAGCAGGATCTCTCGGTCGGCGAGCTCACGCAGGTGCTGGACCAGAGCCAACCCCGCTTGTCACACCACCTCAAGGCTCTGGCTGAAGCGGGCCTCGTTACCAGACTGCCGGAGGGGGCTTTCGTTTTCTACCGGGCAGCATCTCACGGCAGCGAGCGGGTGTTCCTGGACTCCATCTTTACACAACTCGAAAGCAGCGATCCAACCCTTGAGGCGGATCGCCGGAGTTTGTTGGCAGTAATGGCGGGTCGGGCAGAAGCTGCTGCACATTACTTCTCTAAGATCGCTGAGACATGGGACAGGATAAGATCTCTGCATTATCCGGACGAGGCCATCGAGGCGGCGCTTGTGGAACTGGCCGGACCGGGTCCGTTCCGGCGGGTCGTTGATTTCGGCACGGGCACCGGGCGCATGCTGCAGCTTTTTGCTGATCGCGCGAGTGAGCTTGAGGGCATCGACTTCAGCCATCAGATGCTGACCGTCGCGCGCGCCAATCTTGAGCGTCACGGCATTCGCAACGCGCAGGTGCGACATGGGAATGTAACGCAGACACCGCTCCAGACGGCCGTCGCGGATCTCGTGATTATCCATCAGGTCCTGCATTTTCTCGACGAACCTTCGACAGCCATCCGCGAAGCGGCGCGCGTGCTCGCGCCGGGCGGTCGGCTGATGATTGTTGATTTCGCTCCGCATGATCTCGAATTCCTGCGAAGTGAATATGGCCACGTCCGGCTCGGGGTCAGACATGAGACACTCATGAAGGCGGCCGCCGATTCAGGTCTTTCACTTGAGCCGCCGCGCGCCTTCAGGCCCCCACCCGGAAATGGAGACGGACTCAGTGTCCATATCTGGCGGGCCCAAAAACCGGCATTGGCCCGGGAGGTGGCAGCATGAGCCTGTTGTCCTCCACTGCGCGCGTTTCCGCTGAGAGCAAACCGTCAGTCTCATTTGAGTTCTTTCCTCCCAAAACGGCGCAGCTGGCTGAAAGGTTATGGGAAACGGTCGAGCGCCTCGGCCCTGTCAAACCGGAGTTCGTTTCCGTGACTTACGGGGCGGGCGGATCGACGCGTGAGCGGACGCATGAAACTGTCCGGCGTATCGCGCGGGAGACGGCGCTTCGCCCGGCCGCGCACCTGACCTGCGTCGGGGCTGCACGCGAGGACGTGCTTGAAGTCGTCAGGGCCTATTGGGACGCAGGGGTCCGGCATATTGTCGCCCTGAGGGGAGATCCCCCCGAAGGAATCGGCGCGGCTTATGCACCCCATTCCGGCGGCTTTGAAACATCAGTGGATCTCATACAGGCTGTGGCGCGGGAAGCTGAACAAGGACGGAGTTTTGACATCAGTGTTTCCTGCTATCCCGAACCGCATCCCGACAGCCGGGGTCCGGATAAGGACATTGCATTCCTTAAGGCCAAGCAGGACGCCGGCGCCTCCCGGGCGATCACGCAATTCTTCTTCGAACCAGACGTCTATCTCCGCTTTGTCGAGCGCGCGCGGGCCGGGGGCGTGAGTATCCCGATCGTGCCCGGTATCATGCTTCAATCCAATTTTGCCGGACTTAAACGGATGGCCAAATTGTGCGGGTCCAGCGTGCCGGCCTGGCTCGACCGCCTGTATGAGGGGCTTGAACACGACCCGGAGACACGCGAGCTGGTTACCGCGACGGTTGCCGCGGAGCTTTGCCACAAGTTGTGGGAAGAGGGCGTGCGTCACTTTCACTTCTACACACTGAATCGGGCCGGGCTTGCGCTTGCGACCTGCCGGCTCCTTGGTGTGAAACCACCTGCGGCGGAGGCGGCTTAGATCATGCAGCGTCTCGACAGACTAAAAGCCATCGATGCCCTTGCCGAAAAGCGGGTCCTCATCCTCGACGGAGCGATGGGCACGCAGATCCAGGGCTGGAAACTCACTGAAGAGGATTTCCGGGGTAACCGCTTCCGCGACTGGCCAGTCTCTCTGACGGGGAACAATGACCTGCTGAATATCACGCGCCCGGATGTCATAAGCGAGATTCACCGCCGCTACATTGATGCGGGGGCGGACTTTATCGAGACCAATACCTTTTCCGCAACAAGTATCGCAATGGCCGACTACAAGATGGAAGCGCATGCGGCTGAAATTGCTGCAGAGGGCGCACGGATAGCCCGTGAGGTTGCGGACATTGCTGAGAGTGAACTCCGCCGGCCCGTGGGCGTGATGGGTGCCATTGGACCGACCAACAAGACCCTTTCACTCAGCCCGGATGTGAATGATCCCGGCTACCGGGATGTTACCTTCGATGAGGTGCGCGCGGCCTATTATGAGCAGGCTGAGGCGATGTCGCCTTACATCGACATGTTCCTGATCGAGACCGTATTCGACACGCTGAATGCCAAGGCGGCAATCAAGGCTCTGCTGGATCTGCGCAAGGACAAGGGGATCAACTTGCCGATAGTGATTTCCGGGACGATCACGGATGCGTCAGGCCGGACACTCAGCGGGCAGACGGCTGAAGCCTTCTGGAACTCCGTCCGCCATGCAAAGCCGTGGGCTGTTGGCCTCAACTGTGCGCTCGGTGCAGACCTGATGCGCCAGCATATCGCCGCAATCGCGCGTGTCGCCGATACGCGGGTTATAGCCTATCCGAATGCCGGCCTGCCCAATGCCTTTGGTGAGTATGACGAGACGCCCGGCCAGACGGCAGCGCATCTCGGCGAATGGGCGCAGAATGGCCTGGTGAACATGCTCGGCGGCTGCTGTGGCACAAGCCCTGCGCATATTGCAGCGATCGCAGGGGCCGTCAGGGCATCTGTGCCGCGCAAGGTGCCCGAGCTCGCTGGCGCGATGCGCCTTTCAGGGCTGGAGCCGTTTACGGTGCCATCGTGAAGCCTTCGGATGTCAGGCCCGGGGACGTGTTCATTTTCTACGGCCTTCTGAAACAGGGCGCAGCCGGGGCTCCGCGCGGGCTCGACCTTGATGCGTCAGGTGAGTTTCTAGGTCCCTGTCACTTCCGGGGACGGATGTTCGATCTCGGCGGCTTTCCCGGCGTTGTGGCAGGCGACTCGCTCTGCCATGGGGTGCGCTGGCGAGTGCAGGACACAGCCATTATTCCGGCTCTGGATGAATTTGAGGATCTGACCGTCGATCCTGACGCCTCTCTCTATCTGCGCCGGCAGGTACCGGTTCTTGATGAGACAGGTGCTGCATCGGGCGAAGTTGCCTGGATCTATATTTACAATCAAAGCACCGATGGTTTCGGAATTGTTTCAAACGGAGATTGGCCGCTGGATCGCGGAAGAGTGCGCAAGTGACCCAGACTACAGCGACTTTTGTCAACATAGGTGAGCGGACGAATGTGACGGGCTCGGCCGCGTTTCGAAAGCTGATCACGGACGGCCGCTATGCCGAGGCCGTCGAGGTTGCCCGCCAGCAGGTAGAGAACGGCGCGCAGGTCATCGATGTCAATATGGATGAGGGCATGCTCGACGGCGTCCTCGCCATGACCAAATACCTGAACCTGATCGCAGCCGAGCCGGACATTGCGCGTGTTCCGGTCATGATCGACTCATCCAAATGGGAGGTGATCGAGGCCGGCCTGAAATGTGTGCAGGGCAAGGCCATCGTCAACTCGATCTCGATGAAGGAGGGCGAAGACAGGTTCCGCGAACAGGCCGAAGCCTGCCTGTCCTATGGCGCTGCCGTCGTGGTCATGGCGTTTGACGAGCAGGGGCAGGCGGACACGGCGCCGCGCAAGGTCGAGATATGCCAGCGCGCTTTCCGAATCCTGACAGAAGAGGTGGGTTTCCCGCCTGAAGACATCATCTTTGATCCGAACATCTTCGCCGTTGCTACGGGCATCGAGGAACACAATACCTATGCGCTCGATTTTATCGAGGCGACTAAGGTGATCCGCGAGACCTGTCCTGGGTGCCATATCTCCGGCGGGCTTTCGAACGTCTCATTCAGCTTCCGCGGCAATGAGCCGGTGCGCCGCGCGATGCATTCGGTGTTCCTCTATCATGCCATCCCGGCCGGCATGGACATGGGCATCGTTAACGCCGGACAGCTCGACATCTATGATGACATCGAGCCAGAGCTTAGGGAAGCGGTGGAGGATGTGATTCTCAATCGCCGGCCAGATGCGACAGACCGGCTGGTGGACCTGGCTGAGCGCTTCAAGGGCCAAAAAGGCAAGGTTCGCCAGAAGGACCTGGCATGGCGCGACCTGCCGGTTGAAAAGAGGCTTGAGCATGCGCTGGTGCACGGAATCTCTGAGTTTATAGATCGTGATACAGAAGAAGCGCGCCTTCAGGTCGAACGACCGCTGCACGTGATCGAAGGCCCGCTGATGGCGGGGATGAATGTCGTTGGCGACCTCTTCGGATCGGGCAAGATGTTCTTGCCGCAGGTCGTAAAGTCCGCCCGCGTGATGAAACAGGCCGTTGCCTGGCTCGAACCCTTCATGGAGGCCGAAAAGCGTGAACTGGGGTTGGAGCGGAAGTCGAACGGCAAGGTTGTGCTGGCCACTGTCAAGGGCGATGTGCATGATATCGGCAAGAACATCGTTGGTGTAGTGCTGGCCTGTAATGGCTATGAGATCGTTGATCTCGGCGTCATGGTGCCGGCAGAAAAAATCCTCGCTACGGCCATCAGGGAGAAAGCCGATATCATTGGCTTGTCGGGCCTGATCACGCCGAGCCTGGACGAGATGGTGTATGTTGCAGCCGAGATGCAGCGCCGGGGTATGAGGCAGCCGCTCATGATCGGCGGGGCGACGACCAGCCCGGCGCATACCGCCGTCAAGATCGAGCCGGCAATACGCTGCGCTCCGGTGGTGCACGTGGCGGATGCGAGCCGGGCCGTCGGAGTGGTCAGTGCGCTGCTCAATGAGGATGACCGGCCCGTTTTTTTGAGCGAGGTGCGCGCGCGCTATGAGCGGATGCGCGAGGCGCGCAAGGATGGCCCGCCGAAGCCGCGCCTGCCGATCACTGAAGCGCGTGCCGCGAAGTGCGATTTCGACTGGGTATCCTACACGCCGCCGAAGCCGGCATTCGAAGGTGTACGGACGTTTGAGGACATCGATCTCGGCACACTCGCGCGCTACATCGACTGGACACCGTATTTCTCTGCCTGGGATCTCGCCGGACGCTTTCCGGCGATCCTCGAGGACAAGATCGTCGGCGAGGCGGCCTCAAGCCTCTGGCGGGATACGCAGGCGATGATGCAGCAGCTGGTCGGCGAAGGCTGGCTGAAGCCCAAGGCGGTGGTTGGCTTCTGGAGGGCAAATGCCTCCGGAGACGACATAAAGCTTGCGAATGGCGAAGCCTTCCTAACCCTGCGCCAGCAAATGCAGAAGGATAATGGCCAGCCAAACTTTGCGCTGGCGGACTTTGTTGCGCCTGAGGGCGATGACTGGATCGGCGGATTCTGTGTCACGGCTGGCCCGGAGGCCGAGGACATTGCCAGGGCCTTTGCCAAGAAGGGGGATGATTATTCCTCGATCATGGTCAAGGCGCTGGCCGACCGGTTTGCCGAGGCGATGGCCGAATACATGCACGAGAAGGTGCGCCGGGAATTATGGGCTTATGCGCCGGATGAGGCGTTGACGGCGGACGAGCTGATCGCAGAGAAATACAGGGGCATCCGGCCAGCGCCCGGCTATCCCTGCCAGCCTGACCATACCGAGAAGGCGGCGCTGTTCCGCCTTCTGGAGGCCGAGAAGCGCATCGGCGTGGAGCTTACCTCCAGCTATGCGATGTTCCCGGCGGCCAGCGTATCAGGCTTGTACCTGTCGCATCCGCAGGCGGTGTATTTCGCGGTCGGACGCATAGGGCGCGACCAGGTCGAAGATTACGCTGCCCGCAAGGGCTGGGATGTGCGTACGGCGGAGCGCTGGCTGGCGCCGGTCCTCTCCTACGATCCGTTTGTTCTGGCGGAGGCATAAGCGGAGACTGGCGGGGCGGGCCCGAGTCGGTTTAGCTGACATATATTTTAGAAGAGGGCGCTGTCTCATGGCGAAAGCACAGCTTCGTGGCGAGAATGCCAAGATCGTTGCCACCCTCGGCCCGCGCAGCCGGTCGCTACGCGAAATCCGGGCATTGGCTGAGGCCGGTGTTGATGTCTTTCGGCTGAATTTTTCCCATGGCAGTCATGAGGAGCATCGCGCTGCGCTGGAGGCTGTTCGGCAAGTCGAGGGCCATGTCGGCCGTCCATTGGCAACCCTCGCCGATCTGCAAGGCCCTAAAGTCCGTGTCGGGAGCTTTAAAGGCGGAGAGCTCCGTCTGCGGTTTCATTCCACCTATGCTCTGATCGCGACGGATGCGACAGAGGTTCCCGATAGTATACCCGTGCCACATCCAGCTATCCTCGGTCAGCTGGAGATTGGTGATACGATTCTCGTCGATGATGGGAAGCTGATCTTCACGGTGACTGCGACGGGTGAAAGGCCGATAGTTCGCGCTGAGATACCCGGCAGGCTGACCGACAAGAAAGGCTTCACAATCCGGGGAAAGGCCCTGCCGGTCGAGGCGCTGACGGAAAAGGACAAATCCGATCTCGAATTCGCATTATCAGTCGGTGCCGACATAGTTGCGCTCTCCTTTGTGCAATCTGTTGCCGATATCAAGCTGGCAAAGCGTATCATTGCCGGGCGTGCGCCCCTGATCGCTAAGCTGGAGAAGCCTGCGGCGCTCAACGAACTCGATCATATCATCGATGCGGCCGATGGCGTCATGGTCGCGCGCGGGGATCTGGGTGTTGAATTTCCCCCGGAAGAGGTGCCCGTCATTCAGCGGCGTATCATCCGGGCTGCACGTGCGAAAGGGCGCCCGGTCATCGTGGCGACGCAGATGCTGGAGTCGATGATAGAGAATTCCGCTCCGACCCGGGCCGAGGCATCTGATGTTGCAACCGCGATATATCAGGGAGCCGATGCGGTAATGCTCTCGGCTGAAACGGCAGTCGGCCGCCATCCTGCAACAGCGGTGGCCATCATGTCACGGATCATCCGTGCGACGGAAAATGCCGAGGATTACAGGCGATCGCTGGAACAGTTTCAGGATAAACCGGAGGCGCTCGGTGCCATCGATGTTGTTGCCGAAACAGCCCAGTCCATGGCGGAGGCTGAAGGCGCCGTCGCGTTGGCTCTCAGGACAGGAGCCTTTGACCGTCTGGCGCGATTTGCGCGGATCCGCGGAAGGGCGCCGATCCTGTATGGCTCACTTGAAGACGCGAGGCTGCGGCAAGCCTGCATTTTATGGGGCGTGCACCCCTACCGTCTGGATGCAGGTGCCGAGAACTGGTATCGTGCGCTGATGAAGGCGGCGGGCCTTGATGGTCGCGTTGCCTATGCCCGCTGGTCCGGTGATGACGGTCGCTTTGCCTGGGAAATCGGAGTTGGCAAAGGTCTCGATGGCAAGCCCATTACTGGCGTATGATAAGCTGCCCCTGCCGGAATTCGTATGAGTGCAGTTCACGCAGGAAGGTCATTCCGAGGAGTGACTGGTCGAGTCCCGCATTAAGGATAACCGCATCCACATCGTGAACCTCGACACGCCCTATACGCACACGCGGAAGCCGCACCCTCGCGCCATAGGTGATCCCTCCAGCTGTGCGTATCTCCGAATCGAAGGCAAGGTTCTCCGGCTTCAGGCCGAGTCTTTGAGCATCACGGTAGGTCAGGGCAACGACGCTGGCGCCTGTATCGACCATGAACCTGACATCGATCCC
This sequence comes from Hyphomonas sp., assembly GCA_036804125.1. Lineage (GTDB taxonomy): Bacteria > Pseudomonadota > Alphaproteobacteria > Caulobacterales > Hyphomonadaceae > Hyphomonas. Next base: position 32,923 of record DAIRTA010000005.1, read on the forward strand.
GCCAATATCAGCACGGGCCCAGTAATGCCCGTCATTTTCGCGGTCAATGAACGCAGATCGTCCGGATGCGACGGCTGGCTGCTCAACAGCAGACGCGGTCACCGCTGCCAGGGCGGGTGCCGCCCGCTCATTTTCTGCCGCCCGGATCATCGGAGCCAGCCCGAAAGACACAGCCAAGGCGATCGCCAGCGATAATGCCATGAAACCGAGGATCTTAGCCGGGCTCATCTGTTTATCTCTTCCCCGCTTGCACGAGAAATTCAATGCGAGAGGGAAGCTGAGCCAGTATGGCCGCGCGTCCTGTCTCATCCATCGACGTCCAGCGCCCGATTTCGGGCAAAGTCCTTCCGCAGCCGAGGCAGAAGCCTGTTTGGCTTTCCACAGCGCAAACTTTGATGCACGGGCTCTTTATTGACGAGGGGCTCATCTTTATACCCGTTTGAGGGAGGATCGTGATCTCTGAACAAATGTCATAGTGTCAGAGTAAGGGTAAGAAAAGCTTGCGACTTGGGTTGCAATCCGGGGTTGGGCATTAACTTGAGATCGAGCCAGCTGCATGGATGAACACGTAGCGACACACGGGACGGTCAACGGCTCGCCTTTGGATGATGTCCGCCAACTCATCCTGAAGCCTGTCCATCTCGATCCAGGTCCTGCCGACAGGGTCAGGCAGGCTCTTCTTCGTATGGGGCGCGAAGGCGATTTCGGACGGCTAGGAGAAGCGGCCCAGTGGCTGGCTGCCTGGCAGGGCCGGTATCCGCCACGTATCGAGAAGGCCTCTCTCGCGGTGTTCGCCGGAGCGCATGGAATAGCAGACGCCGGAGTTTCGCTCTCCAATGCGTCGCAGACACGCGCTCAGATTGAAGCACTGAAGGCTGGGCGCGCGCCTTTGTCTGCGATTGCCAGCGGTGTGGGGGCCGCAGTTCGGGTTTTTGAGCTGGCGATAGATGTTCCCACACCGAGTATTGCCCGCGAAGCAGCCATGACGGATCGAGAGTGCGCGGCCACAATTGCTTTCGGTTTCGAGGCAATCGAGGATCATCCTGACGTATTGGCGATTGCGGTGCTCGGCGCAGGGGTCGGAACAGCCGCTGCTGCGCTAGCCTGCGCGCTCTATGGGGGCGCACCGGAGTACTGGGTGCGCCCCAGCCTTCATACGCCGCCTGCCATTGCCCTGAAGCGAACTGAGGTCGTTGGTGAAGCCCTGAGGCTCCATCGAGGACACCTGTCCGATCCTCTCGAGGCTCTGCGCTGTCTTGGCGGCCGCGAGATCGCTGCCTGTGTCGGGGCCATTATCGCGGCGCGTCATCAGGGAATACCGGTCCTGCTGGATGGTTTCGCAACCACAATCGCGGCGGGAGTCATACATTCCGTATCGGCGGGGGCGGTTAGCCACTGCCTCGCTTCCCATATTACGCAGCGGCCGGCGCATGAGGCTGCGGTCGAGCGCATCGGGTTGCGGCCGCTCTTGCAACTAGAGTTCCAGACCGGCGGTGGCCTGGGGTCAGCAACCGTTATCGGTCTCCTCAGGACAGCCTGCGCCCCCTTCGTCGCGGCGCAAGCTGACAACTGACGTAGCGCCAGCTGCGGCAAACTTTACGCTGACGTTTGCGTCACCTTGCCAGAGAAGATGTTTGACTGACATAGACAGTCTGGAAAAGGTATTCGCGGCGCGCTCGCGAACGCAGGAGATGGCCATCATGAACCTTGAGTTTACCGCCGAGGAAGTCGCTTTCCGGGAGGAGGTGCGAAGCTTCATCAATGACAATTATCCAAAGGAACTCATAGGCATCGGATCACGCGAGGACCTCACCCGCGAGCAGTATCTCATATGGCACAAGATTCTCGGGAAGAAGGGCTGGTCGGCACCCGCCTGGCCCAAGCAGTATGGCGGTACAGGATGGACAGCGACCCAGCGTTACATCTGGTCTGAAGAGAATGCGCGTATCGACGCCATGATGCCCCTTCCTTTCGGTATCTCGATGGTCGGGCCTGTCATCTATACTTTTGGAAACGAAGAACAGAAGAAGCGCCACCTGCCAGGAATTCTTTCTGGTGATGTCTGGTGGTGCCAAGGCTATTCCGAACCCGGCGCGGGATCAGACCTCGCCAGTGTTAAGACAACAGCAGTCCGCGACGGCGACCACTATATCATCAACGGTCAGAAAACCTGGACGACGCTCGCCCAGTTTGCTGATTGGGGCTTCTTTCTGTGCCGGACAAACCCTTCAGCAAAGGCGCAGGAAGGGATCAGCTTCATCCTCATTGACATGAAGTCGCCGGGCATCGAGGTGCGTCCTATACGCCTGATCGACGGCACGCATGAGGTGAACGAGACTTGGCTGACAGATGTCCGCGTGCCGGTCGAGAACCTTGTCGGCAAGGAGAATGAAGGCTGGACGTATGCGAAATTCCTGCTCGCGCATGAGCGGTCCGGAATCGCCGGTGTTGCGCGCTCGAAACGCGGCGTCGAACGCTTGCGGCAGATCGCTTCATCTGAGGCCATCGACGGGACGCCTCTGATCCGTGACTTCGAGTTTGCCCGGAAAATCAGCCAGCTGGAGATTGACCTGACAGCCCTCGAGTTTACCGAGCTGCGCACACTGGCTTCGGAAGCGGCCGGCAAGGGGCCCGGACCGGAAAGCTCCATCCTCAAAATCAAGGGGACAGAAATCCAGCAGCGTTTGACCGAGCTGACCCTTGAAGCCGTCGGGAATTACGGTGCGCCGTGGGCGCGTGGAGCCGAAATGGAGGGGCAGAACGAATTTGGGGTCGGGCCTGACTATTCGCGCTTTGCGGCGGACATGTATTTCAACATGAGAAAGACCTCGATTTACGGAGGGTCCAACGAAATACAGAGAAATATTATCGCGAAGATGGTGCTGGGGCTTTGAGCATGAGCGCTGGAGAAGCCCTAGCTTCGCGAGCGTACGAAGGTTTGCGGCAAGCCCGTTTTTGAATACATCATAAAGTCTGTGGGAGGACGAAGTGGATTTCAATTTCACCGAAGAGCAAACAATGATCCGGGACAGCCTCGGGAGGCTGATTCGGGAGCAGTATGATTTCGATACTCGCCGGAAGGTCATCAATTCGAGCGAGGGCTGGCGACCCGATATGTGGACCCAGTTCGCCGAACTTGGTCTCATGGCTGCGCCCTTCAGTGAGGAGGAGGGCGGATTGGGAGGCGGGCCCATTGATGCCATGGTCATCATGGAGGAGTTCGGTAAAGGGCTCGTGGTCGAGCCCTATCTGCAAAGTGTCGTCTGTGCCGGTGGTTTTCTGCGGACCGGCAGTCAGCCTCAGAAAGAGGAACACCTCTCTGGCATCATTTCCGGTGAGCGGATTTTTGCCTTCGCCTATGCTGAGCCGCAGGGCCGGTACAACCTTGCAGACCTTCAGACGAGCGCCAAGGCAGACGGCAAAGGTTTTGTTCTGAACGGACACAAGGCTGTGGTCGTCGGTGCCCCATGGGCTTCACATCTGATTGTCACGGCCCGTACCGCCGGAAACCGCCGGGATCAGTCCGGCATTGGCGTTTTCATTGTCGATAAGAGTGCCAAGGGCGTGGTTACCCGGGACTATCCGACTGTCGATGGCCGGCGTGCCTCCGAGATCGAGTTCAATAATGTCGCTCTGGGCGCCGACGCCGTGATCGGCGATCCCGAGGGCGGCTTTCCGCTCATCGAAAACGTTGTCGACCAGGCAATTGCTGCCCTTTGCGCAGAGGCCTGCGGCGCGATGAAGGTCGCCAATCAGATGACGGTGGAATACTCGCGAACCCGGAAACAGTTCGGTGTCGCGATCGGCAAGTTCCAGGTTCTTCAGCACCGGATGGTCGATATGTTCATTGAGCATGAGCAGTCTGTCTCGATGACATATATGGCCACGCTGAAGCTCGGCGAGGATGATGTCACACGCAAGAAGGCGGCTTCGGCCGCCAAGGTGCGCATCGGTCAGGCGGGACGTTTCATCGGACAGCAGGCCATTCAGATTCATGGCGGTATGGGAATGACGGATGAACTCGCGATCGGCCATTACTTCAAGCGTCTGACCATTGTCGATTCCGAATTCGGGAATGTAGATCACCACCTCAGGCGCTATTCCGGTCTGTCCGCCAATGACTTGCCTGTGGCCGCAGAATAGGCTCCCCGGCGCGCTGTACCTGCAGCAAGGGGCCTTTCAGCAAGGGTAAGGCGCAAATCTTGCAGCAGCTGGCTGAAACGGACGGCTGGCGGACTGGTTCTGTGCGAAAGAGATGGACGGAAGCATAATGTCAGCTTCGGAAGCATCGCAGATATCAAGCGGGCCGGAAGATATGACGTCCCCTGCTGTGAGCCTTGAGAAAACCGGCCGGTCCATACTCATTGCCGCACCGACCTATAAACGGAACACGCTGCTCGATGGGCTTCTGGAAAGCCTCAACCGTCTCGAAATCCCTTCTGATGCCAGGGTCCGGGTCGTCATTATCGACAATGACAGTGATCAGGGCGCAAGGCCGGTGGTGCTATCCTGGCAGGGGCAATTTGAAGTGCCGCTTCTTTATGAGGCTGAGCCGGATCCGGGTGTGAGCCATGTACGGAACCGCGCTCTCAAGCTTGCTTCGGGTGATGATTACCTCGCCTTTATCGATGATGATGAATTTGCCGATCCGAAATGGCTCACCGAACTTCTTCGCCGCCATGACGAGACACAGGCTGCGGCCGTCTTTGGACCGGTCACGCCGATCTATCCGGACTCGGCTCCGGCGTGGATGCGCCGCTGGGGCGTGCATGGTACGCCGGTTCCGTCTGACACCCTGCGCACCAAACCGGGCGCAACGAACAATTGCCTGATTGCGATGGACGCTGTCCGCAAGACAAGGCTCAGCTTTGCGAGCGAGATGTCCCTCACCGGCGGCGAAGACACACTGTTCTTCCGCCAGCTTCTAGATCGCGGCCATAAGCTTGCAAATGCAATGAACGCCCATGTTTACGAGCACGTTCCTGACGAACGGGCGAGAACAGGTTGGCTGCTTCGGCGCTGGTACAGGACAGGCGTAACGGATGCGCTTATCGACGGACGCAAACTGCCACCGGTGGTGTCGCGTCTCAGAAGCCTGGGGCAGGGGCTGATCCGGGTGGGAGTGGGTAGTGGATTGGTGATCCTGGCCGCAGTCTTCACACTCGGCCAGGGACGGCGCGCAATTCTCAGCCAGTGCTACACGGTCTGCCGTGGTCTGGGTATGATGGCTCATGCACTCGGGCGGCGTTATGAAGAGTATGGCCGGGCAAAGGTAGGTCCGCAGGGTTAGGAACGCGCCGGCTTTACATCAGGCGGAACCTGTGGCGGGCATCTGCGCCGCTCAGATTATGCCGAGAAGATATCGCGCACTCGAGAAACCGCAGGGACTCCAGCGCCTCCTCCGCAGCAATCCGGGCTTCAGTTGCACCAAAGCTCCCGGCGGGCGCCTGGTTCACAAGCTCCGTCTCGAGAAACCGAACAGCCCGGCGAATGACCTCCAGATGGAATGCCAGCACATCTGGCGGCGCTTGATAATCGGGGTCACTCATACCAGACTCCTACAACTCCTATTAGAAAAATAGTGCAGTTCTAGGAAAAGTAAAGATTTTGACGACGCTCGGCGCAAATCCCCCAAGGATGCTATCCGCCTGCTTTCCACAGGCTTTGCAGGGTTCTCCCGATCAGGCTGAGGCCGCGTCGCGCTTCGCGGGGCAAGCCAAAGGCCAGCATGGCCGAGCCTTCAAGCGAACTTCTGTTTTCTGGCGAAACGGGCCAGCGCGCATTCACCAGGAAGCCATCTGCAAGAGTGAGAAGATACTCGCATATCTCCGTCTCACGCCCGTCGCGGAAAAGCGGTAACCAGATGACGATCAACCCGTGCGGCCAGCGCTTGAGAGCACTTGGGGCCCAATGCGCGAGCGCCTCGATATCCCGGCGGGTTTCGTAACTCGGATCAATGAAGACCATGACCTGCTCGCCGGCTCGCGGCAAAAGCGTCAGCGCGCCGGCATACCCATCGGCATGGCGGATTTGTACGCGGCAATCCCCTGTCATGGACTCAAGCAGGGCAGCATGCTCCTGGGGATGGCGTTCGAAGAGAACCAAACGGGAGGCCTGGTTCAGCCGCGCTTGGGCCAGCGCTGGCGAGCCCGGATAGGCTTCATCCCCGCGCGCGCGCACGAGATCCAGCCAGGAGGCAAGCGCCTCCGGAGCGTCACTGTCCATAAACGGTAATACACCTGTCCTCGCCTCGCCGCCTTTGACCGCTTGCGGACTCGTCAGGTCGTAAACACCGCGTCCCGCATGGGTCTCGACATACAGCACGGGTTTCGGCCCTGCGGCGGCGGTCCTCAGGAGTGTATCCAGAACGGCGTGCTTGAGGACATCTGCCCTGTTGCCAGCATGAAATCCGTGCTGATACGACAGCATGAGTGACGCGGTCCCGGGCTATTGCACGCCGAGACTTGCTTTCCGAGCGGCTTCAAACTCGTTGCCGGGATACCAGGTCGGCCAGTCATCTGACTGTGCAACGCCCAGACCGACAGTGTAAAGCGCTTCGAGGTCCTCGACAAAACCGGAAAGATCCCAGTCATCGGAGTACTCGTCAGCTGGCTTGTGATAGCGCAGTGCACGGTAGGCGGCCGCCGCAGCGCGCCCGGCTGCGATACCGCCTTCGATCAGGTCGTCTCCGCCATCTGCATACAACATGGGTACGCCGCGCTTCGCGAAAGAGATATGGTCAGAGCGGTAGAAATATCCTGCTTCAGGAGCAGTATCGGGGCGAATGGTGCGGTTTTGAGGTGCGAGGGCATCCTTGAGCCTGTCTTCAAGTTCGGACGCTCCGTACCCGACCACTACCATGTCCCGAGTCCGGCCGGTCGGCAGCGCCCCGTCTATATTTATGCCAGCCACAATGCGGTTCAGGGGCACCGTCGGGTTCTCGGCGAAATATTCCGAGCCCAGAAGGCCGGATTCCTCAAGCGTAACGGCAAGGAATATGGCTGAGCGTTGGGTCTCCTTGGTCACCATCCTCTCGGCAATTTCGAGTATGCCGGCCGTACCCGTCGCGTTATCGACTGCACCATTGAAAATCTGGTTTTCGTAGAAATCTTCCCCCGGCGCTCCGGTCTTCATCCCCAGATGGTCCCAATGGGCCGTATACAGGAAGTACTCGTCCGGGGTTGTCGTGCCCGGATGAATTCCGATGACATTGCGGCTCTCAAGCTGGTCGATCGACTGGCGGATCCTCCCGCTGATGGCAACGCCTTCAAGAGGCACAGGCCGGAAGCCGGGTGTTAGTGCGGCGGTTTTCATCGCCTCGAAGTTGAGACCGGCTTGGCTGAACATCCGCACGGCGGCTTCCCGCGTGATCCAGCCCTCTATCAACGCGCGGTCTTCTCCACCATTGGCTCTGACGAGGTCGGATTGCGCCCCAGACCACGAGTTTGCAACGACATCCCATCCGTAAGACGCCGGCTCGGTCTCATGAATGACGATGGCGGCAGTCGCCCCCTGTCTGGCGGCCTCCTCGAACTTGTACGTCCAGCGGCCATAATAGGTCATGGCCCGGCCGTTGAAGAGCTCGGGGTCTCCGGTGGCGAAGCCGGGATCATTGACCAGCATGACAACCGTTTTTCCACGCGCATCGAGGCCGGCATAATCGTTCCAGCCATACTCAGGCGCGACAGCGCCATAACCAACGAAAACGACCGGAGTGTCATCAAAGGCAATTTCGGTGGCGTTCTGGCGCTTTGTCCAGAACACAGCCGTGTCGCCCGCTGGCATCATCTTCACAACTCCATCGGGCCATGTGACAGAAAGCGACGAGTATTCAGCGTCCACGGTCTGGTTGACCATGGTGACCGGCTGGTACCAGCCGCCGCCGATGCCTCCCGGCTGCAGGCCTATCCTTGCCATCTCGGCTGCAATCCAGGCGGCCGCAGCTTCTCCTGCCGGAGTGCCCGGCCCGCGGCCCTCAAAGGCATCGTCGGCCAGGGTCTTGATGCGGATGGCGAGATCCTCTGCTCGAATCCCCGCCTGGGTCTCCTGTGGCAGAGGAAGAAAAAGGGGTTCAGCGCCTGCTGCCGCACTCGAATCTCTGGGTGCGTCGACATCTGCCGTGCAGGCCGCAAGCAGGCAAAGGCCAGAAAGCAGCATGAGAGGTTTCATGGGAATGCCTCTATCTGTCAGAAAGTTAAAGCTGCCGGGGGTGTCGCACGCACGGCCGGGTGCATCAAGGTGCATGCGGCGGTTGGCGGCGGTTCAGGATGTCGTATCTATCACATGTGGGTCCTGCGTCTGCGCCTCGGGCAAATGACGGCGGGAGTAGAACGAGCGCAACAGTTTGACCTGGAAGTCCCCCCTGGCCCGGGTCGGGAGAATTCTTACGGATGACAATGTCGAGGTTACTTCATCTAGCCGGCGCGGTTGTTGGCCTGCTGCTCGTGTTGCAGGTTTTCGTTAGCCTTGGCGCCTGCGCTCACCCCCAGACACAGGCTGCGCTGAAACTGGTCGACCGGCTGCCGGCCGGATTCTATCCGGAGCGTGGTTTCTTTATCACCCATGATGGAGCCGAACTGGGTCTCACGGTCTGGCAAGCGGAAAACCTGGCTATCCCAGAGCCAGACTATGTCGTTATCGGTGTTCACGGCATGAATGATTATGCCAACGCGTTTCACATGGCGGCGCCTTATTGGGCTGCGCGCGGGGTCACGACTTACGCCTATGACCAGCGCGGTTTTGGCCGCTCTCCCAACAAGGGGTTCTGGCCTGACGAGGAACTGATGCGGGAGGACCTGCGCACGGCTGTCCGAGCCGCGCGGGCCCGCCACCCCGAGGCCGTGATCACAGTAGTGGCTGTTTCGATGGGCGGAGCCGTTGCCATGACCGCATTCGGCTCCGATCGCCCGCCCGAAGCGGATCGCCTGATTGTCTCCGGGCCAGGCCTCAGAGGGTGGGGCGCGCTCAATCCGCTATACAGGTTCAGCCTGCTCGCGGCCGCTTACACCAATCCGGGATGGCGCGTGGTGCCGCCCGCGGGCCTGGTCCGCATTGAGCCCTCCGACAATATCGAAATGCTGCGGCGGACCTGGTCGGACCCCAACATGACCTATGAGACGCGGATCGATCAGGTTTATGGCGTTGTATCGCTGATGGAAAACGCTCACCTGGCAGCCGCAGGCCTGAGCCTCAACGTGCCGACCCTCGTATCCTACGGCCAGCGCGATATCGTGATCCCTGAAAATGGCATGCGCCGGACCGCCCGGTTTCTTCCGCCACATGTCCGGACGGTCTATTACCCCAACGGGTATCATATGTTGCTGCGCGATCTTCAGTCGGAGGTCGTCCACGCGGATTATCTCGCTTTCATGATTAATCCCGAGGGCCAGCTGCCGAGCGGGTTAGGGGAATGGCCTTTCCGCTGATCCGCTGCCGGGCTGGGCGGTATTGCGCCATTGCCTTGCTGGCTCTTGCCACTCTTGCGGCTTGTGCCACACCCGTCCGGCAGGGCGCGTTGCCTGCGAATCCAGGTAGAACCATCGTGCCGGCCTTTCTCGATAAAGAAAATGTAATGATCGCGCATGATGGCGCGCGTCTGGGCCTTACGGTGTGGAAGCCAGAGGCCGGTGGCCGCGTTCGCCATGTCATCGTCGGCATCCACGGCATGAACAATTACGCCGGCGAATTCCGCCTCGCTGCGCCCGTCTGGGCCGGTGAGGGGCGGGTCGTCTATGCCTATGACCAGCGCGGCTTCGGTCGGTCGCCGGGGCGCGGCTACTGGCCGGAAGAGGAGTTGATGCGCGAAGACTTGCGCACGGCCGTCCGGATTGCCCGGGCGCGCCATCCCGAGGCAACGCTGAGTGTGATCGCGATCTCGATGGGTGCGGCGGTTGCGATAACCGCCTTCTCCTCGGACCGTCCGCCGGATGCCGACCGGTTGATACTATCAGGTCCCGGTCTGCGGGGCTGGGGTGTGCTCAATCCGGTTTACGGCGCGAGTCTGCGGCTCAGCACCCGTCTGGGGCCCGGCTGGATCGTGCAGACGCCGTCATTTGCCCAGCCGAAGATGACCGACAATGCGGCTTTCCTTGCCCTGCAGGCGGCAGACCCGCTACACACCCGCCAGAACCGGATCGACCAGATCCACGGGGTCGTTACGCTCATGGAGAATGCTCACAACGCGGCTTCGGGCTTGCCGCACGGCCTGCCTGTGCTTGCCTCGTATGGCGCCCGCGACGAGGTGATCCCGCCTGAAGGCCCGCGGCGTACAGCCCGGCAACTGCCCGGCCATGTGCGCACGGTATATTATCCTGAGGGTCATCATATCCTGCTGAGCGACCTGCAGCGCGGCCGGGTCATTGCGGATTATTCTGCCTTCATGGATGATCCGGATAGCGCGCTACCCAGTGGGAACTCGGAATGGCCTTTCCGTTGAGTGTCTTCCACAGCATGCCGCCTCTTGCGCGTTGAGGCGCGTGGACAAATATCCCGGCATCTGCCAGTCAAAAGGCAAGTGATTTGCGGCCTGTGCCCGCACGGAAAGGGAATTGAATGTCCAGATCCTACGAAACGGCCCTCAACCTCGTACCGATGGTCGTTGAGCAAACAAGCCGGGGGGAGCGGGCATTCGATATTTTTTCGCGCCTGCTCAAGGAGCGCATCGTATTCGTGACCGGGGGAATAGATGACGGGGTCGCCGCCCTGATCACATCCCAGCTTCTCTATCTCGAATCAGAGAACCCAAAGCGCGATATCGCCATGTATATCAACAGTCCGGGCGGGTATGTGTCCTCGGGGCTGGCGATCTATGACACGATGCAATACGTGCGCTGCCCGATTTCCACAGTCTGCATCGGCCAGGCTGCTTCCATGGGCTCACTCCTTCTGGCCGCTGGCGAAAAAGGCATGCGGATCGCCCTGCCGAATGCCAGGGTAATGCTGCATCAGCCCTCGGGTGGCTATTCCGGTGTTGCGACGGATATCGAGCGCCACGCCGAGGAAATTATAGAACTCAAGCGGCGGCTTAATCTGATCTATGTAAAACACACCGGCCAGCCCTATGAGGTCATTGAGCGAACACTCGATCGTGATACCTTCATGACAGCCGAGCAGGCCCGGGATTTCGGGCTTGTTGACAAGGTTTATGAACGGCGCGCTGCCGACGACGAAAACTAGCCCGATTTATGCAAGGGCAGTTACAGGACACACGGGCCCTTGCGGGTCAGGTGAACCCGTTTATTGTGTTAACTGTGTGGTTTGTCCAGAAAGACGTCTAAAGGACGTATTAAACTCTGGGCGGCATTGAGGACGGTATGAACAAGCAAACCGGCTCCGGCGACTCGAAGAATACGCTCTACTGTTCGTTTTGCGGAAAGAGCCAGCACGAAGTCAAAAAACTGATCGCTGGGCCGACGGTATTCATCTGCGATGAATGCGTTGAGCTCTGCATGGACATCATTCGCGAGGAAAACAAGTCCTCGGCTATCAAGTCCCGTGAGGGAGTCCCGACGCCCCAGGAAATCTGCGATGTTCTCGACGATTACGTGATTGGCCAGCGTTACGCCAAGCGCATCCTTTCAGTCGCGGTGCACAATCATTACAAGCGCCTGTCCCATGCCAGCAAGTCGGACAGCGTTGAGCTTTCCAAGTCGAATATCCTGCTGGTCGGCCCCACAGGTTGCGGCAAAACCCTGCTCGCGCAGACACTCGCGCGTATACTGGACGTCCCGTTTACGATGGCGGATGCAACGACCCTTACAGAAGCGGGCTATGTCGGCGAGGATGTTGAGAACATCGTGTTGAAGCTGCTGCAGGCGGCGGATTACAATGTCGAGCGCGCTCAGCGCGGCATTGTCTACATCGACGAGATCGACAAGATTTCGCGCAAGTCGGACAACCCCTCGATCACACGCGACGTTTCGGGCGAAGGCGTGCAGCAGGCCCTTCTCAAGATCATGGAAGGCACAATTGCGGCCGTTCCGCCACAGGGTGGACGCAAGCACCCACAGCAGGAATTCCTTCAGGTCGATACCACCAACATCCTGTTCATCTGCGGCGGGGCGTTTGCCGGCCTGGAGAAGATCATTTCCTCTCGCGGTGACAATGCATCGATTGGTTTCGGGGCGACCATCAAGAACGCCGAAGATCGCGGTGTCGGCGAAGTGCTCAGGGGAGTCGAGCCCGAGGATCTCCAGAAATTCGGCCTGATCCCCGAATTCATCGGGCGCCTGCCTGTCATCGCTACGCTTGAGGATCTAGACGAAACCGCCCTGATCCAGATTCTGACACAACCGAAGAATGCCTTGCTGAAACAGTATCAGAAGCTGTTCGACATGGAGAACGTGCAACTCACCTTCACGCCAGAAGCACTGAACGCCGTTGCGCGGCGTGCCATTACCCGGAAAACAGGCGCACGCGGCCTGCGCTCCATAATGGAGGCTATCCTGCTCGATACCATGTTCGAGCTGCCGAATCTCCGCGGTGTTGAAGAAGTCGTGATCAATGCCGAAGTCGTCGAGGGTAATGCCGAGCCCCTCTATGTGCATTCGAAGAAGTCGCACACGGAAGCAGGCTGAGTTCTGTACGAGGCCACCCACATAAGGGGTTGGCAAATCCTGTGCCTTGAAAACTAACAGGCCGGCACGGAACTCCGTGCCGGCCTTTGGGTATCAGGGTTCATTGAGGGGCCGATCAGACCTTGAAGTACATGTCGAATTCGACCGGATGCGGATGGAGTTCGAATTTCATGTTCTCCTCCATTTTCAGGTCGATATACGCGTCGATCTGATCATCATCGAAGACGCCGCCCTTCTTCAGGAAGGCGCGGTCAGCATCAAGGGCGCCGAGGGCCTCGCGAAGCGAACCGCAGACCTGCGGAATGGTCTTGGCTTCGGCAGGTGGCAGGTCATAAAGGTCCTTGTCCATCGCATCGCCGGGATGGATTTTGTTCTCGATGCCGTCGAGCCCCGCCAGCAGCAGAGCTGCGAATGCCAGGTAAGGGTTTGCGGTCGGATCAGGAAACCGGGTTTCGATGCGCTTCGCATTCGGGCTGGTGGCAAAGGGAATGCGAATCGAGGCCGAACGGTTGCGTGACGAGTAGGCGAGCATGACTGGGGCCTCATAACCCGGAACCAGCCGCTTGTAGCTGTTCGTGGACGGATTGGTAATCGCATTCAGGGCGCGGGCATGCTTGATGATGCCGCCGATATAATGAAGGCAGGTCTCCGACAGGTCGGCATATTTGTTGCCGGCGAACAGCGGCTTGCCGCCTTTCCAGATAGACTGGTGGACGTGCATGCCTGAGCCATTGTCCTTATACATCGGTTTCGGCATGA